>JBEKFD010000056.1:0-22222 GCA_050013495.1 Occallatibacter sp. | reverse complement strand
ACCGCTGTGTGGTTCCTGCGAGGACGTCTACTCATCTGCTCTCCTCTTCTCAGCCATCTTAGGCTGCCGAAGAACAGAACCCCCACTTATACCCCTGTCCGAATTTGCGGTACCGGCTCTGTGACCCTCTGCAATAAGTATGTACCTATACAAATCTTCAAGTGGTACTTGGAGAACTTCTCAATCTGGACCTCCCTCGATTTGCATTATTTCTTTGATCAGAACGAACCTTATTGCGGACCGTTCGACACGTTAAGAAAAAAAAGGCAGAAAAAGAGCTGGGCCGGGCTATTCAATCATTGGGATATTGTTAAGCAGGCAACTGCTGTCAATATGCGGGAATTCCCCCCAGTGCAACTAGCAGATTTATTGGCGTGGCTGCACAATCGGCGGCTCAATCCTCACCGGGAAGACTTGCCATGGGCCTCTTTTTATCAAGTCACAGACGAAGTGTTGCCATTCACTCGCAAGGAGATCAACAGGAAAGACTTGGAATGGATCGCACACTGGACCTCAGTTCCTCAGGTGCTAAAAGCCTATTTCTACGACCTTACTTTTCGGGAACATTGGGAAGAGTAGCTGCCCTGTCACGGCGTCTCCATTGTGCCTGAATCTGGCCGTTTTGCCAAGTATATTATTGCCTTTGCAGAGGCGTCCGGGATTTGCTTTCGGGCCGGATCGACAGTTATCGGATTACTCCTCGATGACCAAACCTCCGAAAGCCGGCCGGCCTCCCAGAGATATATAGAAAGCGCAGAGCGCCAGCGCTGCCATCAACAGAATTCCCGCCAGACTGAGACCCGAATACCACGCCGAGCCCTCGGTCGTCAGGGGAAGCCCCAGGAAGCAAAGCCCAGAAACGAGCGATGCCAGAAGCGCGAGGAGGCCGAGCCGGATCATCAAAATCACGCTCAGCGTATTCAGGATTAACCCGATCACAAAGGTAATGGCAACAAACCGGCCTCCCGCGAAGAGGGCCTCCGAGTTAAAAAAGACGGTGAAGAAAAGAACCCATGCGACTGCGGCCGCCCATTGCTTGCGCAGCATGGCCCGGAAAAGGACCAGGACAAATAGAAAGGCAAACGATACTACGATCGAGATGATTAATCTATTCGATATAGAGGCGATTGTTGCGCGCGCCCCAAGAAACACCCAATCCGGCCCGTGCTCCATTGGCTCGGGTGGAAGATCACCGAGCCAGGAGCCGATAAACCACCCTAGTTCCGGCAGATCGACCACTAACGCTCCCCAAAGGCAACCGGCAAGCACGTCGCGTCCCACCAGCGGATCGCGAAAATCTCCCGCCAGCAAGCGGCTCCAGGAAACAAGCGCGGCAGGCCAGCGGCGGCGCACATACGGCTCCAAAGCAATGTAGAGAACCCAGAAGAAACAGGAAAACAAGAGCCCCCAGGCCAAATACTCGAAAAAGAGGGCGAGTTCATTTAAATTCGGGACATGATGCGCGCCGAAGAACGCCGCTACCGTCCAGGCGACGAAAACAAAAACGGCCAGACGGGAAGCTCCACGGCGATCGCCCCGGCCCAGGCGGAGGTTGCGCCGGGCGAGCAGTGCACCGACCACAACCATCGATAGCAACAAGGCAGTCAGAAGCGCCAACCCCACCTGCTCGCCGGCGGTGGTCTGGTACGGCTGCATGCGTGTGGGCCGGGTCCAGGGACCGATCAGCTCGAAGTAAATGGGCTTGCCCCGATACGCCGCGGCCTCAATCCGCATCGGAATGTCAGGGCGCTCAGCCAGCGAACCCGTCCACGCGGCGCGTACGTCGCCATAGGCTGGAGGCGTCCACATCGGCTGGGCTGGCGTCCATCGGGCTGGATCGAGTCCTGCGGCAGAGAACAGGGGCGCCCAGTCCGGCGCAGACGCCGCGCCCTCCCCTTCGTCAATTTGCAGTGGGATCGCGATCAACTGCGTAAGGCGACCGAGCGGATTGAGTTCGACCAGCGTCATGCCGGACACATTCAACGGGGGGTCATTCGTCCAAAGGGCTCCAAATCCGGGTGCATTCGAGAACATGTCTGAAGATGCCAGCGGGCGCGGGCTGCCGCGATACCAAAACACGAACGGCCCGGTTTCCATGTGGTCCCAGCGCGTCTTCGACTTGTCGTGTTCGTTGATGTAGCGCAGAAAACTTGTCCCCTCGAAGAACCCCATTGCCGTGTCCACCGGCGGCTCGGTGTAGCCGACACTTTTTAGAATGTCGCGCGCTCTCTCAGCCAGCGCCTCGGGCGGCTGTTCGAGCGGCACGCGGCGGTAGAGCATCGGCCCGGCGCTCATCAGAATCACCCCGGCAACAGCGGCAACCACACCGGCGAGCAATATCCAGGCAACGAGTGGACGCAAGCCCCCTGTTCCGCCCGAAGCGGCGACCATCTCCGGCGACGGCGTTTCCCCGGCCGCCAGCGCGGCGGCAAGCGGATCTCCACCTGGAAACCCGGCAGCCACCTGACGTACAGAAGACGGCCGAAGGGCGGGATCCTTCTGCAGGCAGCGGAGGATCGCGCTCTCGACAACCGGATCCATATCCTTGACCACAGATGACGGTGTCCTGGGAGAAGACTCCAGATGCGCCCGCCGCAACTCCATGGCAGTGGTCGCTGGAAATGGAAGGCGCCCGGTAAACAGCTCATAGAACACGACACCCATTGAGTAGATGTCGCTGCGAACGCTGGCTTCGCCCCGGTCAATTTGTTCCGGCGCCATGTAGGCCAGGGTGCCGGCAATCTCGTTGCGGCCAGAGGCATCGTCGCGGCTCAGGGCCAGGCCAAAGTCAGTGATGCGCACCCGGCCCCGGCCATCGAGCATGATGTTGGCGGGTTTCAGATCGCGATGAAGAAATCCGGAATCGTGGGCGGCGGCGAGGCCCGCGCATATCTGGTGTGCTGTCTCCAGTGCCTTGTCAGCGGGCAGCCGGCCGATGCGGCGCAGCAACGAGGCCAGATCCTCGCCGTCGATGTACTCCATGGTCAGAAAGTGCTGGCCGTCGACCTCGCCAATGTCGTAAACCCGGCAAACATTTGGATGGGAAACCTGTCGGGCGTTGCGGACTTCAGCGTGGAGCGCAGCCAGTGCCACGGCATCATTCTGGAGTGAAGCAGGGAGAAATTTGAGTGCGACAACGTTGCCAAGCTTGATATCCTCAGCGCGATAGACATCGCCCATGCCGCCGCGGCCGAGCAGGGCCACGATCCTGTACCGTCCCGCCAGCACCGTGCCTGGCGCGAATCCTCCCTGGCGGAGCGGCGGCGAGCTTGAAGCATTTCGCTCAGGCGCGGCAACCGTTCTCTCCGGCGCCTGGGTCGCTGCATCAAGGGCGGGTAGGGAGTGCCCGCATGAGGGGCAGGACTCTGCGTTCTGAGAACAAGCCGCCCCACAGTTCAAGCAGGTGATCATGCGAAGATACTAACCCTTCAATTGCTGAAGATGTGAAGCTTTATGGGATCGAATCGACCTCCGAAACGAGGAAACGCGAGAGGCTGTTCACAGAACCGTCTTTCATGGACGTAGAATGCCGTCATGCCTTCGAATCCAGGCCGGTTGCTGACATTATTCTCGGCCCAGGGGTGGTTGGCTATTTCGAGGTTGGGCAATACCGGCTTGGGTCGATGCCCTAATGTGAAGTCGCTCTTGGACGGGTCCGGCTTCACGGATTGCTGAAGGACCTATGGCAAAGGCAAGAAGTGTCAGGGCACGGCTTCACAGGTTGCGGAAAAAGGGGGTAAAGCGGGCGGACTCCCAGAAAAGCACACCTCAGGGGCTAAAGCCCTCGCTGATTCTGCTGATCTTATTCCAGGGATAAATCCCTGGTCTACCGCCCGGTGGGGTTTTTCCGCAACCTGTTCAGCCGTGCCGGCAATGCCGCAAAATGAGCGTAGGCTTTAGCCCTTGAGGGATGGGAAGATTGAAGCGGCCTTCAAGGCAACAGAGGAGAAACCATGGAGATCAAGCGAAACGGTTCGCGCCCTTCAGGCAAAGGTCCGTCTGACTGGTTCACAGGCACGGTGCGGGTCGACCCACTTTTTGAGGCGTCCGAGCCGGCGCGGGTTGTCGGAGCCAGCGTCACGTTCGAGCCCGGCGCGCGGACAGCATGGCATACGCATCCACTCGGGCAAACACTGATTGTCACAGCGGGATGCGGCTGGGCTCAGCGCGAAGGAGGTCCGACCGAGGAAATTCGGCCGGGCGACGTGGTCTGGTTTTCACCAGGCGAAAAGCACTGGCACGGGGCCACGCTGACGACCGCGATGACGCACATTGCCATCCAGGAGAAGCTTGACGGCAAAGTCGTCGACTGGATGGAACAGGTCAGCGCCGAGCAGTATCAAAAATAACTCTGCTTAATCGTGTGGACTGCGTCGGTGCATCGCAGCTGGATTCGCACGAACAGACACGGGAGAATCAAATGCAGAAACGCAAATTGGGCAACAGCAATCTTGAAGTCTCCGAGCTCGGCTTTGGCACCATGAGCTTCGCTTCCAGCTATGGTCTGTCGCCTGACCACATCGAGGCGATCCGCACCATTCGCGGCGCTCACGAACTCGGCGTCACCTTCTTCGACACTGCCGAGGCCTATGGGCCATTCACCAATGAGGAACTTGTCGGCGAGGCTCTTGCGCCCATCCGCGACCGGGTAGTGATTGCCACCAAGTTCGGCTGGAACATCGACTCTGAGACGGGCGAGCGGCACCCCGGCCTGAACAGCCGCCCCGATCACATCAAGCGCGCGACCGAGGGCATGCTGAAACGGCTTCGGACCGATCATATCGACCTGCTCTATCAGCATCGCGTGGATCCCGAAGTGCCGATTGAAGATGTTGCCGGCGCGGTGAAGGAACTGATGCATGAAGGTAAAGTCAGGCATTTCGGCCTGTCAGAGGCTGCCGCCGAGACGATCCGGCGCGCGCACGCCGTCATGCCGGTAACCGCTATCCAAAGCGAGTATTCGCTTTGGACCCGCGATCCGGAGCCGGAGATTCTGCCACTCTGCGAGGAACTGGGCATCGGCTTTGTGCCATGGAGCCCTCTCGGACAGGGATTCCTGACAGGAAAAATCCCGGTGGATACGGAGTTTGAGAGCACAGACTGGAGGTCTCGTTTCCCTCGCTTCACACCTGAGGCAATGCAAGCCAATCAGGCGCTTGTCGATCTGCTGAACCGGGTGGCAACGCGCAAGCAGGCGACACCCGCACAGATTGCGCTGGCCTGGCTGCTCGCCCAGAAACCTTGGATCGTGCCGATCCCAGGAACGCGCAGGCTCGATCGGGTCGAGGAGAACATCGGTGCTGCGAACGTCGTGCTTACCCCCGACGACCTTGACGAGATCGAAAAGGCGGCTTCCAACATTTCGGTGCTGGGCGCCAGGCTTCCAGAGGCTGTTCTAAAGTTCTCTTACCGGTAATCGATTCAGTGCGACCCGAAAACACCCAATGACCATGTGGTATTCGAAGGAGAGAAATGCAAAAGCGCAAATTAGGAAAAAGCAGCCTCGAAGTTTCTGCACTCGGGCTGGGATGCATGGGCATGACGCATTCCTACAAACCATTCCCGGAAAAGGCAGCTTCCATTGCATTGCTACGAGCCGCGGTCGAGCGTGGAGTCACCTTCTTTGACACCGCCGAGGTCTACGGCCCCTTCAACAACGAGGAACTTGTGGGCGAGGGTCTCGCTCCCTTCAAAGGGAAGGTGGCTATCGCCACCAAGTTCGGATTCGATATCAACGACGACGGCACGCACGGCCCCAAGGGCCTCGACAGCAGTCCGGAGCGCATCCGCAAAGTCGCAGAAGCCTCGCTCAAGCGCCTCAACATCGACGCCATCGATCTGTTCTATCAGCACCGCGTCGATCCCAACGTTCCGATTGAAGACGTCGCCGGCGCTGTCAAGGAACTCATCCAGGAGGGCAAGGTGAAACACTTCGGGCTGTCGGAGGCCGGGGTGCAGACCATCCGCCGCGCCCACGCCGTGCAGCCGGTGACCGCTCTGCAGAGCGAGTACTCGCTCTGGTACCGGAAGCCGGAGGAAGAAATCATTCCCGCGCTTGAAGAACTCGGCATCGGCTTCGTCCCCTTCAGCCCGCTCGGCAAGGGCTTTCTGACCGGAAAGATGGACGAGACCAGCACATTCGACAAGACCGATATCCGCAGCACCATCCCGCGGCTTACCCCGGAGGCTCGCAAAGCCAACCAAGCGCTGGTCGATTTGCTCGACCGGATCGCGGAGCACAAAAAGGCTACGCCTGCCCAAATCGCGCTTGCCTGGCTGCTGGCCCAGAAGCCGTGGATTGTGCCTATTCCGGGAACGACCAAGCTGCACCGGCTGGAGGAGAACATCGGCGCGGCTGACCTCGAACTGACAGGTGACGATCTAAACGAGATCGAAAGCGCTGCTGCGGAGATCAAGGTGGAGGGCGCACGCTATCCGGAGAAGTTGGAGGCGATGACCGGCCGCTGATTGGGCGGAGGTGGTGGGTTGGCTTGAGGGAAGATTCCCTCGGGGGCTAAAGCCCAGGCTCATATTGATGCGTGTAATGTACGGGCTGAAGCCCGTACCCTTCAACCTGGTCCACTACCGTACCCTTCGACCTGGCCCACTATCTGGCAGGATGGCGGCTTCCGCTGCTGCGGCGAATGCGTCTACAATGGAAGCTATGCTGCGCCGCTCGCTCTATCGTGTATTTGTCTTTGTGGCCGGGTTCGGACTGGTCGCGTGCTCGCTTGCCGCCCACGGACAGGACGACACCAGCAAGCGTGGCCGCAAGTTCAAGGCGCCGCCGCCAACGGCACGTATCGAAGTGACCATTTTGAAGGACGTGAATGGCAAGCCGCTGGAGAACGCCGCGGTGGTCTTTCACCCCATGCAGGGGGAGAAGGACAAGGGCAACATGGAGCTGAAAACCAACGAGGACGGCAAGACGGTCATCGATGTGCTGCCCCTTGGGGACACGGTGCGGCTGCAGGTGATTGCGCGGGGTTTTCAGACCTACGGCGAGGACTACAAGATCGACAAGTCGGATATGGCGATCGAGATTCGCATGAAGCGCCCTGGCGAGCAGTACTCGATTTACAAGATCCACGACGCGGGGGAAGTTGGGGGCAAGAGTGCAGACCCTGCGACGGCCCCTGCCAAGGAAGCAGCTCCGGCGAAGCCGACTGAAGCAACGCCGCCGCCCAGCCAGCCGCCGACAAACTGAGCGCCAGTTCGCTGAGTAATCCTGTATTGTGATTGAGTGTCTTGATCTCCCAGATCTCAAAATCGAGACCTGGGGCACCCATCGCATTGCAGATTCAGCGTGTCAGCGGATGTCCAATCAACCTCTCGAAGGAAGATCGGCGTTGGTTACCGGAGGCGCGCGGCGCATCGGGCGGGAGATTGCGCTTGCCTTGGCCCGAGCCGGCGCGGATGTGGCCATAACTTACCGGAAATCGCAAATGGAAGCGCGTGATACGGTCGGGGCGATTGAGTCGCTTGGCAGCCGGGCACTGGCGGTGGAATGCGATGTGCGCTCTGAAGACTCCGTTCGCAAGGCGGTTGAGGCTGTCCTGGATGGGTTTGGACGGCTGGATGTGCTGGTGAACAACGCGGCGGTGTTTGAGTCAGGTGCTTTGGAGAGCATCAGCATGGAGGCCTGGGATGCGGTGTTCGAAACCAATGCGCGGGGGCCGTTTTTGGTGGCGCGGGAAGCGTTGGTGCATCTGCGGGCCGCCGAGGGACGGATCGTGAACATCGGGTCGCTGGGCGGTACGCGCCCCTGGGCAAGTCATGCGCATTACTGCGGATCGAAGGCGGCACTGCACATGCTTACGCAGACCATGGCCAGAGCGTTTGCGCCGCAGGTAAGCGTGAATTGCGTGGCGCCCGGGTGGATTGAGCTGGACGATCAGGTCGAGGCAAGCGCACGCTTTGCCGCCAAAACGCCGATGCGGCGCAACGGGACTGCGGACGATGTGGCCCAGGCGGTGCTTTTTTTTGCGACCGGGCCGAAGTTCGTGACGGGACAGATTCTGGGTGTGGACGGGGGGCTGGAGCTGGTCTGAAGGGCGGCCTTGGATCCCGGTGCAGATTTATCGGGCGAAAAGGCGGTTCCAGAAGCCCTTCAGGTTGGGGTCTGAAGAGGCGGATTCGCCCTTGGAAGGCTGGGGTTGTCCGGGGGCTCTCTTTGGGCTCGGAGGCACGCGGCTGGCATCGAATTTCAGGGGGACATGATCCCAAAGGCCGAGCGGATCGGGCTGGGCGGGCAGCGAGACCCCATGCAAAGCCGCTCCCGGATTCGCAGTGCAGAGCCGCTGCGCGGTCTCCACGCCGGCCTTCTGGGCCACGTAATCGAAAGCCTTCTTCAGGTGCGGCGGACGCCACGCTGGGTTGTGCGCGTCGGTGGCGAGGAAGTGGATCCAGTTGCGTTCCAGCAACTCGTTGGAAAGCGCTTCAGCCAAGTGTCCAAAGCGGCCATAAAGCGAGCTTGCCGTGACCTGGACCAGGCAGCCCTCGCGCATCCAGTCTGCCAGCATATCGGGCTTGCGCTGCAGCACCTTGTTGCGCTCGGGATGGGTGATGATAAGGGTGTACCCCACGTCCTGCAGACGGCGCATTGCCTCAGATATCTGGGGAGGGATGACCATGTCAGGGAATTCGATGAGCAGGTAACCTTTGCCGTCAATCGAGTAGCGCAGTGGATGGTCGAGGGCGTCGAGGATATTCTCTGCGTTGAGGTGGAAGTCGCAACCCAAGGTGAGCTGAACGTCGTCCTGGAGCAGTCTCTTCAACTCGGCGAAGCGCTCTTGAATGAGAGCAGCATTATAGGGATGACTGTCGCTGGCGTGCGGGGTACAGACAATGTCGGTCACACCCTCCGACGCGGCCTCGCGGGCCATGGCCATGGACGTCGCCAGATCGGGCGATCCGTCGTCGACACCGTAAAGCAGATGGTGATGAATATCGATCATACAAACCCGGTCCCCATTCTGTGACCAAGAAGCTTCAATAAGCCGCCAGTGCTTCAACCATGGATGCAAATATCTTCCAGCCGTCCGCCGATCCAAGCATCTTCTCGCTTGAGCGGTCGGGGTGGGGCATCATGCCCAGTACGTTTCTGCCCGCGTTCAGGATTCCCGCGATGTTGCCCAAGGAACCGTTGGGGTTGGCTTGAGCGGTTATTTCCCCCCCTGAGGATGAATAACGAAATGCGATTCTATCTTCCGCTTCCAGAGCGTGCAACTCATCCGGCGTACAAAAGTAATTGCCTTCCATGTGGCCAATCGGAATCTGAAGCACGTCTCCCTTGGCGAGCTGGTTGGTAAATGGACTATCGGCCGTTTCCACGCGAAGATGAACCTGCTTGCAGATGTATTTCAATCCCGCATTGCGCATGAGCGCGCCGGGCAGCAGGCCGGCTTCGGTGAGGATCTGAAAGCCGTTGCAGATGCCAAGCACCAAGCCGCCGCCGGCGGCAAAGCGCTGCACGGCCTGCATGACCGGGGAAAAGCGCGCAATGGCGCCGGTGCGCAGGTAGTCGCCGTAAGCAAACCCGCCTGGGACCAGAACCGCATCCACGCCAGCCAGGTCCTCGGAATCGTGCCACAGAAAGGTGACCGGCTGCTTTGCCACTTCGGCAATTACGTGAAACGTGTCGTGGTCGCAGTTGGAACCGGGAAAGACCAGGACCCCAAACTTCATACACTTAGGGTATCAGTTTAAAGGGGTTGCGGCATGTTTCTTTTTGAACACACTCGGTGTTACTTTGGTGCGAGGGACGGGAGGGAGAGGGAGAGTCAAGGGCCTCCGAGCCTCCCGCCACGCTTTCACAAATTCAGTATGCCACCTGCACTTCCATCCCTTTGCCGTTATCGGGGACGACGGCGGTGATGCGGTGGTGTTCTGGATCGAAGCCGGGCGTAACCGGCGTGGGGGCAGCACCGTCGATAGCGGCGCTGGCGCCCGTTGCGGGCCTGGATGCGCCATACACCTCAATCGAAACCAGGTTCCACCATGGCGCGAACGATCCGCTGTGCGGCAGAACGGTCACGGCAATTCCCTGTGGGGTTGGGCGGCAAGTGAAGGCGACCCGCAACAGGTCGCCCTTTTTGAATGCATAACTCTGGCCGTCGTCCAGGTACAGGCTGCCGCCGCATTCCTTTCCCGATTGGCCGGGCGGATAGACGCGCAAGGTCAGAGGCCCCTTAGGCTTCTCGTCGGTGCTTTGGACAAGTGGCTGTTCTGGGATGATGGAGCCGGCGCGAACGAACACCGGAAGAGTGTCCAGGCTGCGGTGAATATGGACCTCTGGCTGGGCGACGCTGGTGTTGTCGATGGCCTTCCGCCCGGCAGCGCCTTCGACAAGAGCGCCAGTCCAATAGTCATACCAGCCTACTGGCGGCAGGGCGACGGAGTAGTCGTCCAGTTCGTCGGGATAGGGGCTTTGTGCAACCAGCAGGTCAGGGCCGAGCATGAACACGTTTCCGTTGGCCAGGTCGATGGGACCGCCGTCCGCAGTCGGGGTAGGGAACTCAAGGAACAGCGGCCGCATGATGGGCAGGCCGGTGCGGCTCATCTCTTCGGCGGTCGAATAGAGATAAGGCATGAGGCGATAGCGCTCTTCAATGTAACGGCGACGCAGATTCACGTCCTCCTGAGTGCCGTTCTCCCACGGCTCCTGCGGGTTGGTGTTGATAGCCGTGTGGTCGCGGTCGATGGGATGGAATGCTGCAACTTCAAGCCAGCGAGTAAGCAATTCGGACTGCGGCGAGCCCGCAAAGCCGCCTACATCGGCGCCGCTCATGGCGAACCCGCTCAGGCCCAGGTTTATGAGCTGCGAGGTGGTCTGGCGCAGGTGGTTCCAGGTGCTGGAGTTGTCGCCGGTCCAGGTGGCCGCGTAGCGATGCCCGCCGGCATAGCTGGCGCGGGTCATCACAAAGGGGCGGGAATCGGGATTGAGCTTGAGCAGGCCTTCAAACGTGCCGCGGCTGTTCTGCATGCCGAAGATGTTGTGCACCTCCAGGTGGCTGGCGGTGCGGGTGATGAATCCAGGCTCTTCGATGCGGTGCTGCGCATCGTCGGGCATGGTCTTCGACGGGACCTCGAAGACAGCCGGCTCGTTCATGTCATTCCAGAACCCGGCGACGCCTTTGGAGACGAAATCGGCGTAGAGCGTGCCCCACCATTCACGCGAGGCTTTCTGGGTGAAGTCGGGGAAAACTGACTTGCCCGGCCACACCACGCCGACATAGGTTGAGCCATCGGGATTCTTGACAAAGTGGTTGCCGGCAGCGCCTCCGTCATAGGGCTTGTAGCCGGCGTTGGGCAGGTCTGCGATATGCAGATCGGTAATCACCACAGTGTGGAGGTGCTCGGCCCGTAGGTCCTGAATCATCTGACCAAACGTCGGAAATCGTTCCGGATCAATGGTAAAAGGACGATTCTTCAACTGATAGTCGATATCCAGCCAGATCACGTCGGCGGGGATCCGTTCGGAGCGAAGCCGGGACGCGATGCGCCGGACTTCCGATTCCGGATAGTAGCTGTAGCGCGATTGCTGGTAGCCGAAGGACCAGAGCGGAGGCAGCGGGGTGGTTCCAACCAGCCAGGCCCAATTCTCGACAACGGCCTTCGGGTCCGGCCCGTAGAGAATGTAGTAGTCCAGCGGACCGCCCTCGGAGCCAAACGAGTAGCCGTCGCGGTACTCTTTGTTGAAGTCGAAGCTGGCGCGCCAGGTGTTGTCGAGAAAGGTGGCCGCGGAGACGCCTTTGTTGTAGGTGATGAAGAAGGGAATCGACTTGTAAATCGGATCGGTGGATTCCTGCCAGCCGAAGGCGTCCGTGTTCCAGTCGACAAAGGACTCATTGCGGCGGTCGAGCGGGCCGGGCTTGTCACCCAGGCCAAAGTAGTGCTCGTCGGCCGGCGACCGGCGGTACACGCGGAAGGATGAGCCCTGGTACTCGACAGGCCGGCCCGGCATGTCATTGGCAATCACATGGCCGGCGAGGTCGGTGACGGTCAGCTCCAGCGGGTCCTTGCGGATGGAAACCAGCAGCTTGGCCGTCTTGAAGCCGAGGTCCATGGAATTCGACTGTGGCGTTACGGCAACAGACGCGGTTCGAGAGGAAGGCAGAACGGCCCACGAGGCGTCCTCCGGCAGTTGCCCGGCCGGGCCGACGCGCACCCGCAAGACATCGTCGCGCAGAGCTGTGATCTGCATGATCGCAGTGCCCGAGTGGATTTCGATTCCATTGGAGATTGCCCGGGAAGCGGTAACCCGGTCCAGACGCACGAAGCCGGATTTCTGTTGGGCTTCGGTGCTGGCATTCGCTTGTGACGTTGCGGCTAAAAACAGAAAAACAGGTAAAACAAACAGGAAACGTACTTCCCTGGGCACTCAGCACCTCATGGGAGCCAAATTGTGGGTCGTCAAGAAGCATAATGCACAAAATCGAAGATGGGAAACGGCGCGGCTCCTGGAGGACGGTTGACACAAAACGGCTGAGGACAATGGAAGGGTTGAGTTGAGCGATGGGAGAGGGGTCTTTGCGCGACGGTATGGGTTTGCCGGAATGAGTTGCACCCTTCCCGGGATGCGGCAACCGAACGCAATGGGCACAAGCGTGCAGGCGCCTCGCCGGGTTCCAGGTCTCGCTACTCAGCAGAGAAACGGCTATCGGGGCGGAAGTTTCTTCCACCCCGATAGCCATATTGGAAGTGCCTAGAATTGAAGGCGGGCCACGAATTCAATCACACGACCAGCATCCGATCCCTGCGATTCGCCAAAGGTCGCGCTCTGGATATTGGCGCCTGGATTGCCATTGCCGTTGGTTATGGGCTGGAGTTGAGGAACATTGAAAATATTGAAGAGGTTCGCCTGGAAGCGAAGCACGGAGTGATGATCGAACCGGTCGAACGTGATCTGCTTGGCGAAGCTCATGTCGGTATCGAAGAAGCAGGGCCCGCGGAAGCTGTTGCGGCCGATGCCGGGCACATAGCTGGGAGCGTTCTCGGACGTTGGCGAGGTGGTGTCGAAGTAAGCCGGACCACCTTTGGGGAAGTTGGTGCCGTACCTGAAGGCGCTGTTGGAGCAACTGTCGCCGGCGCCACCCAAATAGGCCAGGGGCCGCGTTGGGCCAACCACATTCGCGCCGGGTACCAACGGACTTGTCTGCAGGTTATAGGTGACCGGCGTCCACGGAAAGGCGGTGTGATAGGTCAAAATCCCGTTGACCTGCCAGCCGTTGGCAGCGGCCTTCACAAATGCGTTGCCTGAATGCACATGAGGAAGTTCGTAGACAGCCGTGGAAGTAATGCGGTGGCGCACATCGTAATCGGAAGGTCCCCATTCCGACTGGTTATTGGCGGGGTTGGTCTGATTCCCGTTGGAATCGGCGAGATCGCCGTTCGACACCTGATCCAACGACTTGGAATAGGTGTAATAGGCGGCTAGTGTCAGACCGGTGGCCACATTGCGCGTGAGGTTCAGGTTGAGCGCGTTATAGGACTGATGGGAGTCAGTCTGCGCGAAATAGGCGGCATAGACCGGGGAGACTGCGGTTGTGCCGGAACAATTGACGGTCGCCGGGGAGCACTGGGAGTGGATGAAATTCTGGTTTACCAACCGGGCATAGTTATAGCCGACGCTGCCGGTATAACCGATGGTGGCGACCATGTTCGATGGCAACTGATACTGGACTTCGAGCGCATAGAGGAGGCTCATGGGTTGTTTGATGTTGGTTGAAGCGCCATAGACCTCGTAGCTTTCTCCGTTCGAGACGCAGTGGCCCGGAGTCGATCCGTATTCGCATGGAAATCCACTGGCTGGATTCACGCCAAGGGCGAGCGATGGGTTGAAGGGGAAACTGGAAGGCGAACTGGAGGTTCCCATTTCGTATTTGACGCCGGAGGAGCCTGAGTTGCCTGCGCAGCATAGGCCGAAACTGGCGACGCCGGGTCCATCTTCGAGAGCATTCTCGAAAAGCGAGACATCCAGATGGTTGTAGGCGATTGCGGCGCCGCCGCGGAGCACTGTCTTGTTGTTGAGGACAGGCGGTTGATAGGCAAAGCCGAACTTGGGAGCAAAGTTGTGCGCCGATGAGTTCCAAAGGTGGTTGCGCAACTGCAAGGTGATTCCGCTGAGTTCCTGCCCGGCCGGGCCAAGGACGGGGTAGTTGATTTCAAAGCCCTTGTTGCGCAGCGGCGTGAAATACTCCCAGCGCACACCCATATTGAGAGTCAGATTGGGAATTACTTTCCAATCGTCCTGGAGATAGCCGGCGATATCGTCAGAGCGGAAGTAACGCTGCGTGAGCGGGGCGCCTCCAGTGGCCGGGTTGGCATCGATGGATTCGTAGATGGCCGCATCGTTGGCGAATGTCCAAAGACCCTGCATGGCATAGATCGGCCTCTCCTCGCCGGATAGATTGTTGTTGTCCTGTTCGAAACGCATTTCCGCACCCATGCGCATGACGTGCGAACGCCAGGAATGCGTGATCATATCGCGCACTTCATAGGTATTCTCCGCAAATATCGCGGGTGTGGTTCCGGCCCAGTTTGCGCCGTACTGAATGGGCCAGGGCAGGGTCTGAACGTTGACATAGGGAATACCGAAGTCAACAGAGGTGCCGGCGTCCCTGACGCCGTTCTCGGCAAAACGCGTGCTGTTGCCGCGAGCTTCCATGAGCCAGTTTGGCGAGAAAGTATGGATGTAGATGGCCGTTGCAGCGGAGTTGAGCGGCTTGAAGGGAGCATCGGCCTGAGGCCGTGAGCCGGCCGCTCCGGTGGTGCCGTCATTGTCCAGCTTGGTGATGTAGACAGTACCCGCAACCTGGTCCTTCGAGCTGACATACCAATCGCCGCGCCCGTTGAACTGGTTGCCGCGGCCGTGGCTGGGGACAAAGAGCTGGGCATTCTCAACATCGGCATCACCCATCAGGCCCCCGCCTGTCTGGTTGTTGCATGTGGGGCAGGTGGGATCGCCGGACGGGAAGACGCCGATCTGCGATGGGCCGCCGGGAGTGAGCGAACCAATATCGAGAGCGGGACCGCTGGTGCCGGTGACGATGTTGCAATTGACACCGAGGACGAGACCGTCGCAGGAAGGCGTCAGGATATGACTAATCCGAGGCACCGCGCCGGGGTTGCCCAGAATTCCGGCGGTCACGCCGCCTGCGCGCTGTGCCAACACCGCAGCACGAAACTCCGGTGTTTCCACGTAGGAGGTGGTCTCAGTGTTGTTGGCTGTGGTGTACCCCTCGTAGGAGGCAAAGTAAAAGATTTTGTTTTGCAGTACGGGCCCGCCGATCGAGGCAGCATAGGTGCGCGCCTTATTGTCTACCTTTGCAGGCAGGGCGTTGGAGGGTCCGCCCCAGCGGTCGAAGGCATTTAGCCCCGGCTCGTCGTAGACGCCAAAGAGCGAGCCATGCAGGTTGTTGCTGCCGCTTTTGGTGACGACTTTGACCTGCGCTCCGGTGTTGCGGCCGTCAGATGCATCGAAGGAAGTGGATACGATGCTGATCTGGCCGACGGCTTCATGATTGGGCGTAACCACGGCGGCGCCGCCATAGGTGAGCGAGTTGACGCTGACGCCGTCGATCATGAAGTTGTTGTCTGCCTGACGCTGGCCGTCCGCGGAGATCTGAACCTGGTTCTCGGTTTGAAAGATGCCCGAATTGGAACCGCCGGGACCTGCGCCATTGGGCAGAAGCAGAGCCGAGCCGGAACCGCTGCGCGCGCCATCACCGGTGATGCCAGGGGCGGTGCGCAGCACTTCATACGGGTCAGCTCCATAGGTGGGCAACTTCTCGATTTCCTCGCCATCGATGGTGGTGCCGATGCTTGCGTCCGAGGTTCGCAGCAGGGGGACCTGGTCCGCGGTGACTACGATCGATTCTGTGGCGCCGGCTGGCTGCAACGTCACATCCAAACTGCGCGGGGACTCGGCTTCGATGGCGACCTGGCTTAGATCGCTCTTGTTGAAGCCGGTTGCTTTTACCACCAGGGAGTATTGTCCCGGCGCCAATTCGCCAAAGTGATAAGCGCCCGTTGCATTGGTTGTGGAGGTCCGTGCCTGCTGTGTAGCTGAATTCGTTAGCGTTACAGCGGCATTGGAAATGGCTGCTCCGGAAGAGTCGAGAACCGTGCCGGAAAGGCTGGAGCCGAACTGCGCATGAGCAGTCGCGGCAAAGAGGATGAGGAGCGACAACACGCCCATCCCACGCGGGTTTAAATGCAACAGAGAACGTAGAGTTCTCTCGAAAAAACTTACCAAGTTCCTGGAACCGATTCGTTGCATGGGGCCTCCTGAAAATGCGCGTGCTGCGGGTGCATTGGGTCGTTCGCTTTCTTGTAAGTGGGGCTTTGTTTCACCCGCGCGTCGCAAAGCAGAACTGCGCAACGCGAGACTGGCGCCACTGGCGAGAATTCGCTCTTCACATTTCCGCTTCGACCCTTGGGATTGATTGCCCAGGTACCAAATGGGAACGGAGAAGCAAATGCCGTTCTACGTTCATACCCAACACATCCTGATGTTTATAGGAGCCGCATTGGATTGATTGCTGTACCGGATAGCTCACACACTCGAGAAAATGCGCTGCAGAGGGTCTGCGACTGTGCAGCGGTCTCCGCGGAGATCGTTATCCAGAGACTGAATGTATGTCTTCGGCAGAGAGAAGCAACCGGACGCTTGCATGAACATGCGTTGCAATAGGTCAAGGTGAGCACTGTTGCTCAGGCAGGTGGTTGGTGGGCTTGAGAGAATAAACGGGAAGAACATTGACTGCTGTTCTTACCGCAGGCTCGAGAGCTGAAGCGGACCAATGGACGTGTGTCCCCTGAGAGCTTGTTGAAAAAGTCTGCAATCGAGTGCAATCGGCCTGGGAGACAGTCCGCAGGGGCTAAAGCCCCGTTGATTTTATTGCCCTTATCGGCACGACTGAAGTCGTGCCCTGTTACAAGGCGTTCGGGTTCCTGGTTTTTCAACGAGCTCCTAAGCCGTCGATCGACCGGCGGATAGCGGCTGCAATTCAAGGCGCCGCGATTGCGCTCGTCATCGGAAGACAGGCATGTTTTATCCGGCAGCGTAATTGGAGTCGGGATTAGTGCAACGACAGGAAGTCAAGGGAACGTCCTCGCATGCCTGCGGCGATCGTCAATGAGGCCACCGCACCCATTGCGTCAACTCGGCTGCACAATTTCCCCCAGTTAGATTTCACTGAAAGCAGGCACCATGTCTCTTGCCGAAGCAAAGTGTCATGACGGCTTTCCCGAGCGCTCATCGTTCGCGGCCCGTTCCAGCGTTGCATCGAATGGTTGCAGCCTGCCATTGCCGACGCGCATCGCGTTTGTGGGGAATTACTTGCCGCGGCAATGCGGAATTGCCACGTTTACCACCGACCTGTGCACCGCGGTCGCAACGGAATATGGCAGCGATCGGCTGTTTGCGATTCCAGTGAACGATCCTGAGTCGGCCTACGACTATCCACTCCAGGTGCGCCTGGAGCTTGAGCAGGAAAATCTGGCTTCGTATGAACGAGCTGCCGAGTTTCTCAACTTCAATGGCAACGACCTGGTCTGCGTGCAGCATGAATACGGCATCTATGGCGGGGTTGCGGGCCAGCACATATTAGCTCTGTTGCGCAAATTGAAGATGCCTGTGGTGACCACGCTGCACACCGTTTTACGCGATCCGGATGCAAATCAACGAAGGGTGCTGGAAGAGGTAGCGCACCTTTCCGATCGCTTGATCGTCATGAGCGAGCAAGCAGCGCAGTTTCTCCGCGAGGTGTACGCGATTCCGGGCGGGAAAATCGATATTATTCCGCACGGCGTGCCCGATTTCCAGTTCATGGATCCCAATTACTTCAAAGACCGGTTCGGCACCGAAGGCAAGTCAGTCTTGCTGACCTTCGGATTGCTGTCGCCGAACAAGGGAATTGAGAACGTGATTCGAGCGTTGCCGGGGATTCTGGCAAGGCACCCCAACGTGGTTTACATCGTGTCTGGCGTGACGCATCCGCATATCCGCCGGCGTGACGGCGAAAGATACCGGGAAGGATTGCTGGCCCTGGCCGAAGAGCTTGGAGTCTCATCGAACCTTATTCTCGTCAATCGGTTTGTCAGCGCTGAGGAACTGGTAGAGCACATAGGCGCGGCGGATATTTACATCACTCCCTATCGGCAGGAGGCGCAGATCGTGTCCGGGACTCTTGCCATAGCGCTTGGGGCAGGGAAAGCAATTATCTCCACGCCCTATTGGCACGCGAAAGAGTTGCTGGCGGACAAGAGAGGCGTGATCGTGCCCTTTGATGATCCGGGTGCGATCGCTGAAGCGGTGCAGCGGCTTCTGGATAACGAGGGGGAGCGGCATGCGATGCGCAAGCGGGCCTATCTGCATTCACGCGAGACGATCTGGCCCAAGACCGCGCAGAAGTATATGGCCAGTTTCCAGCGTGCGCGCTTCGAGCGTACGTTGCGGCCCAGGGCAGCGCACAAGGTTGACGTTGCCATGGATGCGGTTGAAACTCTGCCGGCGATGAACGCCGATCACATGCTGAGATTGACCGACGACACCGGCATTTTGCAACATGCAATCTTCAGCGTGCCGAATTCAAGCGAAGGGTATACAACAGACGACAATGCACGCGCGCTGATCGTGTCAACCCTTCTCGATGAATTACCGTCGAACGGAGCCGGGCGGTTCTTTGCAAATCTCTCCCATCGTTACCTGGCGTTCTTGTGGCTTGCATTCAATCACGATACGGGGAGGTTCAGAAATTTTCTCAGCTACGATCGCCGATGGCTGGAAGACGTTGGTTCGGATGACAGCCATGGCCGCGCCTTGTGGTCGCTGGGCAACGTGTTAGGCCATTCACGCAACGCGGGTTTGCGCGGAGCGGCGGGACGACTCTTTGAAGCTGCTGTTCCGGCGACCCTTGCATTTGGCAGTCCGCGTGCATGGGCTTATAGCATTTTGGGCATGCAAGCCTATCTGGACTGGTTTCCAGGGGACCGAGCGATCCAGGGAGCCCGCAATGCACTGGCGAATCGACTGCTCGATATCTATGAGCGCACCCACTCTTCGACATGGCGATGGTTTGAGAAGAGCCTCTCCTATTCAAACGCCAGGTTATCGCAGGCTCTCATTTTGGCGGGATGGCGAAGCAACAACCAGAGGATGATCGAAGCAGGGATGGACTCTCTCAAGTGGCTGGTCGCCGAGCAACACCGCGACGACGCCGAGATTTTTGTACCCATAGGCTCGAATGGGTTCTTTATCGAGGGAAATGAGAAGGCGCGCTTCGATCAGCAGCCGGTGGAGGCATGCGCAACCATCTCGGCTTGCCTTGAGGTATACAGGCTCACCGAAGAAGGACTATGGTTTGAAGAGGCGCAGAGGGTTTTCCGCTGGTTTCTCGGCAAGAACGATCTGCAGGTCCCGCTCTACGACGCAACGACAGGCGGTTGCAGAGACGGCCTTCACCCGGACCGCATCAATGAAAACCAGGGAGCGGAGTCAACGCTTTCGTTCCTGATGGCACAGCTCGAAATGCATGAGGCCAAAGTGACAAACGCACAGGAACGGCATCTGGAAATGAGTTCCTCCTCTTGAATACCAACGGCTCGCCGGTCTTGTCCGCAGACTGTGGCTCTTCTGAAACTCACGTGGAATCGCATACGGGGCTTCCTCTGTTCACGCGCTATGCGTGTAATCCGATTCTTACCCAGAACCATTGGCCCTACCCAATCAACAGCGTCTTCAATGCCGGCGCTGTAAAACTGGCAGATGGAGATACACTGCTGCTCTGCCGGGTCGAAGACCGGCGAGGCCTTTCCCACTTGTGCGCCGCGCGCTCGGCGAATGGAATCGATAACTGGCGGATCGACGCGCAGCCGACCTTGCCGGCGAATTCTCGCGAATATCCTGAAGAGCTTTGGGGCATCGAAGATCCGCGCATTACCTACGTCCCGGAACTCGAGCAGTACGCCATCGCGTACACATCCTTTTCGCGCGGCGGTCCGGGTGTCTCACTGGCAATGACGAAGGACTTCAGGAACTTTGAGCGGTATGGCGTGATCGCACAGCCGGAGGACAAGGATGCGGCATTGTTGCCGCGAAGAATTGGCGGTCTTTGGGCTTTGATTCATCGCCCAGTGACGACGCTGGGCGCGCACATGTGGATCTCCTACTCACCCGATCTGCGTCATTGGGGTGGTCACAAGATCATGCTCGAAGCGCGCCGCGGCGGGTGGTGGGACGCGAACAAGATTGGACTGTGCTCCCCGCCCATTGAAACAGCAAAGGGGTGGCTGACCATTTACCACGGCGTGCGCCAAACGGCCTCCGGAAGCATTTATCGTCTGGGCCTGGCGCTCTTCGACCTCGATCATCCAGCCGTCTGTTTGCAGCGGGGAGAATCCTGGATGTTCGGTCCGGAAGCCGCGTACGAGCGAGGCGGGGACGTCAAGGATGTCGTATTCCCATGCGGCCAGACGATAGGCGACGACGGAGATACCATCAACCTCTATTACGGTGCATCGGATTCGTCGATGGCGCTGGCAACCGGCAGCATACGGTCGCTGCTCTCCTGGCTGGATTCGAATTCCGGAGTAGCCGAAGGAACGAACCGGGAGTGCGACCGGGGCCGGGGAGCAAGGACGCGTTGAGATGAACTTTTCGAACCGGACCTGGCCCAACTGGGTGCCCCACTTTGTGTGGATTCGGCACGAGTGCCCGCGCTGCAACTCAGTCAAATTCAAACCAGCCGAGTTGAGATCGTTCGATAGTCTGCTGGTTTTGTTTGCGCTGCGGCCAGTCCGCTGTATGTTTTGCTGGCGCCGCTACTACTGGTTCAGCTTGCATGATCCAGAGGCCGCATAATTTCACTACTTATTCAGGATCTGGCTGCGTGCGGAGCGGGCGAGCGTGAGCGTAAGTTGCGTCTTTGCCCTCTGAGAGCCGATTTCGCTTGCTGCCCCCGTACCACTCTATGGAGAACGCGCACACTTTGCGTCGTTTTTCGGAGCCACTGATGCGCGCTCCGACAAAGTCAGCGATATTGCACAATCTTGCCAACAGAAGGAGCGAAGAATCTGACGAATCAACGTGAGTTTCCAAACCAGCAGACTGAGTTTTCCTCCTGTCTTACCGACTTCAATATCCGCGAGTGACATTTTTCACACACAATGCCCACTTTTTGGAACATACCTCTCAAGGAATGCGGTCCCTCCACACTGTTCCCTTTTCAGCGCTTGGCTTGGTCAGCACTCGCTTGTACGGCAAAACGACATAGGCCCCAGTTGTTACTGGGGCCTATGTCGTTTTCCAGGATGTCTTTGGACGTCCTTAAACCAGGTCCTGGTGGGCGGTCAGGGACTCGAACCCCGGACTTCCTGCTTGTAAGGCAGGCGCTCTAACCAACTGAGCTAACCGCCCACATGCTGTTGCGATGCGAGGGGCACCATTCAGAAATGATACCAGTCCGAAAGCCCAAACGAAGCTGTCCCTCGCCAAGATTCCATCCGGAGGCAAGATGGACCCCGGTCCTGAATTCAGCGCGTGTTTCAGCGATTGTTTTCGGCTGCCGGGGAGTTGCCCGGTGACGCAGAGCACAACGAGAACAGGACGAATCGCATCGCGCCCGGTGGCCGCCGCACCTCTCCCGGCGGTGTTCCTCATCTTCGTTGAACATTGGAAGGCGAACCGGCTCAGGCAGCCAGATTGTAGCGATGATGCAGTCCGCCCAATCTCGGCATGGAAAGGACGTTG
The DNA here is from genome assembly GCA_050013495.1 of Occallatibacter sp. Classification (GTDB taxonomy): domain Bacteria; phylum Acidobacteriota; class Terriglobia; order Terriglobales; family Acidobacteriaceae; genus Telmatobacter. The sequence continues at coordinate 468 of JBEKFD010000056.1, read as the reverse complement.
CAATCGGCGCGAGTGGTCTTTCCCGCCTTGCGGCCGGCGGGCGTTTCCTTCGCCAGGCCGAGATGAGTTCTGTTTCGTGGTAGGAGCCGATGTAATTGGTCATGAGGCGTTTCAGATGCCGCACTTTCCACTCCGTGGAGGAACTGGAACGCGCCGTCTATCCATGGCTTGCGGCCTGGAACGGCACGCCCAAGGCGTTCATCTGGAAGGCGACCGCCGACGTTATCCTCGACGAGGTCGCCGCTCAAAAGAATTAGCCGGGACGGTATGCTAGGGAAGCTCTGATCAAGCTATCGGCATTCCCTCAGGGGCTAAACCCCGCGTTCATCTTGCGACACTTGCGGCGCGCGACCCAGAGATTCTCTCTTGAAAAGCAAGCGTTTTCGGCGGGGATGCATTGGATTTTCAAGGCATGACGGGTCTATCCCTCCGATGTTTTGTGGGGCCGAGCGGAGCTCTGCCCGCCCG
>JBEKFD010000055.1:0-22304 GCA_050013495.1 Occallatibacter sp. | reverse complement strand
TGAATCTCCGCGTAGAAGCGTGACACGCCACCGGAGAGCGAATCGAGAATGCAGATGGACGCGGCGACCGTGAGCGGCGAAAGCCTGAGCCGCGCCGCGCGCGCCGGCGCTCCGCATTGCGCAAGCACCGCGTTCACCCCCACGCTGCGGACGAATGTGCTCTTGCCGGCCATATTGGGGCCGCTGAGGACGAGCAGTTGCAGTCCATCGCCGAGATGGATGTCGTTGCGCACAGCCTTGGCCGTGGGCAACAACGGGTGCGCCATCGCCAGTGCTTCAAAGGCCGGCCCAGCCGTATCAAACTCCGCGAAGACATCGTGGGGATGCTCGTACGCGTAGCCGGCCAGCGCGGTCAGCGCTTCCAGTTCTCCGACGGCTTTGAGCCAGCCGCGAATGGACGGACCGAACTCCTGCTGCCAGTGCTCCGCGACAAACACGAGTTGCGTGCTCCAGAAGGTGACCAGATCGAGCGGCCGAAGAAACAGGCTGTGCCGCGAGTTTACATACTCGACTACGCGCGCCAGCTTGTGAATGGCCGCCGAGGACGCAAGGCCATCGCGCTTTATCGCAGCTTGCAGGGCCAGCAGCCGCGGCGAGCGGAACTGCTCCTGCTCCAGCAGCGCAAGTACCCCGGCCAGCAAGGACAAGCCGTCCGCTGCTTTTTCCAGCGCATGCGCTGCCTCGTCCGAGCGGCGGTAAATGCGATGCGCCCAGCCGAGATTGAGAATTGTGATTGCGGCAGTAACATCGCTCAACCCCCACACGGCCCAGGCCACCAGGCTGAGAATCCAAAGCACAGCCAGCGCGCGCGTCACAACCCGCGTGGACCGCACCCCAAAAGCCGGCTTGCGTTCTCCCCATGCGGCGAGCGCTTCAGGATGCACTCCCAGGCGCACCGTCTCGCCCAGCGAAAACAGCTTTTCGCGAAATTCGACGCGGTCTTCAAGTTCGCGCACTGCCTGCTGTCGCGCGAACACCTCGTCCATCGGCGCGGCGGCCAGCAGCCACGCTGCGAGCGTTTCTTCACCGGCCCGTGTGCGAGCTGTGCACAGTAATTCGAACAACGATCCCGAGCCGAAGATATCGAGATCACGTGCGTAAGGATGCAGCGGATCGAGGAAGTGCTCGCCGCTTTCGCCGCTTCCTGCCCAACGATCTTCGAGCCGCGCCAGGCCGCGCTCGTAAAACGCAATGGCCCGCGCGCGAAAGCGTAGCTTGCGGATCAGGCCCTCCTGCAGGACGGCGAGAAGGAGGAAAGTGGCCACCGGAACGAGAAGAGATCCCAGAGCTTTCAGATAATGCAGAAACACTGCCGCGCCGATTACGGTGAGCAATGCGACCGCCAGCTTCGAGTATCCCAACCGCTTTTCGCTCCGCTGCTCCGCGGATTGCGCACAATTCAGTTCGCGCAGTCGGCGGGTATACACCGTCGCAGGTCGATCTCCATCCTTCATCGCTTCGCCGGCGTCCATGAGGTTACAATATCGCACTGACCAAAGTGGCCGGGAACAGGAGGCCAAACTCGAGCCCTGAACGAACCTGGACTGCACTGGACCTTTGCAGAAGGGACTTGGATGAGGTTACCGAATGGCGAGGCCGTAGTCGTTGAGATTGAGAAGCCTAGAGACCATTGCTTGAGCTCGAAGCATCCGCGCGGGCGGCACAAAGCGCGCGTGTTCTTATCTCTCCTGGGAATGGGCGCGGCTGACGCGGAAGAACTCAACGCGGCCCTAGTCGAGGCAGCCTTGAATGGAGACGCAGTACTCGGTGTTTCCGATCAATATGGCACTCGATTCATAATAGACTTTGAAATAAGGCATGGCGAAAGTGCCGCAAACATTCGAAGTTGCTGGATCATTCGAAGCGGGGAGGTCGCTCCGCGATTTGTAGCGTGTTATATTCTGTAGGATCGCGGAGATTTGAGAATATGGAGCTTCTTTCCGAAGTCGCTGTGCTAAGGGATTTGCCCGAGAAGGGACTCGTTCGCGGCCAGGCGGGAACCATCGTGGAAGTTCTTTCTCCCTCCGTCGCGGAGGTCGAGTTCAGTGACGACCAAGGGCGCACCTACGCCATGGCAGCATTGCGGTAAGAGGAGATGATTCGCCTCCGCCATAGCCCCTATGAGCGGGTAGCGTAGCAGCGTCTCAACCCTTCCATACAATGCGGCCCTTGCGTTTGGGTCGATGAATTCTTCAAAACAACTGATTGAATGGATCCTCAACCCATCGCGTGCGGATCGGGCGCGGTCTTCAGGCTCTTGTGGTGGCGCACGTCGGCGCCTTCCACCCAGAAGATCACGTCTTCGGCGATGTTGGTGGCGTGGTCGGCCACGCGCTCCAGGCTGCGGCTCACCATCAACGCATTCAGCGCCTGCGGAGCCAGGTGGCTCTGCTCTTCCATCACTTTCGTCAGCGATTTGTATGCGGCGCGATTCATGGCGTCCACGGCGTCGTCCATGGTGAGCACGGTGCGCGCCATGGCGCCATCGGCTTCAATAAAAGATTGCAGGCACTTGCGCACCATGTCGGCAGCTAACGAAGCCATGCGCGGAATATCGACGGGGAGATCGACAATGGCCATCTGCTCCATGCTGCGCACGCGGTCGCTGATGCTCTTGGCCGCGTCGCCCACGCGCTCCAGGTCGGCGTTGATCTTGATCACGCTCAGAATGAAGCGGAGATCGATGGCCATGGGCTGCTCCATGGCCAGCAAGTCGAGCGCGGCCTGGTCGATGTCGCGCTCCAGCCGGTTGATGGCGATCTCGCTGCGGCTGACCAGGTCGCAGATGGAGAGGTCACGCACGCGGTAGGCCTCAATGGCGCGCTGGATGGCCTGCTCGGCCAGTCCGGCCATCACCAGCAGGTTCTCCTTCAGTTCGTCCAGGCTTTGTTGAAACCGTATGCGCGTCATCCGAACCTGCCCGTAATGTAATCCTCTGTGCGCTTGTCGCTGGGATTGGTGAAGATCTTATGCGTGGAGTCGAACTCCACCATGCGTCCGTTGAGAAAGAAGCCGGTCTTCTCAGCCACGCGCGCCGCCTGCTGCATGTTATGCGTCACAATCACGATGGTGTACTGCGATTTTAGCTGAAAGATCAGGTCTTCAATTTTAGACGTCGAAACGGGATCGAGCGCCGAGGCCGGCTCATCCATGAGCAACACTTCGGGATCCACGGCTAATGCGCGGGCAATGCATAAACGCTGCTGCTGCCCGCCCGACAGGCTGGCGCCGGATTTCTTTTTCAGGTCGTCCTTTACCTCGTCCCACAAGGCCGAATCTTTCAGCGAGCGCTCCACTATCTCGTCCAGCACGCGGCGGTTGCTGTACCCGTTCAGCTTAAGGCCGGCGGCTACGTTATCGTAGATCGACATGGTGGGAAACGGATTGGGCCGCTGGAAGACCATGCCTACGCGCCGCCTGATTTCCACGGGCTTCGCGTCCTCATAGATGTCCAGATCGCCGATGCGCACTGTGCCGGTGACCCGCGCGATGGGGTTGGTCTCGTGCATGCGGTTCAGGCAGCGCACAAATGTGCTCTTGCCGCAGCCCGAAGGTCCAATGAGAGCCGTGGCGTGGTTGGCCGGGATGTTCAGATTGATGTCCTGCAGCGTGTGATTGGCTCCGTACCACGCGTTCAGGTTGACTACCTCGATGCCAACGCCCACTTAACTTGCTCCCTTCAGCACGCCGCGGCTGGTGACGTACCGCACCAGCGATACCGCTGCCACGATCAACACCACCAAAACCAGTGCCGCTGCCCACGCCTGCCTGTGCTGGTCGTCATAGGGCGAAAGGGCGTACCTGTAAATCTCCAGCGGCAGCGCGGAGATGGGCTGGTTGAGAGCAACGCTCCAATTCGAATTTCCAAAGGCCGTGAAGATGAGCGGAGCCGTCTCGCCTGCCACCCTTGCAAAGGCCAGCATGCAGCCCGTGATGATCCCCGGCGAGGCCGTCTTCACAGTGATCGACAGCACCGATCGCCAATTGGGCACGCCCAGCGCCAGCGCCGCTTCCCGCACCGCATGAGGAACCATCAGAAGCATCTCCTCGGTGGTGCGCGTAACGGTCGGAATCATCATGATGCCCAGCGCCACGCCGCCCGCCAAGGCCGAGAAAGGCATCTTGGGAGTGACAACCAGGGCATAGACTGCCACGCCCATTACGATCGACGGGACGCCGTTCAGCACATCGGCGGTAAAACGCACCGCATTGGCCAGGTTTGTCCCTCGTCCGAACTCCGCCAGAAAAATGCCACCTGCGATCCCGATGGGAACCCCAATCAGACTTGCCAACGCCAACAGGACACCGGACCCGACAATCGCGTTCGCCATTCCGCCGCCTACCTCGCCTTCCGGCTTGGGTATCTGCGTAAAGAAGGCAAAATTCAACGAACTGGCGCCCTTGTAGATCAGATAAATGAATATCGCCAGCAGCGGCGCCACTACCAGCACCGTCGACAGCACAGCCAGGCCGGTGGCCAGCCAATCGGTAGCTGTCCGCACCCTCGCTCGCATCGTGTTTCCCGACCGCAGCTTTTCTCTCACTCAGCCCGTTCCCTGATCCCTAACCCCTGTTCCCTGCTTTATCAATGCGCCTGCGCCGGCGCGCCGCGCGTCACCGCCCACACCAGCATCCGCGCCAGCGCGTTCACGATGATGGTGACAATAAACAGGGCCAGCCCAATCTCGGTAAGCGCGCTCAGGTGCAGATCTCCTGAAGCCTCGGCGTATTCGTTGGCAATCACCGACGCCATCGAGCTGCCGCTGGCCAGCAGCGAGCGCTGAATCTGCGGAGTATTTCCGATCACCATGGTGACCGCCATGGTTTCGCCCAAAGCTCGGCCCAGGCCCAGAATGATGGCTCCCACAATGCCGATGCGCGCGTTGCGCAGCACGCCCATGCGAATCATCTCCCAGCGCGTTGCGCCCAGGGCAAGCACCGCCTCGCGCTGCGAACCGGGGACCGCGTTCATTACCTCGCGGGTAAGCGACGAGATGATGGGCAGAATCATGATGGCGAGAATCACGCCGGCCGCAACAAAGCCCAGCCCGGTGGGGTTGTCGTCGTTGAAGAAGCCGGTCCAGCCCAGCAGCTTGATGAGCCATGGATTGACGTGCTCGCGCAGCAACGGCACCAGGATGAAGACCGCCCACAGGCCATAGATCACGCTGGGAATGGCCGCCAGCAGCTCGGTCACGAAAGCCAACGGCGCGCGCAGCATCCGCGGGCACATCTCGGTGAGGAACACGGCCACGCCAATGGCCAGCGGAACCGCAAGCAGAAGCGCCAGGAAGGAAGAAACGAGAGTGCCAAAGACGAAGGGCAATGCGCTGAAATGCCCATTCACCGGGTCCCAATACATGGGAAGTTTGGTGTCGGGATCGACAAATACAGAAAAGAAAAAGCGGAAGCCGAACTTGGCCCAGGACAAATGCGAGCCTCGCACAAGTTCAGTCGCAATCAGCACCACGATGCCGAAGATGCTCAGAGCGCAAAGCACCATGAGGATATGAAAGCCCCGGTCGGCGATGGCCGAATTCCCCCGCGACAGCAGGAACCTGCGGATGGGCGAAACCTCCACCGTGGCCGCCCGCTGCGGGGGCCGGCTGTCTCCAGGGGTTGCTTCGGACTGGATCGCAGATTGGGAGATGCGAATCTCGGACACGTTGACGTTCACCTCAAACAGGCTACCGGGCCAATATGAATAGGAGGTTACAACACTGCTAAATCAAGTGCATACGAGCTGGAATTCACAAGGCCGGTTGCGCCAGGCGGCCCTTTGAGAGCCTCGCACCCCTCAATCGGTTCGATGCGCATTCTGCTACGGTCATGGGATTTGCCTCGGAGGCGTTACAATTCAACCCACCCGGACAGGAGCGGAGGCTGGGAATGAAATACACAGGTTTGCGCGCGGGCTCAACTGCCGCGTTGGCGTTGTTCGCGGTTTTTGCCGTTGCACAGAGCGCGCCCACGCCCTCAAGCGCGGCGGCCACAGTCGTTGCGGGAGCACGGAGCCATCTGTTCGGCGCCCAGTACGACTCGAAATCTCCTCGCGATGAGCCTGCGGCGGTCAAGCCCGAATGGGCAGATTTGATCGGTGAATACGGCTGGGATCTGGCCAGGTTCTACGTGCTTGAAGACGGTGGCGAGCTCAAGATTCTGGCCGGCTGGTTCGATCTTGAAACCCTCCACCCTGTATCGGCAAGTGAATTTCAGTTGCCCGCGACCGGGCCGCATGGGGCGGAAACCGTTGGCTTTCTGCGCGACGCCGCGAATGCGATAACGGGCGTAGAGGTTGGCGGCGTTGTATACAAAAGACGTCCGTTCGATGCTCCGGGGCAGTTTTTCCGGATTACGCCGCTCAAGCCCGTGCCTGAACTCCGCAAAGAAGCGCTTGCGGACAAGCCGCCCCTTGAGGCAGGCAGTTTTCGCAAACCCGACCTGGTGCAGTTGAACCAACTCGATCCAACAATCAAGCTCGATATCCGCTACGCGACGGAGCGCAATTTTCTGGGCGCACCGCTCTACCTTGAGGCGCGCGCCTATATGCAGCGGCCTGCGGCGGAGGCGGTGGTGCGTGCATCGCAACACCTGCATGAACTGGGCTACGGACTGCTGATCCATGACTCCTATCGGCCCTGGTATGTGACCAAAATGTTCTGGGAAGGTACGCCTGAGGAGAAGAGGAACTTTGTGGCCAACCCCGCAAAGGGGTCGCGGCACAACCGCGGCTGCGCCGTGGATCTCACCCTTTACAGTCTTAAGACCGGCGAGCCCATACGCATGACCGGCGGCTATGACGAGATGTCGGAACGATCTTATCCGTTCTATCCCGGAGGCACATCGCGCCAGCGCTGGCATCGCGACCTACTGCGCCACGCCATGGAGGCGGAGGGCTTCACGGTGAACGAAGACGAGTGGTGGCACTTCGACTACAAGGATTGGCCCCAGTACCCGATCCTGAATCTGACCTTCGAGCAGTTGGAGAGCTCCAGGCCATAGACTCTTGTGTGTCCGGAGGAAGTCCCGAACCATGCGGCGAATCGTTGCTTCTTTAATTATTGTTTTCAGCACAGTTGCCCTGCTGGGTCAAAGCCCCGCCACGCCCGATCCGCCCCACCACGACTGGAAGGCCGCCTGGATTACGCACCCCACTGCGCCTTTGCGCGAACCGCTGGTGCTTCACTTCAAACGGGCGCTTACGCTGGCTGCTGTGCCGGCAAGCTATGTGGTGCGGGTGAGCGCGGATAATCGATTCATCCTTCACGTCAACGGGCAGCGCGTGGGCGATGGGCCGGCCCGCGGCGACCTGACCCACTGGCGCTACGAACGCTTCGACCTTGCGCCGCTATTGCATGCAGGAGAGAACCTCATCACCGCAACCGTGTGGAACTGGGGCATTTATGCTCCTATCGCGCAAATGAGCGACCGCACCGCGTTTCTCTTGGAAAGCGAAGCCACTGGCGACGCCTCGATCAGCACGGGGGTAAAAGGCTCCGGGGGCTGGATGGTTGAGACAGAGCCAGGCCATCGGCCCCTCGGGCGCGAAACCGTAAGCATTCAGAACTACATGGCCGCGGGTCCCGGCGAGGAGATTGACGCCGCCCACTACGACTGGGATTGGCAGGCGCTCACGGCGGCCGGCGGAGCCTGGGTTCCTGCCGCTTCACCCATGCGGGACAGCATCTACGCGGGGGTCAACGGAGCCCACTCAGCCGATACAACGGGCGACAATCCGTGGGGCCTCGTTCCCGATGAACTGCCGCATATGGATTACGCTCAAATGGATGCAGGCAAGACTGTCCGCGCCAAAGTCGATCAACCAACGCAGGTTCCCAGCGAACCCGGCTCCATTGCGCTCGAAATTAGTTCGGACAAATTGGACATTAATGACTTCCCGGGACGGATTGTCGTGGTTCCTGCGCATACCAATGCCCACATTCTTCTTGATCGCAAATCCCTCACCACCGCATATCCCCAGCTAACCGTCTCAGGCGGCAAAGGCTCTAAGATCATCCTTACCTATGCTGAAGCGCTCTACGACAAAGACCAGCACAAGGGAGACCGCAACGACGTCAGCGACCGAATCGCCCTCGGAATGACCGACAGCTTCCTCCCAGACGGCGGTCAACACCGCACATTCGAGCCGCTCTGGTGGCGCACCTGGCGCTACCTCGATCTCGACATCCAAACCGGCTTCGAGCCGTTGACCCTCGAATCGCTGACCGCCCAATTCACGGCCTATCCGTTTCAGGAGCGCGCCAGCCTTACCGCTCCTGACCCCGAACTGGCCAAGATTTGGGAGATCAGTTGGCGCACCGCTCGCCTCGACGCCCACGAAACCTACATGGACACCCCCTACTGGGAGCAGCTCCAATACATCGGCGACACCCGCATTCAGGCGCTCATCTCCTACTCCGTAGCGGACGACGACCGGCTGGCAAGACAGGCGCTGCGGGCCTTTGACGGCTCGCGGATTCCGGAAGGAATCACGCGCAGCCGCTATCCCAGTTCCCTGCCGCAATCCATCCCCACGTTTTCGCTGATCTATGTGGACATGCTTCACGACTACTGGATGTACCGGCCGGACCAGGATGGCCTGGCGCGGTCGCTCGTTCCCGGAACCCGCACCGTTCTCGACTGGGTCGCCAACCACGAGCAACCTGACGGCCTGCTCCGCCAACTCCCCTGGTGGAGCTTCATTGACTGGGTTTCCGGCAATCAGGAGATCCCAACCTACGACAAGAACGGCGAATCCTGCGTGACGACGCTCGAGTACCTCGGTGCGCTCAACGATGCGGCCGACCTGGAAAATGCCCTGGGCGATCCGGTCCTGGCCACACACTATCAGTCTCGCGCCGCTCATATCGGCAGCAGCCTCTACAACAAGTGCTGGTCAGCCTCGCGCGGCCTCCTCGCCGACACGCCTGACCAGAAGGGCTTCAGCCAGCAGGCCAACATTCTCGGGGTCCTCTACGACGTAATCCCCAAGGATCGCCAGAAGGATGTCCTCGCACAGATGCTGAAGATCGAACCCGGCACAACGCCCGACGGCGTCCTCAGCGCCTCCTACTACTTCCGCTTCTACCTGGCCCGCGCTCTCGACCACGCCGGCAGGGCAGACGACTACCTCGATTCCATTGGCCCCTGGCGCGCGCTGCTTCCACTGCACTTCAGTACCTGGCCGGAAATACCCGGCAACACCCGCTCCGACTCCCACGCCTGGAGCGCCCACCCCATCTACGACTTCCTCACCTTGGTGGCCGGCATCCAGCCCGCAAGCCCCGGCTTCGCCACCGTCCGCATCGCACCGCACCTCGGGTCGCTGCCCTCTCTGAGGGCCACCTTTCCTCATACACAAGGGCTCATTAAGGTCGAATACAAGCGGCGAGGTTCGACCCTTGACGCGACCATTACTTTGCCGGGCAGTTTAACTGGCAGCTTCAAGTTCGGCGTCAAAACCTGGCCACTCAAGCCGGGCGTCAACCATATCCAGGCCACGTCCGCGCCACTTGGACACGTTGAGTGAGATCCCACGCGCCCCGCGGTCATTCCAAGCCGGGGGATCGGTGGGGTCACAAGGCAAGATCGATTGGATATTGTTTTCAAGTCTGACAAAATCGCAAAATCGATGTATTAATAGGGAAACCTTGTTTCCGGAACCATGGGAAACGTGCTACAACTCCAAGCATGGCAAAGGGAAAGAATTCTACGCCGCCCGGTCATGTGAACCTCAAAATGCTCGCCGAGCACCTGGAGCTATCGCAGACCACAATTTCGTTGGTCCTGAATAACTCGCCTTCCGCCCGGTCCATCCCCCAGGAGACCCGCAACCGGGTTACCGAGGCTGCCGAGCGGCTGAATTATCGCCCCAACTATTTCGCCCGCTCGCTGCGGCAAAGCAAATCCATGAGCGTCGGCGTGCTCGCTCCCGACTTGAGCGAGGGCTACTTTACCCGCGTGATGAGCGGCGTGGTCCAGGAACTGACCGCGGCTCACTACTTCTACTTCACCGCATGCCACGACTGGAAACGCGATCTCATCGAAAAATATCCGCGCATGCTGGTGGAGCGCGCCGTGGATGGCTTCCTGCTCCTAAACACCCCGGCAGACCACATTGATGTGCCCGTCCCGGTGGTCGCCATCTCGGCACATAGCGCTGCTGAAAACGTAACCAACATTGTCCTCGACCATCACCTGGCGGTTGAGCAGGCGCTCACTCACCTTTTTGCGCTTGGCCATCGCCGCATTGCTTTCATGCGCGGCCCGCGCGCCATCCCCGATTCGGAATACCGATGGGAGAGCATTCAGCTGGTGGCCCACGAAATGAACCTCAAGATTGACCCTTCCATGGTCATTCGCATCGACTCCGCCGGATGGTCGATGAAGGACAATTACCACCCCATGGCCCCCGAAATCGGCTACAAGCCCATGCAGGCATTGCTGGAAAAGACGCGCGACTTCAGCGCCATTTTCTGCTTCAACGACATCGCCGCCATCGGCGCCATCCGCGCGCTCAAAGACGCGGGACTGACCGTTCCTGGCGACGTTTCCGTGGTGGGATTTGACGATATCCAGTCCGCTGCCTACTCCACGCCGTCTCTCACCACGGTCCGCCAGCCGCTGCTGGAGATGGGCAAGCGGGGCGCGGAAATCCTGCTGGAGCGGATTGCGAATCGCGGAACGGAGATCCCGTCGGAGATCGTCATGGCCCCGGAGCTGGTGGTCCGTGAGTCAACCGGGCCGGCGCTCGAACCTCTGCGGTAGCAATTCCATCCGAGTCGGTCGCCTCGCATGCGCGATGCAATTCATCTGCGAAAAATGCTAGGCAGCGGCGTTCGTCTCTGAATCTGCAATTGGCTCGGCGGCGTCTTTGAACTGCTCGATCTCAACTTCACCTTCGGGGAACACTGCCTTGATCTGAAGCTGCCCTCCCATGGCTTGAATAAAACTGCGCAACGTAGAAACATACATGTCCGTGCGCTTTTCCATCTTCGACACGGAGCCCTGATTGACCCCGAGGACGCTCGCCAGGTTGGCTTGGGTCAGGCTCCGCGCCTCGCGAAGCTGATTTAAAGTTACTGCCTGCACAACCGAGTTCACATACTGCCGGGTTTCCGCTTCCTGCTCAGGGGAAAGCGTCCTGCGAATATCTCTCCACTTATGGGCCATTGCATCAATCTCCAATCTCTTCGAGGTGTTTGGCATAAATCGAGTCCGCTCGTCGAATCGCCTCTCCGTACCATTGCGCATCGCCTGTCTTGTCGCCTCCGCAGATGAGGTATGCCGTTCGTCGCGGGTCGAACGCGAACAGGATGCGATAGGGTCTGCCTTGATGCTGGATGCGCAGTTCCTTCATGTTCGGATGCCGAGACCCTTTCAAAGTATCGACTTGCGGCCGCCCCAACGCCGGGCCGAGCGTCGCCAGCGCCTCAACCACTTTGTGAATGCTGCCACACTCCACATCGCTCAGAGAGTCGTACCAGTCCTTGAATTCATCGCTGACTTCGATCTCCCAAGGCATACTGTATTATTCCCTTCAGGCGATATTCCGTCAAGGGAATAACCCTGAAAGCGAACACGCAGTGACCTTCTGGCGATGCCTCGGCTCGATGCCGGGGACGGTGCGGGCTGTCGGGCGCCGCAACCAAGTCAGCTGACCAATCACCCGCAGAGGGACTCAAGCCAGCGGCTGATGTAAACCTGCGCGTGCGCCTCGCCGCAGTAATGCCGCGCGTGCGGCGCATTCGCGGCTTCCTTTGTCCATTTGAAGATGGTCAACTGAGCGTCACTGCAATGAATCACAATCCATTTCACAGGGTTCTGGCTCTCTTCCCCGCAAATCTCGCATCGATAAATTGTATCTATCATCGCCCGCTCCCCAAGCTGGTTTGACTTGTCTTGCCGCTGGTCCCCGTTCCCTGTTCCCTAATCCCTAACCCCTGAACCCTGTCTTGCTACTCCAGCATCTGCAAATCCAGCGGTTCCACATTCATGCAGTCCATGGTGCGAATACTCTCGAGCGCCCGCCTCAGCGCCGAGCTCTTGCATGGCTCCACTGTCACCACAAACGGCAGCGCATCCGGCGGGCATCCCGGCTTCTGCATGATGGCTCGAATATTGATTTTCTCCCTGGCCAGCGCGCCGGTAATCTCGGCCACAATGCCGGGCCGGTCCTTGACCAGGAATCGGATGTAGTGCGGAACCTCAAACTCGCCGCTCACCTTGGCGGGAGCCGATGGAATCTCAACGCGCCGCGAGCCGTGCGCCAGGGCGAGCAGATCGCTGACCACCGCAACGGCTGTGGGATGGCCGCCCGCGCCGTGGCCTGAAAACACCACGTCGCCGCCGTATTGGCCGCTGAGGATGACCATGTTTTCAGTGCCGCGCGACCAGGCCAGCGGCGAACGCAAAGCCACCAGCATGGGCCCCACCGTGGCCGCCACCTGGCCCGCCGACAGCTCTCCGCGCGCCACCTGGCGGATGGTGCAGCCCAGGTCCCGCGCGTAGCTGAAGTCCACGGCGGAAACCTCGGTGATGGGCCGGGGCACAATCTCTTCCGGATCGACCTCGACGCGCAGCGCCAGCCGCATCAGGATGGAGAGCTTGGCCCGCGCGTCAAACCCGCCCACATCCTCCGTCGGGTCGGCCTCGGCATAGCCCGCGGCCTGTGCCTCGTTCAGCACCGCGCCGTAATCCGCGCCGTCTTCCATCTTGCTCAGGATGAAGTTGCAGGTTCCGTTGAGAATCCCTTCGATGCGTTCGATTCGGTCGCCTGCCAGCCCCTGCTCCAGGCCCGGAATCACCGGGATTCCGCCGGCAACCGCCGCACCATACTTCAGGTGGCCGCCGCGCGCCGCCGCCAGCCGCTCCAGTTCCACGCCGTGAAACGCAATGAGCTTCTTGTTCGCCGTCACCACGCTCTTGCCTGCGTCCAGGGCCTTGCGCACCCACCCGCCCGCGGGATCGAGCCCGCCGGCCAACTCCACAACCACGTCCGCATCCGAGGCCAGCACCGCGTCCGCATCCTCGCTCCATACGACGCCGGCCCCAACCCAGTCCGCGCGCTTGCGCGCCACGCCGCGGTTGAAGACGTGCGTCAGTTCCAGCCCCTGCGGGTGCGACTCCACCAGAATCCGCGCCACGGAATTGCCCACCGTCCCAAACCCGAACAGCGCAATCCGCAGCGGGCGTTGCAGGCGCGACTCCTGCGCAGCTAGAGGTGAAACCTGATTCGGTGTCACGAAAACATTCACTTGAGACAACGGCAATCCCTCTTTGGCGTCGATGGAAAACGGAATAACCCGATCATACCTGACGGCAACCCACCCCCCGTCTCAGGTGGTTCGGCTCAAGGGGTCGCTATTCCGCGGGCCTCAGTACCGTATACTCCCGATGGGCCTAGCCATGGCCGTCTCCACCAGCTTTCGTATTGAACACAGCAAGGCGAACCCGGATGGCGCCTGGGGGCCCCATCCTTGCCACCTTCTTGTCTTTGTGCCAAGGGTGGGATCGTTCACCCATCTATAGCTCTTTATCAAGAAAGAACGGACTACTTCAACTCCGCCGTATGCGTTATAACCGCCGCGTCCTTCCGCGGCGCAGCCCACGCCTGATAGCTGTTGAATAGGAATTGCCCACCCAGCAGCAACAGCCAGACCCACAGCGCGAAGCGCAGCGGCCGTCGAGGAATGTGCGTGCTGAGCAGGGTTCCGCTTATCGCGCCCACAACCCCGCCGGCAATGAGTTGCAGAAGCAACTCATTGTTGGAAGCATGCGAAAACCAGTGAGCGCCGCTGCCGATGAGCGAGACAATGAAGCCAAAGGCGATGTCGGTGCCCACCACTTGCGCCGGAAGCAGCGGCGTCAGGCTCAGCAATGCGGCACTGCCCAGCGCGCCCGCGCCGGCAGACGAGAAGCCCACCTCCGCGCCAACAGGAAGCATCAACCACCCCAGCAGCGGGCTGCGGTCGCGCGCATCCGCATTGGCCTTCAGCGGCTTGAACGAGTTTGTGATTTGCCATGCCGCCGTGGTCACCAAAATCGCGCCGAGAAGCGCGTTGAGCAGATTCTGCGATCCCACGGTAACCAGGTGTTTCAGGAACAGCGATCCGATGACGACTCCTGGCACGCCGCCCGCTAGCATGAATGCAAGCGTTCGCCAGGCCACGTTGCGGCGAATAATCTGTGAGGGCACCAGAATCAGTTTCACGGCCGTTGCGAACATCAGGCCGATGCCCACCGCGACCGGCGCGGGCACTCCGAGAAACAGTATGAGCACCGGCACCGTGACGGTGCCTGCGCCCACCCCGGTAAGCGCGATAAACAGTGCGATGACGAAACCGATGAGGTATTGCATCCTATGTACTCCGTTCCATTCCGCCGGAATTAGTGGGCCGGCGCTGCCTCGATATGAATTCCGCATTCAACCTTGCGGCCAGCCCACCGGCCTGACCGAGGATCGTTGGCATCGAGTGGTAACGATGTACATGGCTCACATCCGATGGAAGAGAATCCCCGCTCGTAGAGAGGCAGCAGCGGTATGGAGAGTTGCTCGCAGGCATACCACACATCGCGCGTTGTCCATGACGCCAGCGGCGCAAGCTTCAGTACATGTTGGCCGCCGGGCAACGCGAACTGTGCTTCCTCTTCAAGCGCAGCGCGGCTCTTCGCCTGCTCGCGCCGCAAGCCCGTAAGCCACACGCGGTATCCGGACACCGCCTTGAACAACGGCTCAACCTTGCGCAGCTTGCAGCACTGGTCGGGCGCGGATTGATACAGCAACCCATGCTCCGCTTCCTGTTCGACAACCGTCTTCTCCGGCAGCAGGTTGATCAGGTTCAGATTCCATCCCTGCGCGATACGATCGCGATAGGCGTATGTCTCGCGAAAGTGATAGCCGGTATCGAGAAATAGAATGGGGATCGCCGGATCGAATGCGATGGCCAGCCTGGTCAGCAACACATCTTCCGCTTGAAAGCTGCAGGTGAGGCAAACGTCTCCGTGAACAGCGATTTCGCGCTTGAGGAGCGATCGAACGGCATTCAACTTGATTGCAACCTCATCTCGAATTTCAAGAGTACTCATTACAGTCCCGCCCTCTCTGTGTCGTACAGAATTTCTGTTTCATGCAGCAGTTGGTGAACCGCCGAGACCACGCTGTTGCGGCTTGTGCCGTCCAGAGCTAGCCGCCGGCCGCGTGCTTCCGCGACAAGCTCTTCGTTCTCGTTGACGGTGACTTGAAGCACGAGCAGGCCAGCCTCCACCTGAAGGCGCACAAGCGTTTCGAGCAGGCCGGATTGTCCAGCGAGTGCCGCATCACCGGTGTCGACTCGCTGCGTGACGACTCCGATGGAAAAGAGCGAGCGCTCGATGAGGTCGATCAATTCGCCGGGGCCATTCAGCGAAAGCACACCGCCCTGGTGTCCCCAGCGCGCCGCACGTTCAGCCGCGGTGACTGGACCGGATTGCGTAATCGGTTCCTCTTCGCCGTCCGATGTGTCCGCGATAACCGAGGTGATCATGCCTGCGGCAACGGTGCTGTTGCTTGTTGCGTCAATCAGGATGAACGCGCCGGTGGCGCGATTCTCCGCGTAAAGATCGAGCGCGATGGGGCGTAGCAATTCGATTGACACCACGCCGATGGCATTCATCTCCAGCGAATCCGCAGTCTCATGAGCAAGCGTTCCGATGTTGGTGCGATGCGCGATGGAAGCGACAAATGCAGGCACGGTGTGGCTGGTGTGCTTGAGCAGGTAGCGGTGATTGAGCGCGAGCGGGCGCTGATCCATCCAGACGAGCGAAGCGCCGATATGCCGGGTGACGCTTGGCGTGAGCTGCGCGGAAGCAATCAGATCGCCGCGGCTGATATCGAGTTCGCGGTTCAGCACCAGCGTGACGGAGAGCGGCGCAATAGCCTCTGCGAGGTCGCCGTCAAATGTGACAATGCGCTCCACCTGCGCGCTTCTGCCTGAAGGCAGCGCGGTAACCGTATCGCCCGGCCGCACCGTTCCTGAAGCGATCTGCCCGGCGAAGCCGCGAAAGCTGTGACTGGGGCGAACCACGCGCTGCACTGGAAAGCGAAACGGCGCCGAGCGCGTCTCGCGCGAGGGAGGCACGGCCTCAAGCAACTCAAGCAGCGATGGGCCCCTGTACCACGGCATCGCATCGCTTCGGTGGACAACGTTGTCGCCCGCCAATGCGCTGACTGGAACAAAGATTGCCTCCACGGGATTGCCGGTATCGGCGGCAATCTGCTCCAGAACCAGGCTGAAATCGCGCTCAATCGCACGGAAGCGTTCCTCATCGTATCCAATCAGGTCCATCTTGTTTACTGCGACGAGCAGGTATTTCACGCGCAACAGAGACGCGATGTACGCGTGCCGCCGCGATTGCACCAGCACCCCTTTGGCAGCGTCGATCAGCACCACCGCGGCATCGGCCGTCGAGGCGCCGGTGGCCATGTTACGTGTGTACTGCTCATGCCCTGGCGTATCCGCGATGATGAACTTTCGCCGCGCTGTCGAGAAATAGCGGTACGCTACATCGATGGTGATTCCCTGCTCCCGTTCCGCGCGCAAGCCGTCGGTGAGCAAAGCGAAATCGATTTGACCCGGAGCCGTTGTTCCCTTGCCTTCGATCGAACGCACCTGGTCTTCGTAGACCGATTGCGTGTCGTAAAGAAGCCGCCCGATCAGCGTAGACTTGCCGTCGTCTACACTGCCCGCCGTCGAAAAACGCAGCAGGTCTTTGTCGCGCTCCTGGTTTAGAAATTCGTCGATCGAAAAACTCGGAACGGTGAGGGTTCCCATTTAGAAATAGCCCTCCCGCTTTTTCAATTCCATCGAGCCTTCCTGGTCGTGATCGATGACGCGATTGGCACGCTCCGAGGAGCGAAAGGAGATCAGCTCGGCAATGATGTCCGGAATTGTTGCCGCATCCGAGCGAATGGCGCCGGTGCATGGGCTGCAACCCAGCGAACGCAGGCGCGACTTGACCATCAGCGGCCGCTCGCCGATGCGGGCCACAAAATCCTGCTCAATGGGAAGAAGCGCATCCTGACCCGAAGCCGTTGGGCGCACATACATCGGTCGCTCCTTCGCGAAATAAAGGTCGACCACCGGAATGTTTTCCTGGTGGATGTATTGCCACACGTCCATCTCTGTCCAATTGGAGAGCGGGAAAACACGAATGCTTTCGCCCGGATGAATGCGCGCGTTATAGAGATTCCACAACTCGGGCCGCTGGTTCTTCGGGTCCCACTGGCCCGCGCTGTCGCGGAACGAATAGATGCGTTCTTTGGCGCGCGACTTCTCTTCATCGCGCCGCGCTCCGCCGAACGCCGCATCGAAGTTGTAATGCTTCAATGCATCGAGCAGGGCCTGCGTCTTCAGCAGCCCGCAGCAACGTTTGGTATCGAGCGCGATCGGATTGGTCCCTGCGGCAATGGCAGGTTCGTTGCGCCACACCAGCAGTTCCGCGCCTACCGAGCGAGCCATCGCATCGCGAAAGGTGAGCATCTCGGCAAACTTGAATCCGGTATCGATGTGCAGAAGCGGAAATGGAATCGGGCCGGGATAGAAGGCCTTCTGCGCCAGGCGCAGCATCACGGAAGAATCCTTGCCAATGGAGTAGAGCATCACCGGCCGCTCAAACTCCGATGCCACCTCGCGCAGAATGTGGATGCTCTCGGCTTCCAGCAGGTGCAGATGGCTGAGCCGCTCCATAGATAGGAGACTCGTTGGCCCAGGAAGGTTTGTCGGAGTCACTGGTGTTTCGCTTTCGGCGATCGGCATGCTGACCTCTTGGCTTCGAAGGTAGACGCTGAATGCCGGGGTGACGCGCGTATACAGACCCGGCTATTCAGCAACGGGTATGTCGTCTGGATCGGTTGTGCAGGAGATCGAAGACTAGAACAGACACCCGTCGAAGATGTTCGACAGGCGACAACAAGACGAGCTTTGGACAGCGCGAATCATGTGTTAATTCATAGTATCAAAACACTTCACCAGGCACAAGGCGGCGCCGGGCCACGCGGCGGAGAGCCACTGCCGCCTTCCTTCCCGAAGAAAAGCGCGGGAAGCTTTTCACGAGACCCGGAATCCGGCCCAACCTGCAAAACCAGGTTAAAAGGACTAGAGTGTATGTGGTGAGATCGTCAACATCCGCGCGGGCGCTGCTCTTTGCGCGTTCCTTTACACGCGCCGGACTGTACTCGTATCTCCCAACCCGAAGTCACAAGTAAAGTGGGGAAATGAATTGCCCGAATCTATCGATTGGCCACTCCCAATTAAGCCGTCTCGGCCACGCCGCCGCGGAATCTTTTTCGTCTTAGCCGCCCTCGCCGTCATCGTTTTCGGAAGCCGGACCGCATTGTCGTATTGGGTCGATCTGCTCTGGTTCCGCTCCCTCGGCTACTCCGAAGTATTCTGGAAAGCCCGAGGCCTGGAGTGGGCGGTCTTCGCCGCATTTGCCGTGGCCACGTTTCTCTATCTCTTCGGTGTTTTTTCGGCCTTTAAACGGGCGCATTCCGCCGACTTGCCCGATGATCACACCATCGTCATTGGAGGAAATCCCATCCGTCTCCCGGTGGCGCCTGTCATTCGGATCGCGGCCATCGGTCTCTCATTCGTGATTGCGCTCGCCACGGCCGCCGCCATGCAGGCACAGTGGACCACCCTCGCGCTCTACATTTACGCCCCTCGCGCCACTGCGGGGTCGCCGGGAAGCTTCGCGGATCCCATCTTTGGCAGGCCCCTCAACTTCTATCTCTTCACCCTGCCGGCATGGCAACTCATCACCGGCTGGCTGCTCACGTTGGCCGTGCTTACCTGCATCCTTGCCGTCATTTTCATTCTCATCACCGGCGGATCGCGCGCCATCGAGGCCCGTTTCCGCACCAGGATCGCCTTGCCCTGGCGCGGGCTCTCGCTTTCTGTCGGTTTTCTGTTAATCGTCATTGCCATGCGCGTTTATATAAGCCGGTTCGAGTTACTGTTTGAACATCACACAGTTTTCGACGGAGTTACATACACCGACGCGCATGTCACCCTGACCGGCATGTTATTTGTCTCCGCCGCACTTGTCCTCGGAGCGCTGATTGCCATCGTCAGTGCCGTGCTCAGGCCGCGCGGGCGCTGGCTCATCGCCGCCGTTCTTCCTGCTGCGGGCTGTTACATCGCAGTGGGTATTGTCGCCTGGTATGTTACCAGCTTCCTGGTCAAGCCGAATGAACTGGTTCGCGAACAACCTTATATTGCCTATAACATCCAGATGACTCGGCAAGCGTATGGGCTTGACACTTTTGCGCAACGCGAGTTTCCCGCGGAAACAACCGTGGGCGCAACTGATCCGGCCAATAACCAGGCAACCCTGCAAAACATACGTCTTTGGGATGTTCAAGCGTTGAAGGATACGCTGCGCCAGATTCAGGAAATTCGCACTTACTACGACTTTCCCGATATCGACATCGATCGCTACATGATCAACGGCAACCTGCGCGAAGTGATGCTGGCAGTGCGGGAACTCAACGTGGACAAGCTCCCCGAAAGCAGCCGTAACTGGATTAATGACAGGCTCATCTACACGCACGGCTACGGCATCACCATGAACCCGGTGAACGGATTCACCCCGGAAGGCCTGCCGACGCTGATGCTGAGCAACATGCCCGTGCAGAGCACCGTCCCAGGCATCAAAGTCACGCGACCGGAGATTTATTTCGGCGAGATGACCAACACCGACGTCTACGTCAAGACTCGCCAGCAGGAGTTCAACTATCCCGAGGGGCAAAGCAACAACTTGACATCCTATGAAGGCACCGGAGGCATCGAGCTAGGCGGCTTCCTGCGCCGACTTCTGCTCGCATTTGACCGCGGCGATATTGCAAAACTTCCCTTCAGCGACGATGTGAATCCCCAGAGCCGGCTGCTGATGCGCCGCAACGTCCGCGATCGAGTGGCGTCGCTTGCGCCGTTCCTTACTTACGATCAGGACCCCTACATTGTGGTCGGTGAGGATGGCCGCCTCTCCTGGATCATGGACGCATTCACCTCGTCGGACACCTATCCTTATTCAGCGCATCGCGCTCTCGATAATCTTTCTCTCAATTACATGCGCAACAGTGTCAAGGTTGTCATTGACGCTTACGATGGAACCACAACTTTCTATGTTTTCGATAACACCGACCCAATCCTGGCCGCTTATCGTGGACTCTTCCCCAGCCTTTTCAAGGATTCCTCCGCCATGCCGCCGTGGCTGCACAAGCATGTCCGCTATCCCGAGTTATTGCTCAGCCTCCAGGCGGAGGTCTACGGACTCTATCACATGACTAACCCGGAAGTCTTCTATAACCGCGAAGACTTATGGACAGTCGCGACGGAGACAGGCATGGCGCAGGGCGGCGAACAAACTACTCAACCCATGCAACCTAACTTCGTACTTATGAAGCTGCCCGGTGAAGACGGTCTGGAGTTTGTCGAGATTCTTCCCTTTACGCCCGCCAACCGCAACAACCTGATCGGTTGGATTGCCGGACGGAGCGACGGCGACCACTATGGAACCTCGGTCGTCTACGACTTCCCCAAGACCCGCCTGGTGGATGGGCCGCAGCAGATCGAGGCCCGCATCGATCAGAATGCGCAATTGTCGGGCCAGCTCACATTATGGAATCAGCAAGGATCACACGTCCGTCGCGGCAGCCTGCTGGTCATTCCTTGCGGGCGCGCGCTGCTTTATGCTGAACCGATCTATCTTCAAGCGGACCGCAGCCCTATGCCGGAACTGCGCCTGGTTGTACTTGCATTGCAAGACAAACTTGCCTATGCTCCAACCTTTGAGGCAGCGCTGGGGTCGCTGTTTGGCTCCGAGTCTTCGTCCCTGAGTTCAACCGAAGGCCCGCGAGTTACCCCAGAAGCCGGCATACCAACTCGCTCACAGCCCGCCGAGGATCTGAAGTCGCTGATCGCGCAGGCAGGCAAGGATTTCTCCGATTATCAACGCCTCACGTCGGAAGGCAAACTGAGTGAAGCTGGACAGAAGCTCGACGATCTGAAACGGACCCTCGACAAGCTTAATGCTCTTCCAAAACAGTAAGCCGGTGTTCGGATCTGGCCGCAGTCCTTTGACTACAGCTAACGATCGCTCACTATTTGTTTGCCATGCCGCGAAGATATATTGGGTGTCGTGTGTTCTTCTGAGGGTTTCATGAATTCTTCACTCTTGCCAATCGTTGAAGTTGCCCGCAAGCTTGCGCTCTTACCAAATCAATATGAGGCCATGGGCCGCTACGGAGCCAAGCTCAAACTCGATCTGCTCACCGACCCAGCCTTCCCTGTTCGCGGCAAATTAATTTTGGTTACTGCAACCACCCCCACCGTTACCGGTGAGGGCAAGACCGTGGTCTCAATCGGACTGGCACAAGGCCTGGAGCGCCTCGGGCGCAAGTCCATTGTGACTTCCCGCGAGCCTTCGCTGGGTCCAGTCTTCGGCCTGAAAGGCGGCGCTGCCGGGGGTGGCCTTTCGCAGGTGGAACCCAGTCAGAAAATCAACTTGCATTTCCACGGCGACTTTCACGCCATCACCTCGGCGCACAACCTGCTTGCTGCTATGATCGATTCCCATTTATTTCACGGCAACCAACTCGACCTCGATCCCGTGCAGATTTGCTGGCCGCGCTCGCTTGACATGAACGACCGCGCGCTTCGCCGCATAGCCGTCGGCATCGATTCAAGAGGCGATGCAGCAAATCGCGAAACCGGATTTGTCATTACCGCCGCGTCGGAGATCATGGCCATCCTTGGGCTATGTTCCAGTCGCGCCGATCTCCGCCGCCGCCTCGACTCGATCGTCGTAGGCATCAACCGCTCCGGTTGCCCCGTCACCGCAGCCGATATAGGCGCCACCGGAGCCATGATGGTGCTGTTGAACGATGCCATTCTGCCTAACCTGGTCCAGACCACTGAAGGCACGCCCGCGCTGGTGCATACCGGACCTTTTGCCAATATCGCCCACGGCACCAGCAGCGTGCTCTCGCAGCAAATGGCCCTTCGCCTGGCCGACTATGTAGTCAATGAGGCAGGCTTCGCGTCCGATCTCGGTGCGGAAAAATACTTCGATCTGGTCATGCCCTCTTCCGGCATCCGGCCAGCAGTAGCCGTGCTGGTCACCACAGTGCAGAGCCTGCGCGCTCAAGGTGAGGGCTCACTGCAGGCAGGCTTTCCAAACCTCGCGCACCACATCGCAACACTCAGGAGTTTCGGAGTCCCTGTCGTCGTCGCAATCAATCGCTTCCCGGCCGATCAGCCTTC
>JBEKFD010000054.1:0-22394 GCA_050013495.1 Occallatibacter sp. | reverse complement strand
CCGCCGGGACCGCCGCTATACGCAACGTGGTTGTTGTTGACGATCGTGTTGGTCTGGATAATCGTGCGGTTGATGTAGGTGGTGTGGATGATCGTGGTATTCACATTGACCACCGCGGTGTTATAAGCAAACACTCCTCCGCGCCATTCGCCTCCGGCAAAACCGATGCCCAGGTAGCCGCCGCCGTAATTCACGCCGCCGTAGTAGCCCACGTGGTATCCCCAATATCCGGGATTGTAGACGTAGAGACCGCTCCGCCAACCCCAGTAGCCGGGCGTCCACAGGCCGCCGACGAACGGCGCCGGGACCCACGCGCCGGGCACCCAGTAGTAGCCGTCATCGCCGTAGGCCCAGTAGCCGGGCATCCAGATGAGGTTAGGCTGTGGGCAGACGGGCTGCACATAGACCGGCAGAACCGGCGGTCCAAAATTGACGCTGATGAAAACACCCGCGTTTGAAGAGGCGGGGACAAGACAGACAAGCAGGGCCAGCAGAAGCCAACGTGCAGAGCGGAACAAACGCATGAAAATCCTCCTGATTTTCGTTACAGGCTAGTACCGAGGCGCAATTGCGCGCTCAGTCTACGGTATTTGGAACACCTCCTGGCAGCGGAAGTTGCCCTTTGCGGGAAAAACCTTGCCTCTTAACGCTCACTCTTTCCACAAACGCGGAAAGGCCCACGGATATCCGCGGGCCTTTCTGCATGGACGGGGGAAGCCTTGCACTGACGAGGCTATTTTGGCTTTTCTTCAGGCTTTGGCTCTTCCCTGGGAGCTGGTTTTGGCTCGGCCCTGGGAGCGGCTTTAGGTTCAGCCTTCGCTACAACAGGCCTGGCTTCCGGCTTTGGAGCTTCCCTGGGTTCAGCTTTCGCCACTGGCCGGGCTGCGGGTGCTGGCGCTGCCTTGGGTTCGGCCTTTGCTACAGGCTTGGCAGCAGGCCTTGGCGCCTCCTTGGGTTCGGCCTTTGCAACAGGCTTGGCAGCTGGCTTTGGAGCCTCTTTGGGCTCTGCCTTGGCCACAGGCCGGGCTTCCGGCTTCGGAGCTACCTTCGGTTCAATCTTCGCTACTGGCCTGGCTTCAGGCTTTGGCGCGGCCTTGGGCTCAGCCTTCGCTACCGGCTTGGCTTCGGCCTTTGGTTCAGCCTTCGCTGCTGGCCGGGCCACGGGCTTTGGCGCTTCCCTGGGCTCGGTCTTTGCAACAGGCCGGGCTTCCGGCTTTGGCGTTGCTTTGGGTTCAGTTTTCGCCACCGGCCGGGCTTCCGCCTTGGGTGCGGCTTTTGGCTCGGCTGCGGGCGCGGTCTTCGCTTCCGCCTTCATCTCCGCAGGCGGCGCCTGCTTGGCTGCGGCAAGCGGCTTGGCCGCAACCAGCATCTTGGGGTGTCCGCCGTTAGCCTTGGCGAACGATGTCTTATCCAGCCTCGCCGCCGATACGTGAGCTGTCTGGTACTGCGTGGGAGGGGTGTGCGGCTGGTGCATGGCAGTCTGTTCCGTCGCCGTAGGCTGGTGTTGCACGCCGCCCGGACCGCCGCTATACGCCACATGATTGTTGTTGACCACCGTGTTGGTCTCAATGATGGTCCGATTGATGTAGGTGGTGTGGATGTTGGTGGTGTTCACGTTGACCACAGCGGTGTTGTATGCGAAGGAGCCGCCGCGCCACTCGCCGCCGGCAAACCCGATGCCCAGGTAGCCGCCGCCGTAGTTCACGCCGCCGTAGTAGCCTACCTGCGCGCCCCAGTAGCCCTGGTTATAGGCGTAGTTGCCGTTGTTCCAGCCCCAATAGCTGGGAGTCCACAAGGCACCCTGGTAGGGAGCCGGCACCCACGCTCCGGGGACCCAGTAATAATCGCCGTAACCGTTGTCGTAGGCCCAGTAGCCCGGGGTCCACATCAGGTTTGGCTGAGGACACATGGGTTGCACATACACCGGCAACTCGGGCGGGGCGAAATTCACGCTGATGACGATTTGGGCGTGCAACGAAGCCGCAATCATCGGCACCAGCATCGCAATCAAGAGCAAGCGGGCAGAGCGTAAAAGCTGCATGAGAAGAGCCTCCTGGTTCCTTCATGCCGGCCTCGCGGAAGATGATTCCAATTTGCGCGCGAGCATGGGAGCCACGCTGCCAGACTAGCTCGCGCTCGCTTCTCATTGCTGATCAAAACTGCTCTAGCCGTTTGCGCCCCTCGATGCTTCTTCGCAAGCTCGATCAGGGGCGAATGCTGATCCCCATGCCGAACACATGCCGCGCTTCGAGATTCACAGGCAGCTCGACGACGGGCGGGTAAGGCGGCGGCAACCCTGTGGGCAGCACGGCGGTGCCGATATTTCCCGCCACCTGGCCGATCCCGAGGTCGAGCGCAAAGTGCGGATGCTCTCTCTGCGTTACGCGCACGGCGTAGTCCAGCGTGGTGGGCAGATGCACTCCCCCCGGCAGCAGCAAGCCCAGGTTCTGTGCCGTCCGCGGCTCCTCAGTAAAGCCGGCCGAAGGCACGATGGCCGTCTTGAAGGGCCCTGGTAGAGGAATGCCGATCCCGCCAAAGAGCCGTCCCGCAAACCGTGTGCTCTGCCCGCCAATGCCGAAGATGGTGCCGTTCGTCGCTTTCCAGCCCAGGTTCAGCAGGAAGGGCACCGGCGGATGGGCCCATGTCTTGGTCACGGCAATGTACACATCTCCATTGGTGTAATTCTTGGCGGCCTCAATGATCCCTTGCAGCCCGGCTACCTCCTGCAGCACCGCGCCGGAGACGAATTTGTCGTCGGTGCGCACCAGGCCGCCGACCGCGATTCCCGGCATCAGAGGTCCGAACTGCCCATCCTTGATAACCACCACTTTGCCATGGAAGATGTTCAGCCCGCTATAGTTCCACAGATTGCTGAATGCCCCGGCGCTGGGCACCGTGGCGTCGCCCAGCGTGTGGTAACTGCGCGTATAGCCCACCTCGGCCCGGTTAGCGAATCCCTCAGTGAAGCTGAAGGTCTGAAAGTCGCCGATCACGGTTTTGGCGTTGATGAAGTGGTAGCCAATCGCCGGCATGGAGAGAATGTGGCCCTTCGCGGATTCAACCACGTAGGCCGTCGGCGTAATGAAGCCGCCGGTTTGTCCTTCCAGATTCAGTTGTTGCGCGTTGACGCGGCCCGTTGCCAGCAAAGCAAGGAAGAAAAAGACGCAGATTGAGAGCTTGGGGGACTTGAGGAGATTCACTTTCAACTCCATTTGGAGGCCAGGCAACCGGCTCCGGTGAGGTTCAAAAACCATCCAGTTGTAACACAAATGCAGCAGTTTCGTCTTCCACCCTGGCCGGGCAAGCGCCGGGCGGTTTGCCGGCTTGACCCATCGTACCGCATTTCTGCATCGATTCAATCCATGCGCGGTCCGCTCAGTCCTGGCGCAGGGCCACCATCGGGTCCACAGCCATTGCGCGCCGCGCCGGCAGATAGCAGGACACGAGCGCAGCCAGCGTCAACGCAGACACCACGGTGGCAAAGGTCGCGGGATCCCACGCACCGACCAGGACAAAACTGCCCACGGCTCGCGCCACCAGCAACGCGACCACCAAGCCGGCGCCCAGCCCAACAGCGACAATGCGCATGGATTGGCGATAGATCATGCCAAACACGGAGCCCCTTGTGGCCCCCAGCGCCATGCGCAAGCCGATCTCGTGGATGCGTTGGCTGACCGCGTAGGAGATAACGCCGTAAATGCCGATCACTGCCAGCGTCAACCCAAGGCCGCCCATGGTCGCCGCCAGCACCGCCCCGAATTGAAACAGCAGGAGGCCATTCGGCGAATAAATCGCTTCATGCATGGTTTGCACTTGAAACAAGGGAAGCTGGGGAGCAAGCTCGTGAACCGCTTTTTCGACGGTTGCCGTAAAAGCCAGCGGATCACCATGCACCTTCAACTGCAATGTCATAAAGCTATTGCCCTTCACATGCTGAGCATAGGGAAGGTAAAAGTAGGGTCGCCCTTTTCCGTCGCCCCTGGATGTAGCCTCCACATCGCTCGCGATTCCCACTACTTCCAGCTTGCGCTCCTTCTCGGTCTCCATGCGGAAGGTACGGCCAATCGGGTCTTGATTGGGCCAGAACTTCCTGGCCGTGCTCTCGCTGATTACCGCCACGTCTCTGCCGTGCTCGTCGTCACCGTTATCAAAGCTGCGTCCGCGGAGAAGGCCGATGCCCATCACATTGAAGTATTCGCTTGAAACGACGTTGTAGCCCGAGGTCAACGCGGGGGAATTCGTGGGCGTCGCAACGCCATCGATCGAGAGCGTATCGGAACCTCCGCTGAACCAGCCCATGGGAACCTGGCTGGCCACGCTCGCCGCATCCACCCCGGCAATCCGATGCAGGCGCGTCTGCATGGCTTCTGTAAGCTGATACGACTGCGCATCCTTCAACCCGATCAAGCTGGGATCGAAGGAGAGATTGAGCACATGATCCGGCTTGAAACCGAAATCCGCCGCCTGAAGAGCACCAAGGCTGCGCACAAAGAGCCCGGCCACAACCAGCAGCACCAGCGAACCGGCGATCTGCATCACAACCAGGCTGTCGCGCATCCAGTGACGGCCCCCGGTAACGCTTCTGCCGCCCTCATGCAGGACATTGTTCAAATTAGCCTTGGCAATCCGTAGCGCCGGGGCCAAACCCACCACGATCCCGGTCAGCAAGGCCATTGCAAAGGAATACAGGAAGATTCGCCAATCGAACTGGAACGAAAGCGAGATGGGAATGTCGAAGTGCAGATCAACATGACTGAGAGCTGAGCTGGCCCACATGCCCAGAACCACGCCCATGCCTCCGCCCATCAGCGCCAGCGTCACGCTCTCTGTGATCATCTGGCCGAACAGACGTGAACGCTGCGCTCCCAACGCAGATCGAATGGCCATCTCACGCTCGCGCACCGTAGCGCGCACCAGCACCAGGTTCGCCACATTGACGCAGGCCAGCATCAGCACCATGCCGGCTAAGCCAAGAAACAACACCGAGATCACAAACATCGCGTTTGGATTACCGCCCGCGATGCGAAGCCTCCGCTCCGGATAGGCTGCGAAGGCGATCTGTTTTTCGCTATCCGGGTGCTGGCGCACCAGGTCCTGGGCAACTACGTTCAGCTCCGCATTTGCCTGCTTGAGGCTGACTCCCGGCCGAAGCCGGCCGAAGACCAGCAGGTTTCGAGTCTGCCAGCCCGTCAAAACGTCCGCAGGAGTACCCTCAAGGGTGGCTTGCATCATCGGCAAATACGCTGCCGCCGGTATGACAGCATTGGGAAAGCCCCAGAATCCTTTGGGAGCCACGCCAACCACCGAGAGGGTGCGGCCGTCGACCGTCACCCGCCGCCCCACCACATTTGGATCTCCATTGAACCGCTTCTGCCAGAAGTCGTAGCCAAGAACAATCACCGGGTCGCGGTCGGGAACCTCGCCTTCGCTGCGCAACAACAGCCGCCCCGCCGCCGGTTGCACTCCAAGGGCAGGGAAGAAATCGCCGCTGACATAGGCAGTGATGATTCGCTCCGGCTGTTGCCCCGCGGTGGCAAATCCGTCCAGGCCCGCTCCCACAGCGAATATCTCACTGAAAGAGTTCCGGCTCTGGGCGCGGAGCGCCTTGAACTCCGGGGAGGAGAAAGCGCGCTGCAACGATCCATGGTTCTGGGTATAGGTCAGCGTCGCGATCTGTTGGGGATTCTCAACCGGAAGCGGCTTGAGCAGGAAGGAGTTCACCAGGCTGAAAATGGCCGTGTTGGCGCCAATGCCCAGGGCCAGCGTAAGCACCGCGGTGACGGTAAAGCTCGGAGCTTTTCTGAGCTGACGAAACGCGAAGCGGAGATCCTGCAGCAAGATTCCCATAGACCCTCCACGATGGAAGCCGGAATGGTCTAGGCATTGCAAGTTGCCAGCCAAACCTTCTTCCAGCGCAAGCCGTTGATTTCGATTGAGATGCGGTGACAGAAGAATCTCCCTCGGCAGCATCTCATGTGCGGAATCATTGATCGTTGTCCGAAAGCGGACACTTCCGCACTTCTTTGCATGACCATGACCGCCCGCTCTTTTGATCCGGCAGTCCGCGTCGGATGCACGATTCCTGCGGTGATAAACTCAGCCCATGCCGCGCGGCTTGTTGATCACTTTGGAAGGCCTGGATGGTTCGGGCAAAACGACGCAGATGCGGCGCCTGGCCGCCTGGCTGAAGAGGCGCTTTCCCGATGAGCCGGTCGTGACCCGGCAGCCCGGCGGAACCGAGACCGGGGACCGCATCCGGGCGCTGGTTCTCGATTCCCGGCAAACCGGCCTGGCGCCCATGACCGAGATGGCGCTCATGTTTGCCGACCGCGCCCAGGCCATCGCCGAAGTGATTCAGCCCGCGCTCGACCAGGGCCGAATGGTGATCTGCGACCGCTTTACTGACTCGACGGAAGCCTATCAGGGCGGCGGACGCCAGCTCGGCTCCCAGGTCGTCCTTGAACTGCACCGCCTGGTCTGCAACGATCTGCAGCCCGATCTGACTCTGCTTCTGTTGCCCAGCCTTGAAGTCTCGCTGGAGCGGGCCCGCCGCCGTAACCAGCGCGCCGCCGATCAAAAGGAGCCCGATGAATCCCGCTTCGAGGCCGAGCAGGACGCCTTCTACCTGCGCGTCTGGGAAAAATACCGGGAGATTGCCCGCCGCGAACCTGATCGCATTGTTCTCATCGCAGGCGATCTTTCCATCGATGAAGTCCACGAGCAAATTGTCGAAGCAGTCGCCGAGCGCCTCATTCGACTGGCAGCGATCCCCGTCGAATGACCCACACCACGCCGCGCATGGGAAGAACAGGGATATAATTCCGCCGAAGCCAAAACCCCAGGCGGAATGAACTCTATTCCCTGAAAGCTGTGAAGCCGCATGCGCAATTTCCATCGCACCCTTCTTTTAGCCTCCATTCTCTTCGCTACCCCGCTGCTTCATGCCAAGGGCCCGGAAGACGCAATCGCCAAGCAGATTTCCACCTTGCGCGACGTTCCACCTGCGCAGAAGCCGGCGACCATCCTCAAGCTGGCCACGGACATCCGCGCGCTCCCAGCGGGCAAGCCCAAGCTGAAGCTGGCCGACGACCTGGCCGGGCGGGCCACTGAAGGCGATAACGGCATTGAAGCGCTGCAAGCCGTGGCCGACACGCTTTCCCAGGCGCTCACCGAGACACCCGTCCCCGCCAAGAAGGACTCGCCATCGCAGGAGTACTTCCACCTTGCCAGGCTGGTGCGCTACGAAGGCGCCAAAACCACCCTTGCCGACCCGCTCTATGTGAAGGCCGGGATCACCCTGGTGCAGAACGACGCAGAGATCGAGAAGGTGGATTTCACTCTCAAAGATATCCACGGCAAGAAGGTCACCCTCTCCCAGCTCCGCGGCAAGGTTGTCCTGGTCAACTTCTGGGCCACCTGGTGCCAGCCCTGCCGCGCCGAGATGAGCGACCTGGACGCGATCTACACCCACCTCAACTCGCAAGGCCTAGTTGTGCTTTCCATCGACGTCGACGATACCGATGCGTCGGATCCCTTCAAGGTTCCGACTTTTGTGGGGCTGATGGGATACCATCCCCCGGTGCTGCTCGATCCCGGCGGTAAGCTCGTCGCCACCAAGTTTCACTGGGACGGCGCCATACCCAAGAGCTACGTTCTCAACCGCGACGGCAAGCTTGTGGCGGAGGCCATCGACCAGCGCTCCCAACGCCAGTTTCTCAACATGATCGCGATGGCCGGGATCCATCCTTGACGCAAGCCGGCGCGAAGTTTGCCGCTACTTGAATTCGCCGAAGTGCACATCTTCGGCTGCCGCGGGCTGATCCAGGAATTGGAGGGTTGTCGCCGGTCCCAATCGCGCCGGCTCGGTCCACGAGTCGAGCGCCCACACCACCTGCTTCGCGGGCGTCACTTCAATGGCCTGCAGGGTCCCCGCCATGTCCTTGGGCGTCACGTTCCATTCGTTCACCCAGTTGTTGATCACGGTGTTTCCGTTGGGCAGGCGCCAGGCCTGTTGCAAGCTGGCGAAGGTGTAGCCGGGCGCATCGGCCGGGGTCCAGCTCCACACTGTGTCGCCGCGCCGTGTCACCTCTCGTACGCCCTGGTGGTCGGTGATAAGCACATTCCCGTTGGCCAGAGGAGTCACGCCCCACGATCCGTCCCCAGGGAAGGACCATAGCTCGTTGCCGTTCGAGTCGTACTCCACCACCTTGCCAAGGTCGTGGTGTGCCACCAGCACAGTACCCTGCGGAGTCACGCGCATATGCCGGAACTGCCCATGGGTGCTGGGCGGCTGCTTGGTCTTCAGCACAATCTCCTTCTCCGTTGCGCCGGTAACGATGTTCACCACGCGCAGCAGAGCCGGGTCTCCGTTCTGGATGTACATCACGCGTTCCTTGCCAATGGGCACGGCGGTGTGCACCTCGTGGCCCGCGGGCGCGTCGTAGTTCCACACTACTTTCTTGTCCGGCGTAATCTCGGTGACGCCCACCTGGTGCGTGAACAGCACATTTCCATTCGACAGCATTACCGTGTCGCTGATCTCTCCCTTGCCTGCCGGATCCGAGTAATTCCACACAATCTTGCCGCCGCGCACAATGTAGATGTTGCGGTCGTGCGATTCGCCCGCGTACATAAAATCGTGCTGCGCGAGTCCCTTGCCCGGCGACTCAGCCGGAGCATTTTGCGCGTGGGTTTGGATTCCGCCGGAAATGCCCGCGAAAAGGGCACTCAATAGAAACACGCCCGTAACTTCCACTTTCATTTGCTCGATCTCCACGGAGCACATGATCGTCCGCGGGATGCGGGTGCCCCAGGTTTCGATTTTGAGACCTGGGATTCCATTTGTCCATCAAAGCCCAAGAAATGCCGGAACTACTTCCAGGCCCCCAGCAGCCGCCGCAGCAGCACCATTTGCCCCAGGTGGTAAGAATTATGATCCGCCACCACCAGAATTTCGCGCAGAATCGTCTGCCCATCCCCATGCGGGATTGTCGCAAACAGATCGGTCTTCTCATCCTCCACCAGTGCGACTAGCGCCTTCAGGTCCTCGCAAATGCCATTGATGCTCCGGTCCCACGCCTTGGGGTCGGGTGGAGCATCCTGAGCGGGCCAATACTCCTTGGGCCACTCTTTCTCCTTGTAGCCCGGATTGGTTGAAAAATCCAGAATGTCCTGCTGCGCAGTCCGCAGATGCTCCAGCAGTTCCCATGGCGAGTGTTCCGCACCCTTGGGCGTCTTTCCGCGCAACTCGGCGGGAAAATCCGCGATGGCGTGCTCGAAGTCCGCATGAGCGTCTCCGCCCTTCAACAGCTTGACCAGATGCTCACGCAGCGCCTTGTCGTTTGCCATGTCTTGCCTTCCCTTTGCGGGTCGTTAGGTTTCCAGCGCCGATCCTGGGTGCTCTGGATGAAACCCGCCTGAGAGAAGAGATTCCGCCATCGCGCGAAAGGATGCCGTCAAATCGACTGGATCACTTTCCTGCTCCCAAAAAGCTCATGACAGCCCGATGAAACGCCTCCGGCTGATCAAGCATAATGAAGTGCATCGAATCGTCGATCCGTTGCAGATTCACATTGGGCATCGGCGCATAGGCCGATTTGTAAAGCGTGTCGACCTTCGCCTGGTCTCCCTGCGTAGCGCTGTATGGATAGAGCACCGTCACCGGGGTCTTGATTGAGGCGATCCGCGGCCGCATATCGGTTCCCATATCTTCGGCCAAGGCGTTGGCGTAAACTCTCCGATCGGACGCAATCGATCCCGCCGTCACTATCTTCTGCCCAGTTGGAGAGATAACCATGTACCCGGCCATCATCTTCGCCGTGGCCGCGAACTGCTCATCGCCCATGGCCAGCAGTCCATCGTGCATGGCTTTTGCCTGCGGCCGCAACGAATCGACCGTCGCATCCGGTGAAATCACCACCCCATAGAAGGGAAGCGCATCCACAATCAGCAGTTTCCCCACATCTTCCGGGTGCGCATCGGCCAGCATCAATCCCATCAGCCCGCCCATGGAGTGCGCAATTACCGCAGCGTGCTCAATATGATTTTCGACGATGTATCGGTGCAACTCCTCGACCACCGGCCCCAGCATGGGACCGTTCGCATTGGGCCCCGCCGGCTCGCCTGCAAACCCCGCAATCTGGATGCGGTGCAGCCGGTAAGAGGGCGCCAGCAACCGCGCTTCCGCCGCAAACACCTCGCGCGAACTGGCCAGCCCCGGAAGCAGAATCACGTCCGGAGCTTTGCCTGCGCTGGCCCCCTCCACGATCACTGAGAACCGTGCCTGCCCCACCGGGGTCGCGTTCGCCTGCGCAAAACCCGTTTGAGTCATGGCCGCAACAACAAAAGCGGCGGCAGCAAATGCAAAGCTGCGATTCACTCCTCGAAACATTTTCATCGCTCATCTCCTTCCCGGCCTAAAGAAACAAGCCGGTTTGTTGCCGTTGAAATGCATTCGTATTTTGAGCGCACCGTGACATCGGGTATGCGCTCCACGCGCCGCCCATGGGATGCATCCGCCTCATTCAGGCGGTTTTCGGCCGCCTATTGTTCGTCCTGAAAAATCTCCTCGATCGGCATGGCAAACGCCTTTGCCAGCCGGAATGCCAGCGGCAGGCTGGGGTCGTATTTACCCGTCTCAATGGCAATTACCGATTGCCGCGAGACCTCCAGCCGCCCTGCCAGGTCAGCCTGCGACCAACCACGCTCGGCGCGCAAGACCCGCAGGCGGTTCTTCACCGGTACCTCAGCTTCAAGAGCGCTGTGGCCACGCCCACAAAAGCCCAATAGATGGGAAACACCAGGTATGGCTGGAGACGCGGAACAGGAACAAACAACTCCAGAAATCCCCACACGGTTGTCACCGCGAGCGTGGCTCCAATGCCCCAAACCATCGACTGCACAAACATATTGCGCAGAAACTCGTCCTTCTCTTCCGCAAGGTAAAGGCCTACCACGACCAGCATCCCTACGATCGGCAGCGCGGGAAGCAGCGCCAGACCGTATGCGAGCGGACCGGCCGGGTGGCGATGCGAAAATGTCCACACCGCCGCAACAAGAAAAACGACATAAAACAACATGAGGGTCATGAATCGGTAGGTGTAGCGCCGGGCGGCGGCATTTATCGGTGAACCAATCATGTTCAGACTCCTTTACCTTATGACAATTAAGCTTTACATATTCATCGACGAATGTCAAGGCTCCTTTACAAATTTATCCCCCGAACAGATTTCACACCGCTCGACACCCCGTCTTGGATCGTCTAGCCTCGGAACTGTGACCGAGCCGAAAGCTGCCGTGGCTGACAATCCAGCCGAATCGATACACCTCCCGCCCATCGAGCTTGAACCCCAAGCCCCTCTGGTGCGCCGCGGGAAGTATGTTTACCCGCCCGGTCTGCGCATGAATCTGCCCTTCTACCTGTTTCACAAGTTCTTCAAGCCGGGAAATCCGATTCTGTTGTTTGAACACCTTCGCCGCTTCGGCCGTGCTGCCCATTACCGCATTCTTTTCCGTGACGTGGTGCTGCTGCACGATCCCTCCGACATCCGCGAAGTGCTGGTCGACAAGGCCGCGTCCTTCGGCAAGGACCGCACCCAGAAGCGCATGAAGATCCTGCTCGGCGAAGGCCTCATCACCTCTGACGGCGAGGCGCACAAGCGCGGCCGCCGCATCGCCGCTCCAGCATTCCACCGCCAGCGCATCCAGCGCTACGCAGGCCAGATTGTCGAGATTGCGGATGCCCTGTGTGCGCAATGGCAGCCCGGCGAGCCGTTGGACATTGCCGCGGAGATGATGCGCCTCGCGCTCCAGATCACTGCGCGCACGCTCTTCGACACCGAGGTCACGCCAGAGATTCACGACCTCAACGATCAGGTCAACATCATCATGGACCTCTACAACTACCTGATCGCCATGCCGCGCGCGGAGCTTCTGCTGAACACGCCGCTTCCGGGGATGCGGCGCTTCCGTCACGCCAAGGCGCGGCTGGATGAGGTGGTGGACGGCATGATCCGGACACGGATGGAACAGGCCCGGCAAGCCGAGGGACGGGGCATCGAGGAACGGCACGATCTGCTTTCAGTGCTCCTGGCCTCGCGAGATGACCAGGCGGAAGGCGACGGCCTGAAGCTCTCCGCGGACGAATTGCGCGACCAGGTGCTCACGCTCTTTCTGGCCGGCTACGAAACCGTGGCCAACGCGCTGGCCTGGACCTGGCTGCTGCTGGGCCAAAACCCGCAGCCCGAAAAGCAAATGCACGAAGAACTGGACGCAGAGCTGGCCGGCCGCCTGCCCACGCTGGAGGATCTGCCTCGCCTCGAATACACGGCGATGGTGCTGGCCGAATCCATGCGGCTTTACCCGCCGGCCTGGGCCATGGGGCGCGAAGCGCTGCAGGACGTCGCTATCGGCCCTTATCGCCTGCGAAAAGGCACCATGATCTTCTTCAGCCAATATATTGTTCAGCGCGATCCGCGCTGGTTCCCGCACCCGGAGCGATTCTGGCCGGAACGCTTCACCGCCGAAGCCAAGGCCGCGCGCCCCAGGTTTGCCTACTTCCCTTTCGGCGGGGGCGGACGCCAGTGCATCGGCGAGTCATTCGCCTTGATGGAAGCCACGCTCGCATTGGCGACGATAGCCCAGCGCTGGCGTTTGGCGTTGGTTCCCGGCCAGACCATCGAGCCCCAGCCGAAAATTACGTTGCGACCGCGCAACGGCATCCGGGCAATTCCTGTGCCTCGAGGTTATGCCGCCAAGTCAACACAGACTTCTGAAATGCTCTAGACTCGGACCGTGGGCTTTCAGGATTTTCTCGGCAACTCGCAGACCGTCACGCACCTCCGCGAGAGCATCCGCGCGGGCCGGTTTCCGCATTCGCTCATTCTTGCCGGACCTCAAGGAGCGGGCAAATACACGCTTTCGCTGATGCTGGCGCAAGCCTTCAACTGCCTAAACCAAACCGAAACGGACGGGCTGCCGGACTTTTGCGGCGTCTGCTCCAACTGCGTCCGGATTGGAGAAGCAGCCAACCTGGAAGAGCGCGTGGCCGAGGCTGTCGAGGCCCGCGACGACTTGCGCGAAACAGACAAGCGCGAGACGCGCATCCTCATCCAGACCCACCCCGATATGCTCATCGTTCCTCCCGACCCGCCGCAGCTGCTCATCAAAATGGGCCAGGTACGGCAGGTGATTCACGTGGCCTACTACCGTCCGCCCGTCGAATCCAAACGCACATTCACCATCTTCACCTCATCCGCGTTCATGCGCGAGGCAGCCAACAGCCTGCTCAAAGTTTTGGAAGAGCCGCCCGAGCACACCTCGCTGATTCTGCTCACGGAGAACCCGCAGGAACTACTCCCAACCATCCGTTCCCGGGCCGTGATTCATCGCCTCGCCGCTCTGCCGGCCGCAGAGTTGGAGGCGCTGCTTGCCACGCGACGACGCCTGCTCAAACCGCAAGACCGCGCACTGGCGGCGCGGCTTGCCGAAGGCGCCGTGGGCCGCGCACTCACCATCGACCTGGACGTCTATCTCGCCAGCCGCCAGGATGCTTTGGTCATCCTGCGCACGGCTCTGCGCGAGCCCGACTACACGCAACTGTTCCACGCCACCGAAAGCTACCGCGCTGGAGCCGACGGCCAGGAAAAGACCATCAACCTGCTGCGCGCACTGGGCAGCCTGATTGAGGATCTACTGCTGGTGGTTGCCGGCACCCCTCGCCTGATCCGCAACATTGACATTGCCGCCGAACTCGAACGCCTTGCACAAGGGCTTACTGTCGACTGGATCGACGGCGCTTCGCGCGCGCTGGTGCAGGTGGAGTCCGGCATGCGGCGCAATCTGCTGCGCTCGCTGTCGCTCGATGCCATGGCGGTCGGCATGGAACGGATCGAGTCACGGCTTTAGCCGGAATGTGACTTCGGTGCCTGCATTCACGCCAAAAAATATCGAGCAACCCCCATTTACCGTCAAGCATCTCTACAATAACAAGCAATCTCCCACTCCGCGGAACCTGGCTTTTCGGTGGTTTTGTCTTTTTCCATCGGAATCCGGCGCACGAGTATCTCCAAGACGGGTGGGGACTCCGCTTTCTTCAATGGAGCTAGAAACCCCGGCACTCTGGCGGCAGGAGAGAGGCGATGGCTTCTTCTTTCCCAATCAAGAAGAAGCCAGTGGCAACTTTGGTTTCACTTCTTTCCCTTTGGAGGGTTTTTCTTATGAGCATTCACGCCATTGTTCCCCCGTTCCGCAATCAGAGCGGGCACGATCTCAGCCCGCCGCAGGACCGCAGCCCGCAAAAGCATGCTTCGCAACTCCAGGCAAGAAAAGGCCCCCTTGCGTCGCTCCCGTTTCGCTTTCCGGCTCAATCCCCCGTTGATGAAGGCACCTACCGCCAGGCGGAGTTGTTCTATCTGCAGAAGCAGATCCAATCGCAGACCCCCATGGTGATTGTGCT
The DNA here is from genome assembly GCA_050013495.1 of Occallatibacter sp. GTDB lineage: Bacteria > Acidobacteriota > Terriglobia > Terriglobales > Acidobacteriaceae > Telmatobacter. The sequence continues at coordinate 7,939 of JBEKFD010000054.1, read as the reverse complement.
GGAAGATGGCGAGCATGTGGAGGGCTGTATCGAGTGGTACGACCGCAACTGCCTCAAAGTCCGCGGCAAAGCCAAAACCCTGATCTATAAATCGGCAATCAAGTATATGTACAAGCTGGGAGAGCAGGGGCAGTAGCGGGTCCTCAGGCCTTATCCACGCGCTGCTTTAATCAACCGGTCGCGGATGGCCGCGCCGACTCCTTCGTCCGGGGGCACCGGACAAAGAATCACCGAGCATCCTTGAGCATCCAGCGCACGCAGGCCGGCATAGAGATTGCTCGCCAACTCTTCCGGCGCTGCCCATCGACCCCAAGGGAATACAACCGCCTTCGCAATGGGAGAGGTAATCTCTGCCGGAAGCATCAGGCCAATGCGCTCTTTGCGCAGGCAAGTCGCCGCCTCGCTGAGCCTTTGGCGAAGACGATCCAGCGGCGCTCCTACCAGCACCAGTCGCGCCCTGGGCGCGTAATGCCGCAATCCCAACCCCGGCGAAGGCAGTGCGGACTGCGAGGTTTCAACCAGCGGCTGGCCGTCACGAAAGACCTCAACCGCCCCCACGGTGTCTCGAATCTGTACGGCCGTCACCGCTCCCGGCCGGTAGATCACCATGGGACTCTGGGACGGGTCGAGCACAGTTGATTCGACGCCCTGCCGGGTCGGTCCGGCATCCAAAACCGCATCGATGCGGCCGTCCAAGTCGTCCAGCACATGGTCAGCCCTGGTGGGGCTGATGTGCCCAAAGGTGTTGGCGCTCGGCGCGGCCACAGGAACTCCGGAGCGGCGGATAAGCTCAAGCGCCACCGGATGCGCCGGCATGCGCACACCCACCAGCGGGCGGCCTGCAGTCACCGCATCCGGCACAGCGCTCGTGCGGGGAAGCAAGAGCGTCAACGGTCCCGGCCAGAAGGCCTTCATCAGCATCCGTGCTGCATCGGGAACTTCCGCTACGAGCCCGTCCAGCATCCCGAAATCGGCAATATGCACAATCACCGGATCCCACGCAGGTCTCTGCTTGGCCGCGAAGATCCGCCTCACCGCCTCCGCATCCAGCGCATTCGCGCCCAGCCCGTACACCGTCTCGGTGGGCAGAGCCACCAATCCCCCGGCGCGCAGAATCTCCGCCGCGCGATCGAGCGCGTCATGCGCCTCGCGCGTCTCAAAATGGTCAGGGTCGATCACCAGCCGCAACGTCTTCACGCTTCTATTGTCGCCTGAAGCCGTCACCGAATGCCGCCTGCCGTATACTCACCTTCTACGATGCCCGTCGAAACCGAGATCAAATTTCGCGTGGACGACCTGGCGGAACTGAGCAAGCGCCTTCTGGCCGCAGGATTCCGTTTGCAGACGCCGCGCAGTTTTGAGAGCAACGTGCTCTACGACACTCCCGACCGGCGCATGCGCGTGCGCACCGAGATTCTGCGCATCCGCAGCTATGCCGGCCGCTGGGTGCTAACCCACAAGCGCCTGCCCGACAGCGGTCCCGGCGAAGACACTCACAAGCACCGCATCGAAACCGAAACAGAAATCTCAGACGGCGATGCGCTTGCCGAAGTTTTTCTGTCCATCGGCCTCGTGGCCGCCTTCCGTTACGAAAAATGGCGATCCGAGTGGGAAGACGGCGAGGGCCACTGCGTGGTGGATGAAACGCCGATCGGGAATTTCGCCGAGCTCGAAGGATCCGCCTCCTGGATCGACCGCGCGGCCAACCGCTTGGGGATTGAGCCGAGCCAATACATTACCCTCAGCTACGGACGGCTCTTCGACCAGTGGCGCCTACGACATGAGTCCCAGGCTCAGGACCTGACGTTCGCCGCAGTAGCCGGGATAGGCCCAGTCCAATGAGCACTCCGCCTCTGCGCTCCGCAAAGCACGAAAAATCCCCTCAGCACCTCGCAAGCCCTACCCGAAACGGGTGTCTACCTGAGTTCTCAGCCAGTTTCTTTTAGGTCAATGTTACTTTGGTTTAAACCAAATGATCGAAATCAGCATAAAGCGTTTAAAATGAATCCAGGGTATCGCAATGTCGTCGTTTTCCCAGTTTCCCGATGCGCCCGGCCCTGATCAGCTGTCTGTCCTTCTGATCGGACCGGACGAACAGCGACGCAGGCTCGTGGCTGATGCCCTGTCCGGCTGTCCCATCGGGCCTATTCGGGAGCATTTCTGCTACCCTGCCGACCTGGATGGTCTGCCAAAGTTGCTCGACGGGTGCGACGTGGTCATTGTCGACCTGGACAGCAACCCCGAATATGCCCTCGAAGTTGTGGAGAGCATCTACGCCTTCGGCTCGGCCACCGTGATGGTGTTCTCCGCCAACGCCAACCTTGAGCTTGCGGTTCGCTGCATGAGGGCCGGCGCTCGCGAGTTCCTTACCTTCCCCATCAATCCCGCCACCATTGCCGATGCCCTGGCACGCGTCTCCATCCGCGGATCGTCCAACCACCCCGCCCGCAGGACCGCGAGAAAGCTGTTCGTGTTTCTTGGAACCAAAGGCGGCTGCGGAGTCACCACCATTGCCGCCAACTTTGCCGTTTCGCTGGCCATGGAATCCGGCCAGACCACCCTGTTGATCGACCTCGGCCTGCCGCTGGGCGACGCCGCGCTCAACCTGGGCATGGTCACCGAGTACTCCACATTCAATGCCTTGGATAACTCCGCACGCCTGGATGCCAGTTTTCTTTCCACCTTGCTGGCCAAGCATTCCTCCGGGCTTTCCGTGCTGGCCGCGCCCAGCGAATTCTCCCCAACCCATGAATCCGTGGAAGCCATCGACAGGCTCATGGCCGTCGCCCGCCAGACATTCGATTATGTCGTAGTGGACGCCGGATCGAGAATGGACCTGAAGGACGCTCGATTCTTCGACGACTCCGCCATTCTTTACCTGATAACGCAGGCCGGCGTTACCGAATTGCGGAATGCAAACCGCATGATCGGCCAGTTCTTTGTCGCTCGCGGCTCGAAACTCCAGGTCGTCGTCAATCGGTATCTTTCGCAGGGCCTGCTGATCGACGACAAGCAGATCGAGAAGGCGCTCACGCGTTCCATCGATTGGAGAATTCCCGACGACTACGCAACGGCTAGGCGCACCCAGAACGCCGCCACCCCGCTGGCTCTGGAAGACTCGCCGATCTCCCGCGCCATCCGCCGCATGGCCCGCAAGGCCTGCGGCTTGCCCGAAGAAGAGAAGGAGAGTTCCGGCCTATTCGGCTGGGCACGCCGCGGCTTTGGCAAGCTGCGCTCCGGCCAGGGCTCAGCCGAGGCGAAAGAAAATGGCTTGTCGATCACCCCTTCGTCCACCCTGGACCCGGACCACGCCAAATACTGAATGTGTTGCAACGGCGCGACGAGTGGCTTTTCCCGGCACATGGATTATTGGCGAATGAGTTACTAACGAATAGCCGGTTATAGAGCCGGAACCCCCACGTGCCGCTGGAAAAGTCTTGCCACGAACCGCGTCCAGCAGTCACGCAGAACCGGAAACGACCTTGGCGAGATACGCATCGGTGCGTATGGATGCGGGTGTTCGCTACCGCCCCGAAGACAAGGTTGGCGGCGCGACTCCCCAGACCTCCAGTTGGATATCTTCGATTTCAATGTTCACCCTGTTCTGTGCGCTCCAAACAAACACCTGCGCGTATAGGCCGTTCGGCAAATCCATTGGGGCCGTAAAAGTGCCTTCCATCTTGAGATTGTCCAAATTGCGATACCCTGCAGATTCCTGTGTCTCGAAGTTATAGCTGGCCCAAAAGTCTTCGGTTTCTCCCGCTGGGAACGGAACCCCTCTTGTCCCGAGCACGAATCGGGCCTGGGTGGGAACCTGGTATCTGGAAGGGCTAATGGCGATCGGATTGTCGCCCCAATTCTGCCCTTCGTGACCCACATGGAACAACTGGGGCCCAAGAAACACCCACACGTCGAACATGACGCGATCAGTCAAAGCATGCATCCGAACCTTGGCCCGAACTCGGGTGATGGATACATCCTTACCTGTGAACTTTTTATCCACCCAGACCGGCGAGAACCCATATTTGTAATTTGGAAAGGGAGTTAGACTAATGAGGCTATCTGAGGCGAAGGCAGAATGAATGGGAACTCGTTGGGAGACCGTTGGATCGGGGTAAACTGGCTGCGCAGGGATCGCTTCGGGTGTGACATTCGGCATCTGATTCGACGCCTTCTGGACTGGAGCTTGTAAGGAGGTAGGATCCCTCGGAATACCTGGTATCCGGTTATCTGGCCCGATGTTTCCCACCTGGCTCCTATTCGCCGTGGGGAGGGCTTTTTGCCCTGGAACATGCGGCTTGGCAACATTCGACTCGGGATCGCCCTTGCGCAGTGCGGGCCGTCCGGGAGCAAGCGCGGGCTTCTCCTGCACCTGGTCATTCGTACCCATCGCCGGCGGCGGCGGCCAGAGAGTCTTCCTTGCCGCTTGAGTCCCAAATACTACTAGGATAGCGGAAACGGCAAATACCCAGCCAAAAACCCCTTTGGAAATCCTTCCTACCATTGGCTCGGCTGAGCGCGATAACAGGCGCTGAAAGGGAGTTTGCAAAGGTTCCGTGGACGGAACGTATTTTATTGAATCCAGTAACCTTACCAACTCACCAACGTCTTTGGGGCGATCCTTCATTTCCTTTGCCAGGAGACGGACGACAAGAGCATCCAAACCACGCCAATCGGCAAGCTCCGGGCGCAGGCTACTCGGTGGTTTGGGCGCAACGCGCAGATGTTGATTGGACCAGCCTTCGTAACTGTCGGCGGTGAAGACGGTTCGACCGGTCAGTATCTCAAAAAGTAGACCGCCAAGTGCATAAAGGTCCGTACGGCCATCAAGTTCTGCGGAGCGAACTCCCCGCCATTGTTCAGGTGCTGCATAGGCCATTGTAAGCAGGGAACCGCCGGTACGGGTGCAGCTGGTGGTGCTCTCCTTAGTGGACACAATTCCGAAGTCGGCAATCTTGGGCGCCCATGAGTCTCCGACCCGTGCCATTAGAACATTTGCCGGCTTTATGTCGCGATGAACCATCCCCAAAGCATGAGCAGCACCCAAACCATCGGCAATGGCGCGAGTAAGAGCTAGTGCCATCGGCACGTCGAAGGGTCGCGGTGCAAGCTTCAAAAAATCCCGCAAGTCCGGCCCGTCAACGTACTCCATGGCAATGAAGAGGGTGTCATCCTCGGAAGGCTCCAGGTCGCCGCAGTCCACCACATTCTTGTTCCGAAGCTGTCGAAGCGTCCGCACCTCGCGGCGAAATCGGCTGGTAAAGTCTGCATCACGGCTCAATTCTGAGGAGAGAAACTTGAGCGCCCGCTGCTCTTCCATGAAGACATGGTCCGCGAGATACACTGTGCCCATTCCGCCTTGTCCCAGCTTGCGGACGATGCGGTAGGTCTTGTGGATCAGCATTCCCGGCTTCAGTTCGCGAATCTCGCCCAACATGCCCCCGTGGGTGGGACAGGTCGTGGCCTGATCGGGAAAGCCGATCTCGCACTGCGGACAAAGTTTCATTTTCGAGTTTGCGCAAAGGCAAGACTACTGGGATATGCCATTCTGACAGCCTATCCTGCCCTTCGCAAGCTTGAATCTAGCCGCCTGATCCGTTGAAGAGAACATCCTCGTGCAACTTTCCTGAGGGTTATCTCAGTTCCGGTTGGACGGTTGGCCAACAGTCAGGTGCGGGTTGATCACCAACACAAAGTCCTCACGAACTCACGCTGGAGGGAATCTTGCCGCGAAATTTGCAACCCGAGGCTACTACTCCGCGCCGTGGCACTTCTTGTACTTCTTTCCGCTGCCGCAGGGACATGGATCGTTGCGGCCAACCTTCTCGCCGGTCCGGCGCTGCGTGGGCTGCTTGGCGTCTCCGGCGCCGGCGAACTGGGCCGCATCCAGTTCGCGCTGCTTCTTGCGCTGGAACTCTTTCTCCAATGCGTCGATCGTCGTGGAGGCTTGTCGCGTGGGAATAGCGATCTCGCGCGGCGCTGCTTCCAGCGTGGGCGGTTTGGCGGCGCTGGCCACGGGAGGAGCAGGCGGCACTGGCCGCCGCGGTTCTGGAGCCGCATTGATGGGCTGGCCATCCGGTCCCAGGATTTGCATCCGGAACAGGAACCGGACCGTGTCCTCCTGGAACTTCTGCATCATGGCCTCAAACATGTCGAAGGATTCGCGCTTGTATTCCACCAGCGGATCGCGCTGCGCGTACCCGCGCAGGCTGATGCCTTCCTTCAGGTGGTCCATGGCCAGAAGGTGATCCTTCCACAGCCCGTCTATCACGCTCAGCATCACCATCCGCTCGTGGTAACGCATGGTGGGGCTGGAGAGAATCTTCTCCTTGGCCTCGTAATCCTGCTTCAGCTTTTCGAAGACGGCCTCGCCCAGTTCGTGGCGGCCGAGTTCCTGCGCGTGGATGCCCGCCTGGCTGAGGCTTAGTCCGAATTGGCCGATGAGCTTGTCCTCAATCCCTTTCACATTCCATTGGTCGGGGTGCTTATCTTCCGGCGCAAATTCGTCGAGCATGCCGCTCAAAATGCCGCCGACGTAATCCTCCAGGATCAGTTCCTTCTGATCGGCTTCTTCGAGCAGCGCGCGGCGCACGCCATAGACGGCCTCGCGCTGCTTGTTCATTACGTCGTCGTATTCAAGCAGGTGCTTGCGCGATTCGAAGTTCTGCGCTTCAACGGCTTTTTGCGCTCCCTCAATCCGATTCGAAATCATCTTCGACTCGATGGGCACGCCCTCTTCCATGCCCAGCCGTTCCAGCAGTGTTGAGATCCACTGCTTGGCGAAGATGCGCATCAGATCGTCTTCGAGCGACAAATAGAAACGCGATTCGCCAGGATCTCCCTGCCGACCGGCGCGGCCTCTGAGCTGGTTGTCGATGCGCCGCGACTCGTGCCGCTCGGTGCCCAGAATGAACAGGCCGCCGGCTTCAATCACCTGCTCGTGATCCAGGCGCGCCACTTCCGCATGACCCTTGAACGTCTCCGCCCAATCCGGCTCGGTGACTTCGAATTCCTGCCCCTGGTAATAGAAGCGCAGAAACCCCGCAGGCGCCATGGGATTGATGGCGCCCTCAGCCACGCTAATGGCCCGCGCGTGCCCCTTCTTCACCAGTTCCTGGCGAGCCATGAACTCCGGATTGCCGCCCAGCAGGATATCTGTGCCGCGTCCGGCCATGTTGGTGGAGATGGTCACCATCCCCAGACGCCCCGCCTGCGCCACAATCTCCGCCTCGCGCTCATGAAACTTGGCGTTCAACACAACGTGCCGAACGCCTTTGCGCTGCAGGATTCCCGATAGCCGCTCGGATTTCTCGATTGACGTTGTGCCCACCAGCACGGGCTGCTTCTTTTCATGAAGGATGGCAATGTCGTCCGCGACCGCTTTGTATTTTTCTTTCTCCGTGCGGTAGACAACGTCGGGATTCTCCAGCCGCCGCATCTCTTTGTTGGTGGGGATCACGACAATCTCAAGCTTGTAAATCTTCTCGAACTCGGCAGCTTCGGTTTCCGCCGTGCCGGTCATGCCGCTCAGCTTCTTGTACAGGCGGAAGTAATTCTGAAACGTGATGGTAGCCAGCGTCTGATCTTCCTTGCGGATGTTGACGCCTTCCTTGGCTTCGATGGATTGATGAAGGCCGTCGGACCAGCGGCGGCCCGGCATCAGGCGGCCGGTGAACGTGTCCACGATGATCACTTCTCCATCCTTGACCACGTACTCCACGTCGCGATGGTAGAGTGCGTGCGCCTTGATGGCCGTCTCCACATAGTGCTTGAGTTCCCAGTTCTCCGCGTCGGCAATGTTGCCGATGCCAAGCAGCTTTTCGATGGTTTCCCAGCCCGGATCTGTCACTCCGATCGTGCGCTGCTTCTCGTCGACGATGTAGTCGCCGGTAAGATATTTGTTCTCGCCCTCTTCGATCTCCTCGCCAAGCTGCAGTTG
>JBEKFD010000053.1:0-22607 GCA_050013495.1 Occallatibacter sp. | reverse complement strand
AAGATGCAGACCGCCAGCACGATTCCCATGAAGACCACAAACCATGTCCCGATGGACGACTGCGCGAACGCATGCACCGAACTCACCAGCCCGGCGCGGGTAAGCAGCGTGCCCAGGAGCGTGAGCAGGAAGGTGGAGAAGATGAGCCACACATTCCAGCTTTTCATCATGCCTTTCTTCTCCTGCATCATCACCGAGTGCAGAAAGGCCGTGCCGGTGAGCCAGGGCATGAAGCTGGCGTTCTCCACCGGGTCCCATCCCCAGTAGCCGCCCCAGCCCAGCACCGCATAGGCCCAGTGCATGCCGAGGAAGATGCCGGCCGTCAAAAACAGCCAGGTCACCATGGTCCAAACGCGCGTGACCTTGATCCATTTTTCGCCGGGGTAGCGCATCATCAACGCGCCCAGCGCAAAGCAGAAGGGAACTGAGAACCCGACATAGCCCAGGTAAAGCATGGGCGGATGGATCACCATCTCAGGATATTGCAGCAGCGGATTGAGGCCGTTGCCGTCGTCGGGAATGACGCCCTGGTAGAGCGCAAACGGAGGCGCCGCAAAGCAGAGAACGGCCAGGAAGAAAACCTGAACCCCAGCCAGAATCGTGCCGGCGTACGCATAGAGTTTTACGTCCGTCTTGTGCGTGAGCCGCAGAACAAAGCCGTATGTCCCCAGCAGCCACGCCCACAGCAGCAAGGAACCTTCCTGGCCGCTCCAAAGCGCCGAAAACTTGTACGCCCCCGGCAGAGCGCGGTTGGAATGCTCCATGATGTAGGTGATTGAAAAATCGTTGGTAAAGACTGACCAGATGAGAGCGAAAGCCGCTGCCGTCACGGCGATAAACACAGCGATTCCGGCCCTGCGCGCCGTATCCGCGAGCCGCTCAGGCGAGATTGCAGCCGGTTGTCCGGTCGCGATCCAGCGCAGGGCAAGCGCCCCGGCAAGAAGGTTATAAGCGGCCAGCGCCAAAGCAATGAGAAGTGCAAAACTACCGAAGGCTGCCATGAATGATGACTCCAAGAAGATTCTCGCACGCAAGGGCGGGCGAGAAGCTCTGCCTGCGAGGCTATTCTCAGGCCATCATAGGCCTTTCTCATGTGATCTGGCTCACACCAAAGATGGACTATTAGAGGCTCTTAACCGGCCGCAGTTCTATATCGAACCTTATTTTCAAAATGAACATCCGTGGCGATCTTCCGAGAGCGCGCCTACTCATCGCACGCCCCACCCCCACATGCCGGAGCTGATATTCCTTTGCGGAGCCTGCCTGGTCGGATCGCTAGGCGCACCGGCCGATGAACTCCGCCTGTTGTCCCAGCAACTCGCCGGCCGCCGCCAGCATCTCCTCGCCGGCACAGGGGCGGGAAAGGTAGCGGACCCATCCGCCCGGGTAGTCGCTTGCCGCATCGCTGCTGCCGCCAAGCACCAGGACGGGCAATCGCGGCATTCGCTCATGAAGTTCGGAGACAAACGCGGGACCGCCTATTCCGGGCATGTGCAGCCCGCTGATCACCAGGCCGAGGGAGCCGGCAAACTGGGGTTGCTCCACCAGGCACAGCGCTTCCGCCGCGTCGCTTACGCGTTGTACATCGCGGAATTTGCCGTCCAGAATCGACTTGCGTGAGAATGCTTGCAGCGGATCGTCGTCCACGAGAAGAATAATTGGCATGAGGGCCCTGAATCCTGCGCGGCCCGAATGCAGACGGGACGGCCTATTTATCAACTGATTAACTAGGATGTTCCGAATTCAGTTTCAGTTGTCCAGAATGGCAACAACGGCTCCCAGTTCCACGGCCGTCGCGGCCGATTGACCATTTCCATCACCCGAACAGGAACTCCTTTTCCTTGAGTTCTTTGATCGAATCGCGCAGCTTGGCCGCCTTTTCGAACTCGAATTTCTTGGCAGCGTCGCGCATCTCCGTCTCCATTTTTGCGAGGAAGGAATCCAACTCGGCCTGGGAAGCGAACTTGGGCAAGCCTTCCGCGGCTTCCACCTCCACGTCGCCATACTCGGCCTTGAGAATCTGCGCCAGGCCCATGTCCATGGTGTTGATGATTGACTGCGGCGTAATCCCGTGCTCCTCGTTGTAAGCGCGCTGGATGGCGCGGCGGCGGTCCGTCTCATCCATCGCTCGGCGCATGGAGTCGGTGATCTTGTCCGCGTAGAGAATCGCCCTGCCTTCAAGATGGCGCGCGGCCCGGCCCATGGTCTGGATCAGAGAGCCCGCCGAGCGCAAGAACCCTTCCTTGTCGGCATCGAGGATGGCCACCAGCGAAACCTCCGGCAGGTCGAGCCCCTCGCGCAGCAGGTTGATGCCGATGAGCACGTCGAACTCGCCTTTGCGCAAGCCCGCCAACAGCTTCACGCGCTCCAGCGTTTCAATCTCCGAGTGCATGTAACGGCAGCGCACGCCGACCTCGGTGTAGTAGCCGGCCAGGTCTTCCGCCATGCGCTTGGTGAGAGTGGTGACCAGCACGCGCTCGTTGCGCTTGGCGCGGTCGCGAATCTCGGCCAGCAGGTCGTCAATCTGTCCCTTGACCGGGCGGATCTCGACCTCGGGGTCAACAAGGCCCGTGGGCCGGATGACCTGTTCCACCACCACCCCGGCCGAGCGAGTGAGCTCATACGGTCCCGGCGTGGCGGAAACGTAAATGGTCTGGTGAATGCGGTTCTCGAACTCCTCGAATTTCAGCGGCCGATTGTCGCGCGCCGAGGGCAGCCGGAAGCCATAGTCAACTAAATTCTGCTTGCGGCTCTGGTCGCCGTACCACATGCCGTGCACCTGCGGAATGGTGGCGTGGCTCTCGTCGACGAAGAGCAGAAAGTCGCGCGGAAAATAGTCCAGCAGCGTCGGTGGAGCTTCGCCCGGCAAGCGCCCCGAGAAATGCCGCGAGTAGTTTTCGATCCCGTGGCAATAGCCCATGGACTTGATCATTTCAAGGTCGAACCGGGTACGCTGATGCACCCGCTGCGCTTCCACCATGCGGCCTTCCGCTTCAAGCTGCGGAACCCACTCGTTGAGCTCCTTGACGATGGAGTCAATGGCCTCAGCCTTGCGCTCCGGCTGCACCACATAGTGGCTCTTCGGATAGATCGGCAGCCGCGAGTAGCGCTGCTTTACCGTTCCGAACAGCGGGTCGATTTGCGAAAGGCTCTCAATCTCGTCGCCGAACAACTCGATGCGGTAGGCAGCTTCATCGTAGGTTGGAAAGACCTCAATCACATCGCCGCGCACGCGAAACGTTCCGCGCCGGAAGTCCACGTCGTTGCGCTCGTAAAGAATCTCCACCAGCCGTCGCAAAATGTCCTTGCGGCTGATGCGCTGGCCCTTCTCCAAGAGCAGCAGCATCCCGTAGTAAGCCTCCGGCGAGCCCAGGCCGTAGATGCAGCTCACGGAACTTACAATGATGGAGTCTCGCCGCTCAAACAGGCTGCGCGTCGCAGATAGCCGCAGCTTGTCCAGCTCCTCATTGATCGTCGCTTCCTTCTCGATATATAAGTCGCCGGCGGGAATGTAAGCCTCGGGCTGGTAATAGTCGTAATAACTGACGAAGTATTCCACCGCGTTGCCGGGAAAAAACTGCTTGAACTCGTGATAGAGCTGCGCGGCGAGGGTCTTGTTATGCGCCAGGATCAGCGCCGGCCGCTGCGATTGCTCGATGACCTTGGCCATGGTGAAGGTCTTGCCTGAGCCGGTCACGCCCAGCAGCACCTGGTGCTTTTCGCCCGCGGCCAGGCCCTCCATGAGTTCCGCAATGGCACGAGGCTGATCGCCGCGCGGCTTGTAGGTAGTCACCAATTGAAAGTCCATGCGAAGGATTATACCGCAGAAGCGAATAATAGGCGAAAAGTGTGGTTGACTTCTTGAGACTTGTTTTATGGCAAGCAGTACCATATGGCGTATAATCCCATCATGGTCGCGCAATGAAGGCTGAATTGCTCTTTCATCAGCGCCTTGATTACGACGATGGAGCAATCGTGGAGATGGTGTTGTGGCGAGTTCCCTCGCCTGTTCCGCCATCAATACACGGACTGAAGTATTCGCTGTTCTACGGACGGCCTGGGGTTCGCGAGGTTGGATACGACAATGAACGGGGTAAAGGCGATCATCGGCATTTTCAAGGGGTCGAAATCTCCTACGCGTTTACTACGGTTGAACGGCTGATAGCTGATTTCTGGTTGGACGTAAGAAGACTGCGAGATATTTCATGAGCGAATTGAAACTCACTGTTGGCGGAGCGATGGAGGACGAGGCCTCTCGCAAGTTTGTCGATGCCTGGCATCGTGCAGAGCGCGGTGAGACTTTCCGTGAGCGGCATTTGGCATTCGAAAGCTGGGAGGCTCTCGCACGTGTCCTGAGCGGCAAGCGGATGGAGTTGCTTCGTTACGTCCGCCACAACGGCGTTACCAGCATCCGCGCGCTGGCCAAGGCGCTGAATCGCGACTATAGCAATGTCCATGCGGACGTGAAGGCTTTGGCAGGCGCCGGTTTGCTGGATCCCTCGGCGCAAGGCATCCGGGCCGATTATGACGCCATTGAAACCAAAATCGCGATTTGAATTTGCTTTGGCAAAGGCCTATTTGGAAAGCTCGGCGATTTGCACGTGATACGGGCTCAACAAATCGCCGGTGGAATGGCCGACGGTTGCAAGAGCAATGCGGTAATTCACCTGGGTTTGCAAGAGGATGAGTTCGGCAGAGGCCAGCCTGGTCTGTGCATCCAGCACAAAGTAATTCGTTTCCGCGCCCAGTTCGAATTTACGCTGCTCCGCGGCCAGGGTCTTTTGCGCAAGCTCAAACGAAGCTGAACCCGCGGCCAGCGCATCGCGGGACTCTTCCAGTTGAAAGACGGCGTTGCGAACCTCGCGCGTGATCTGCTCTTGAACCTGCCCTCCGTTGTAAAGATCGCGGGTACGCGAGACAAGCGCGTTGCCCAGCGTAGCCTGGGCGCCGCGATTGCGCACTGGAAGCGAAAGCGACAGGCTAGCGCCATAGCCCGGATAACCGAAGCCGAAGAGCTGGCCCATGGACGAGCCGAAACCTCCTGGTGCGACCATTGCGCCGGTAATCAAATTATATTGATTGCCGCCCAGGCCGCTGCTTTGATAGAAGCCTTGCAACGAGAGATTGGGCTCAAGCTGATTATGCGCCAGCCGGATGCTGGTTTCATCGTTGGCCATCGCGTCCTTGATTGCATCGAGTTCTGGCCGCTGGCTGAGGGCTTTTGCCAGCGCGGTCTCCGCGTCAATGGTCTCCAGCTCTCCTGTGGTTTCGGGTTTTTCCGTCAGCTCCAATTCCATCGCACGTAACTGCGGATCGCGATCGGCGCCAATGGTCAGGCGCAGCGCCTCTTCGGCCTGGGTGAGCGCGTATGCCGCCTGGATCACTTCAACCTTGCGGGCTGCTACTTCAGACTGCGAGCGGTAGATATCCAGAGGCGGCAGCGCTCCAAGCTCGAGCGAACGCTTGTCGCGCGCATAACTCGCCTCGGCCAGCTTCATTGACTTTTGCTCCACATCGAGCGCGCCGCGCGCCTGCACTACCGACCAATACTGGTCGACAACTTGCTGGATAGCATCGTTCACCTGGGCTTCAAAGTTCGAACGCGACTGGGCGAGAGAACGCCGCGCAATCTTGACCAGGGCGGTGTTGGCGAAGCGCCCGCCGCCGCGCAGCAATGGCTGCGTGAACGCGAAGTTAAGCGTGGAATCGAAGTACGGGTTGAGGTAGTTATAGGAGCTATTGGTGGAAAACTTGCTGGTTTGGATACTCGCATTGATGTTCGTGCCGGGAGTGAAGGTCTGCGTGTAACCGATCTGTCCGACCTGAGTAAGTGAGTTGAGTGTCGCGTTGCCGGAGATGCCAACTCCCTGGAGCTGGCTGTAAGAAGGACTTGAATAGCGATTGATGTTCAGACTGCTTTGAACGATTGGATCGAACGGCTGAAACTGGCCAAGCAGGTTGAACTTCTGCGTTTCAATCTGCGTCTCTTCGATCTGCACATTGCTGTTGTTTTCAAGAGTAAGCAGAATTGTATCGCGCAGGCCGAGGCTGATCTTGCCGTTCTGCACGTAATTCTTGAGATGCTGCGGAGGCGGCAACTTGTCTGCGCGAACGCGCGCCGTCATCATGCCGCGATAACTCTCGGGAGACTGCGCATGCAGGGGCAGCAGGGCGACCAAAACAAAAAGAAGAACAAGGCAAAAGCGAATGAACTTCATCCAGGAACTCCATCGAAGAGCGGAGATAAATGGCAGAAAGATAAGAAACAATCATCGGGTTGTTGAAGGAAGGCCGCGCGGCCGTTACTCATAGCGAATAGCCTCCACCGGGTCAAGCCGGGCGGCCTTGGTAGCCGGATAAATGCCGAAGACCAGGCCCACGGAGATGGAAACAAGAAACGCCAGGGCGATGGAACTGAAAGTGACGATGGTCGACCAACCGGCCAGCCATGCAATGAGCCGCGAGATAAAGAAGCCGAAGACTACGCCGATGGTTCCACCGGCGAACGAGATCATGGTGGCCTCAACCACGAACTGGCGCACAATGTCCGACTGGCGCGCACCCACCGCACGCCGCAAGCCAATTTCGCGCGTCCGCTCCAGGATGCTGGCGAGCATGATGTTCATGATGCCGATGCCGCCCACCAGCAGTGAGATGGAAGCGATGGCAACCATCACCGTATTGAACAAATGTTCCGTCCGCTTCTGCTCAGCGAGCAGCTCCGCGGGAACAACAATGCTGAAGTCGTCCGCGCCGTGGTGCGATGCATCGAGAATCGCGCGAACAACCTGGGCGGTTTCAGATATGTTGGCTCCATCAGCAAGGTTGAGATAGATCCCGTCTATCTCGTCCCTTACCTGGCTGTAACTGTCTTCCAGGCGGAGAAACGCCGCCTGCAAGGGAATGTAAATGTTGTTATTCACATCGACGCTTCCCGCGGCCGAGTTATCGCTTTGCGAACTAAGCTGCGGGCTCACAACACCGATCACGCGGAACCACTGCTCGTTGACCTTGACATACTGTCCCAGTGGATTGGCCGAGCCGAACAGGCTCCACTTGGCCGCAGCGCCCAGCACGCATACAGGCGAGGCGCGGTCTTCATCGCTTTGATCGAAAAATCTTCCGCTCACCAAATGCAGCCCGGCGATCTGCTGGTAATTCGGGTAGACGCCCATCACTGCCGGCATATCCTGCTGCGCTTTGGGGATGATCTTGGACGGAGTCAGCCGCTTGCGCGGGGTGGAAGCGATAACTCCCTGAAGGTCGTCCTGGATAACTCGATAGTCCTTCAGGGTAAGTCCGGGAGAGAGCTTGCGAACCTTGTCATGCGCCTGCCATTCCAGGGTTTCCTTGGCTTCCACGATCAGGTTGTGGACTCCCATTTGCTCGATGATGGCCATGACTTTCTGACGTGCGCCGGCGCCGATCGACAGCATGGCAACCACGGCCGCTACGCCAAAGATCATGCCCAGCATGGTGAGCAATGAGCGCAGCCCGTGCACTAGCAGGTTCTGCACGCCTAACTGCACATCGCGGGCCCACTGCTGATAGCCAAGCAGCAGCCGCTCCGGCACCAATGTTTCAGTCACGGCCATCAGGGTGTTCCTTCCGGGTTGCTGCTTGCGGAGTTTCCGGTCGCCTTGCGCGGTGCGGTGGGGTCGACCAGTGCGATCTTGCTTCCTTCCTCAAGGCCTTCAATGGCTGCGCGGCTCTCATTCTCGCTCTGTATTTTTACTTCGCGCTGCTCGTAGCCGTTGCCCTTTTTCACATAAACAATGCGCTTGCCGTCTTTGAGAAAAAGCGCCTGGCGGGGCAGGTAGAGCACATTCTTTTTTGCGCCTCCAAGAAAGACAACCTGGGCCGTGAATCCCGACCGCAGGCGGGTATCGGCATCGGCAAGCTGAATCGAAACTTCGAAGTTTCCACCGGCGTTGTTGGAAAAAATCTGCTGCATCGAAATTCCGCCTACGCTCTTGACCTTGCCGTGAAACACCTGGCCCGCGAGGGCGTCGAAGACAACTTCAACAGCTTCGCCCACCTGCACATTGGCGTGGTCCTGCTCGCCAATCTTCGAGGTAAGCTCCAGCCCTTGGGGATCGACCACCTGCGCAATCGAGCTGCCCGCCTGCACCTGGTCGCCCTCGTGGTAGTCGGGCAAGGTCATACCGGTAAAAAAGAAGCCGCCGGAAGCATTGGTGTTTTTCTGAATTGAAATCAGCCCATCCATGGGCGCGGTCACGCGCATCTTGTCAAGATTCTGCTGCGCCTGGTCCATGGCCAGTTTGGCCTTGTTGGCCTTCTCCTGGGCCAGATAAGTCGCGGCCTGGCCGGAGGCTTTATGCGACTCCACGTCTTTCTCCTGCTCCGCCAACACACGCCTTGCTTGTTCCAGAGCCAACTGGTTCTTGTCGGCGTCAATCTTGCTGACCAATTCGTTCTTCTGCACGTCAAGCTCTGCGCGGCGCACGTTGTAACGGTCTTTGAGCAGCAGCACTTTATCCTCAGCGGCGAGCACGACAGCATCGGCCTTGGCCTTTGTGATTTCCTGCTCGGCCTGCATTAACTCGGAGTTATTTTGCTCCAGCTTGTAATGCTGTTCGCTGGGATCGAACTCAAATACCGCATCGCCCTTCTTGACGAGCTGGCCAGTGTGGGCCAGGTGCGTTAGCTGAAGTGAATCTCCACCGACCGCAGGCGCGGAGAGCATGATGGCGTGGCTTGCGCGCAGCTCGCCCGTGGCGTGCACCTGGAGATCGATCTCGCCGCGCTTCACCTCCGCCAGCGGAATCTCATCTGCCTTGGCGGGCAGGCTGACCCGGCTGGCCGCCACCACCGCGCCGATGCTTCCCATCAGCACAATTGCTGCGATGGCCCAGATGAAGATGCGGTATCGCTTGATGCGCGCCATCTCACTCCTTCCCTGACGGATCTTTGAGTGCCACCATGTCGCCCTGTTTCAGTCCGCTCGAGATGAGAATGCGGTCGCGGCTGCGGCGTTCAATTTGAATGGGCCGCTCCTCGAATTTCGAGCCGTCCCACACATAGGCAACAGTCTGTCCGGATTTGAGAAAAGAAGCCTGCGCGGGAATGGCGATGGCGTCCGGCACCTTGTCCACAATCACGGTGATCTGCGCAGTCATGCCGGGCTTCAGTCGCGCGTCGGCCTGGTCAATGTCGATTTCCAGATCGAAGTTGCGCGGGATAGGCCAGCCGGCGGAAAAGTCGGAGGTGGCGATGGTGCCGATGCGTTCAACCCGACCCGTGAACTGGCGATCGGCGATGGCATCGAGCTGCAGCGTCACCGGCTGTTGCAGCGCCAGGCGTCCGCGCTCGGTTTCATCCACGCGCGCCGCAATGCGTATGGACGACGCATCGGGCAATTCGGCAATCGGTGTGCCCGACCAGGCGCGCTCGCCCGCTTTGAACGTGCTCTCGCTGCCGTTATGCCAGATGGAGAGCAGGCTGATGTTTCCGTCGGAGGGCGCCTTCAGCGTCATGGATGCGAGCGAGTTCTGTGCCCGCTGCGCGTCGTATTCGGCTTTGCGGCTCGCATTCTTCTTGTCCTCGATCGTGGCCTGATCGATGGCCTTGTCGGACTTCAGCTTTTCTTCCGCCTCGCGCAACGCCTGCTCGGCATCGGCAACTTTCAGGTTGGCTTCCGCGCCCTCAATACGGGATACAACCTCAGCCTTGCTGGCGTCGAGCTCTGCCGAATCCACGTCGTATCTGGCCTTCATCACCGCGGTCGTATCCACCTCTTCGGTGAGATGGCCCGCGGCGCGCGCCTGGTCGATCTCCGCCTGAGAAGACTTGAGCACAGATTGATCCTGGGCCAGATCCATCCTGGTCTTCGAGGGGTCAAACTCGACGACCACGTCGCCCTGTTTCACCGCCGAGCCGTCCGCCGCGATCTTGAGAATCTGCAGGTCTCCCACGTTGGGTGGCGCGGTGATGCTCACCGACTTCATGGCCTTGAGCTGGCCGCGAAACTGCAGCGCATCCAGGAATTCGCCGCGCTTGACCTGAAACGTGGGGACGGCCGGCGGCTTGACGGAGTAATGGACAAGCCCATAAACGCCCGCGCTGGCGGCGGCGAGCACGAACAGAACAATCAGGGTCCGGCGCTTCATCCAAAAGTCTTTGAGTTTGTGCATCATTTTCCCGCGCCCCCTGGATTGCCGGCGCTGGACTCCTCAACGTCAGTCGGATTCACCTCCACGGCTGCGGAAAGGTCAGGCATGAGCCGGGGATCGTGGCCCTTGATGGAAAATGTGGCGGAAAAGCTGCGCAGCTTGGGAGAGAAGCTGCCCGCCGTGCCCATGGGGTCGATTGATTCAAGCCGGCCCTCGAACACCAGGTCGGAGTAGGCGTCGAGATGCACCTGCGCCTTCTGCCCGATGTGCAGGCTGAGCAGGTCCTCCTGGTTTACTGGTACCTGGACCTGCATGACGGCGGGGTCGACCACTTCCATGAAAGGCACGCCGGGGCGCACCTGATCGCCTTCCTGCACCTCGCCCATGTTGCCCTGTTTCCAGATGGTGTTGAACACCACAATGCCGTCAATGGGTGCATGAATCTGCATGAGCGCGGAGTTTGCCTGCGCGTGCAGCATGGTTTCGCGGGTGCGGTCGCGCTGAATTTCAAGAATGCGGATCGAAGCCTGCGCGGCCTTGCGTTTCAAGTCGAAGGTCTCCTTCAACTGTGCCAGCGTGGCCTGCGCCTCATCGAGATCTTCCTGGGCCTTTTCGGCGTCGATGCGGGAGAGCAGCTCAGCCTTCTCCATTTCCAGCTTTGCTTTGGCAAGGCTGTTTTCCGCCTGCTTGATTTCGGTCTCGTCCTTGGCGCGAGCAGCCGCTTCCTTTGCCTGTTCCTCGATGACTTTCTCATTTTCATTGTCGCTCTGGGCCTGCTTGTCAATGGAATCGCGCAACTGTGCCTGGCGGTCGAACTCCACCAGCAAATCTCCCTGCTTCACGCGGCTGCCGCTGGCGATGAGTTTGGTAATGGTGAGCGAGCCCACCTGCTGGCCGGCCAGAAGCGGCGCCTGGATGGAGCGCGCCTCAACCGCCGCGGTCATGCCTTTGAGGCGCAGAGTCTCAGAAGCAGTGTGGGTTGTTGAAGATTGAGAGCCGGCGGCTTTGTCAGTAGTCTGCATCTTGCCGCAGGCGGTCAGGGCTGCAAAGAGCGCGGCCAGCCCAATGGAACCGGCGATTGCGGAGAGGGCGGTGCGTCGCGGCCGCGCGGAACGGGATCGGGCTTCGGAAGCCGGAAGCGGCAAAGCCCCGCGGGTTTCACAACAACCGTCCGCGCTATTCACCTGGGCGCCCTTCAGCAGGAGGCGATTCCATGCAGCTTGCTCCAGTGCCAATTGCTTTCATGCAAGCATACGCGCCCCTCCCCGCAGCTTCAAAAAAGCAGGAGAACGATTGGCTCGAGTCCCGAAGCGAAACCGGACTCGATCAATAGGCCGCTTGCGTCGCGATGACCTTTTTTCCTTAGACGTGAGTAAGACGCATTGGTCTGGAATTTCGCTCAATAATCCGCTTCCCACGGCATGCGGTCGCAACGCGTGCGGCGGTTGCAGCGATGGGGGTGGGGGGCGTATTTTACTGGTAGCTTCGGAAGCCACTTATGCGCCCGTCTAATTCCCCGGAACAGGACGCAGCGGCTGCGGCCGAGCACGTGCAGGCCGAGTTCGCTCAATCCGCTCTGGACAACCTCTTTGAGGTCTCTCCAAATGCAATCTTTGTCACGGACGCCCAGGGCGTCATCCGTGCCGCGAACCCGCGCGCAACGGAGCTTTTCGGTCACAACCACACCGAACTGATCGGAATGCCGGTTGAGAATCTCGTCCCGCAGCGGTTTCGCTCGCGGCATCCGGGCCACCGCGAGAATTACAACGCCCATCCCCGCACCCGGCAGATGGGCGCGGCCATGAATCTGTTCGGGCTGCGTAAGGACGGCACGGAGTTCCCGGTCGACATCCTGCTCAAGCCGGTGCAGACGCAGTCGGGAACGATGGTGCTGAGTTTCGTCCGCGACAACACCGAGCAGCACAGCGCGCAGGTGGCCATGCGGCGCAGCGATTTGCAGTTTAGATCGATCGTGGAAGGCGTTCACGACTACGCGATTTATCTGCTGGACAGCGACGGGCACGTGGTCACTTGGAACCCAGGAGCGGAGCGCATCAAGGGCTACACAGCGGATGAGATTCTGGGGGCGCATTTTTCGCGCTTCTTCACTCAGCCAGATATAGACCGGGGGCGTCCGGCGGAGTTGCTGCGCCTGGCTGCGGCGCGGGGCCGCCTTGAGGAAGAGGCCTGGCGGGTGCGCAAAGACGGCTCGCGCTTCTGGGCGGATGTAATTCTGACCGCCATTCGCGACGAGACAGGCGCGGTGACCGGCTACGCCAAGGTGACCCGCGACTTTACCGACCGCAAGCGTGCCGACGAGGCGGTAATGCTGCAGTTGAGCAGCGCGCTGCTGGCCAATATGGATATCCGCAAGCTGCTGGAGGCCATTTCGGCGAGCCTGCGCGAGGTCATTCCCCACGACTTCGCCGGCATCACGCTCTACGATTCGGCCAGGGGCGACCTGGTAGCGCACTCGCTGGGCCCCAATGAAGAAGAACTCTTCCGAGGCGAAGTGCGCGTTTCGCTTGAGGGATCCATTTCCGGCAGAGTCTTTCGCACTCGCGAGACGGTGTTGCTGGAGAACAGGCCGGAAGTCGCCGAGGCGCCGGAAACCGCGCGTATCCTGGCCCAGCTTGGCATGCAATCCGGCTGCTGGGTTCCGCTCGTCCATCACGGCGAGGTGATTGGAACCTTGGGCGTGTTAAGCCGGCTGGAAGGAAGCATCGGCCAGCTCGAGGCCGGCATTCTGGTCCGGATTGCTGCCCAGGTAGCCATGGCCGTCGATAACTCGATGGCCTTCCAGCGCATGGCCGAGTTCCGCGACAAGCTGCGCCAGGAGAAGCAATACCTGGAAGAAGAAATCAATCTCGAAAACCGTTTCGAGGACATTGTGGGCGAGAGCGCAGGCCTGCGCCAGGTGCTGAAGGAGATTGAGACAGTAGCGCCCACCACCGCCACGGTGCTCATCCAGGGCGAGACGGGAACCGGCAAGGAGCTGCTGGCGCGAGCCATTCACCGGCTGAGCCCGAGGCGCGATCACACATTCATCAAGCTCAACTGCGCGGCCATTCCGGCGGGCCTGCTGGAGAGCGAGCTGTTCGGCCACGAGAAAGGCGCGTTCACCGGCGCCATTGCCCGCAAGATGGGCCGCCTCGAATTGGCGCACGGCGGCACGCTCTTTCTCGACGAAGTGGGAGAGATGCCGCTTGACCTGCAGCCGAAGCTGCTGCGCGCCCTGCAGGAGCGCGAGATTGAGCGGCTGGGGGGAACCAGGCCGATCTCCGTGGATGTCCGCTTGGTCGCTGCCACCAATCGCGACCTGGCGCAGATGGTTCAGGAAAAGCAGTTTCGCAGCGACCTCTATTACCGGCTGAAGGTCTTCCCGATATTTGCCCCGCCGCTCCGCGAGCGAGGCCGTGATATTCCTGTGCTGGTGCGGCATTTTGTGGCCACCCACAGCCGCCGCATGGGCAAGGTGATCCAGACAATCCCCGAAGAAACCATGCAGGCTCTGATCCGCTGGCCATGGCCGGGAAACATCCGCGAGCTGGAGAACTTTCTGGAACGCGCCGTGATTCTGACCCGCGGTCCGGTGCTCTATGTGCCGCTGGCCGAGCTCGAAACGCAGGCCGCCCTGGAAGCCCAAAATGGCGCGCAAGGGGCCGTGGAGCAGGCCGAAGCTGGGACCGCTACGCTGCATACTGCCGAGCGCGAGCACATTCTGCGCGTGCTGCGCGAGACTGCTGGCCAGATCGGCGGTTCCGACGGCGCAGCTGCGCGGCTGGGCCTGAAGCGGACCACGTTGAACTCCAAGATGAAGAAGCTCAGCATCGAGCGAAGTGACTATATGAAGTCCCGGTGACGGCATTTCGTCATCGTCACTTCGTCATGACGGGCTTCGTCACTTCCCGCATTCTTTCCGCAAACATCCCATAACTCTTTGCTCATCAATTGCTTTCAGCGATCGCTGAAATGCGCGCGGAGTTTGGCGCAGCCCGTGCATTAGTCGAGTGCAGGGCACAGGATGGGCCAGCATACGTTGCGAATCACGATTCAAGAAACTGAAGTTGCGACGGTACTTACGCTGGAAGGGCGGGTTGCAGGGCCATGGGCGGCTGAACTTGGCCGCGTGTGGGTGGACGAGGCACCGCGCCTTACCAGGCGCAACCTGTCCATCGACATATCGAACGTGATCTTCGCCGATCCGGACGGCACCCGGGTTCTGAGGGATATCTACTCACAGGCCCACCCCAGGATTGTCGCCACCACGCCCTGGACGCAGTACCTTGCCGAGCAGATGGCATCTAAATCCAACGATGGTTCAGACTACGATTCTTCCGACAATGAATGTGCAGACAAGGAGCAGGAAAATGCAGACCATGACTGATGCAGCGCGCGGTTGCAGGACTCCGGTTGAAGCCGGCAGCGAGTTTTTCAGCAAACTACCGTCTGAAGCGCTCAAGGACCTGATGTCATTGGAGCACCCCACTTCCTACCCGTCGAACATGATGCTTTTCTCTGAGAAGGATGCGGCCCAGGGAGTATTTGTGGTGCTCGAAGGCGAAGTCAAACTCTCCATCAACTCGAGCGATGGCCGCCGACTGATTCTGCGAATTGCCAAGAAGGGCGAGATTCTCGGCCTGGATTCGGTCATCTCCGGTGAGCCTTCGGAGATGACGGCCGAAACGCTTTATCCATGCAAAATCGCAGTCATCTCGCGGCATAACTTCCTTGACTTCATGGTGCGGCATCCCGAGGCGTACAAAATTGTGACGGAGGAACTTGGCCGGCAGATCGGCATGGCCTGCGCGCAGTTGCGCACCGTGGCGCTGTCTTCCTCCGCGCCGGAAAAGCTTGCTCGCCTGCTGCTGGACTTGAGCCGCAACGGACAGTCGACCGAGACGGGAACGCGATTCCGTTTCTCGCTCACGCATGAGGAGATCGGCGAGTTTATCGGGACTTCGCGGGAAACCGTGACGCGCACGCTGAGTGTTTTCAAGACGCGGCGCTTGGTAGCATTCCATGGCTCGACACTGACAATTCCGAACAAGACGGCGCTGGCCAGTTATGCGGGATGTTAGGAGAATTCTGAATAAGTCGGTATTTTGAAAGGGCACGACTTTAGTCGTGCCGTTAGGGTCGCAAAATGAGCGCGGACTTTAGCCTCTGAGGGAATGCCGATGGCTCAATCAGATCTACCGTAGTGGCTATACTCGCGGCACTATAAGTCCCATGGGGTTATAAGTCACGGTGGTTGATTGCGGAGTCTTTGCCTATAACAACAGACTTGTTTATCGCAGCCAGCAGCGGTTCTATGGCTTTTCCGGTTCTGCGGCAGCCCTCCCCCAGCGAAGCAAAGAGCCTCCACGAATACCGGCCGTTGATCTGAACCGTGGGGGCTCTTTGCGACTTACTCTCTTCCCTTAAATCCGAGTTATACAAATCACCATGGCAGCGGCTTGCCCAGGTGGAAGTATCCGCCCGAAGGCCCGTCGTCGGGCAAGGTAGCCAGGGCCGCGCTGGTCTTGGCGCCTTCGCTCAGTTCCATCGGAGCCTGCGCGCCACCCATATCCGTCTTCACCCAGCCGGGATGCGCGGAGTTGACTTTGATCCTGGTGTCGCGCAGTTCATGCGCTAGATGAATGGTGTAGGCGTTCAGAGCCGTCTTCGAAGCATCGTAGGCAAATGACTTGGCGTGATAGATGGGCGATTTCGGGTCGGCATGAAGCGCCAGCGAGCCGAGAATGCTGGACAGGTTTACGATCCGCCCCGCGTCGCTCTTGCGGAGGAGCGGAAGAAGCGCGTTGGTCAGCGCTACCTGGGAAAAGAAGTTGGTCTCGAAGACTTTGTGCAGCAGGTCGGCCGAGACCTGCGTGGCGGAATGTTCCGGGCCGGTGCCGGGAAAGGCGCCGGCTGCGATTCCTGCGTTGTTCACCAGAATATCGAGCCGTCCGTAGTGCGAGTTGAAGTAGTCGTATGCGGCCTGCGCATCCGATGCCTTGGTAATGTCGAATTGCAGCACGTCCGCGTCCACGCCTGCCGCGCGCAGTTTTGCGACGGCTTGTTCACCTTGCGCAAGATCGCGCGAGCCGATGACGACTTTTACGCCGGCATCCTTCAATTCAATTGCGGTTTGGAAGCCGAGGCCCCGGTTGCCACCGGTAATGAATGCAATTTTTTGCGCCATTCGAGAAATCTCCTGTGCGCTTAAGATTCTTGCAAGTGCAAAAAGTTGCAGTTATTCTTCCGGAAGTAACTTACTAAAATGCGATAGTAACAGCCGGGTTTTTACTTTCGCTCTTCGTAGGGCAAGAGATAAGTTATAAACACATCGATTCGAAAAGGCATCAAAGAACTCTGGGGGTCGGATGGATTTCGAGTACTTCGCCGCTCCAGCGGTTCTTTCGCTGCTATGCATCATCGTCGCCTGCCTCTCCGTGCGTCACCTGCGCACACTTCCGGCACGGTTCGCCAGCCGAACCTTTCGCGCCTTCGACAGCGTGGTTCTCTTCGCGATGATTGTTGGTTCGGCGGCAATGGCTGTCAGTGCGGGTTTCAACGCATTGGCATTGCTTCGCTTCAGGGAGTTCGCCCGCCCACCCGGAGAGATTTACCTGGTCAATGGCCACAGAATGCACATGGATTGCGTGGGCACCGGCTCCCCGGCCATTGTGCTGGATGCAGGGCTGGGCAGCGATGCGCTCATTTGGGGCGGAGTTCAGCCGCAGTTGGCCAAGACCACCCGCGTCTGCGCCTACGACCGCGCAGGTTTCGGCTGGAGCGATCAGGTTCCCGGCCAGCGCGATGCCGACCACATCGCGGCCGAGTTGCACCAGCTTCTGGCCGAGGCCAACGTTACCGGTCCCATTGTGCTGATGGGCCATTCGATTGCTGCCCTGTACATCCGCGACTACGCCGCGCACTACCCGGAAGATGTAGCAGGGCTGATTTTTGTGGATGGGTCTACGCCTCTGCAGGACGAGAATCCGGCCTTGAAGGCGGCGGGAGAAACGGGCCTGGCGCGAAAGGCGTCCATCCTGGTGATGCGCTCGGCAGCCATGACAGGTATCTCCCGTCTGATGGGCGGATGCGCAAAACCGATCCCCGGCTTTGACGCCGCAGCGGGCCAACTTCTGTCTGAGGATCTTTGCCACCCGAAATACACTTCCATCGAACGCGAATTGGACAGCTTCAACGCATCCGGTCATGAAACAGTTCACACCGGGCCTTTTGGCGCGCTGCCGGTGCTGATCTTCTCGCAGGATCCCGCTCGAACTACCTCTCTCAGATTCGTTTCCCGCGAGATGGTCGATATGGAAAGCGCGTGGAGCCGGATGCAGGAAGACCTGAAGAAGCTGTCAACCCGCAGCCGCAGGATTATCGCCAGGGGCAGCGGTCACGCGGTGCAGATTGACCGCGCGGATTCGATTCAGAAAGAGGTGCCGCTGTTCATCGATCAGATTCGCGGCTCCGCACCCCAACCACTTGAATACGGCTCGACGGTTACAGAGTAGGTTGCCGTCGCTTTCGTTTTCCGGCTTGGAAGCCCGATCAGTCTTGATTCCCGGAAGCGGCCTCGTGAAGTTAGATTGCATAATGGATACTGTATGCTGGTTTTTCTCCGAAAGGCAGAGGCGGCGAGCTTGCTTAGGCGGATATCGTCGGGTAATTCAGCGAAGGAAGTCACAGTGAAATCAATCTTGCGAGCCGCGTTGTTCCTGTTTCTGCTGGCCCCGGCCGCTGCGCAGGCGCAGTCCTTCGATGTGAATCCGCCGTTCGACGCCGCAGGCTACAAGCCGCTGGCCCCTCATGAGCGGATGCAGCGCTGGTGGCGTGAAGACGGGGCCTCCCCCGCAATACACGTGGAATCGTTCTCAACCGCCCTTTACCAGCAGGTATTCAATATCCCGACGAAGTGGCAAGGCGGCGGTGGCGGCTTCATTCGCCGTGTGGGCAGCAGTTACGGGGGCAACCTGATACAGAACTCCACGCATGAATTGCTGGCCGGCGTCGAAGGCACGGACCCGCGCTACTTTGCCTGCGGATGCAAGGGGTTCATCCGCCGTTCAGGCCATGCGCTGAAGATGACGTTTCTCACTTACAACCACAGCGGACACGAGACGCTAGATCTGCCGCAGCTCTCGGCTGCCTATGGCAGCTCGATCGTTGAAGACACTTGGTGGCCCCATCATTATTCGGCATGGGTGCAGGGCGTGCAGTCCGGCCACATCGACGTGGGCATCATTGCCGCAGAGCACCTCATCCAGGAATTCTCTCCCGAGTTCAAGCGGTTCCTTCATCTCCCCAACAGGACCGCACCGTCGAAGCCGTAGCGGCGTCGAACTGCAATGCAATGCTGCGAAAACAAGCCTCTTTTCATCTCCTTCGGAACCGGTCAAAGTACAATTGCTTGCAACGGTTCGTTAGGAGGCTTCATGCGTAGAATGCTGCTCGTTGCTTTCGCTCTCATGTTCGCAACTTCTCTTGTTCTGCCCGCCAAGGCACAGGGTTCGCCGCCACAAGGCGGGGCAGACCAGGCTTATACCGTCGAGTACTATTACAAGCTGCAATGGGGACATCAGCAGGAGTTTTTGCAATTATTCCTGAAGAATCATTACCCGCTACTGAAGAAGATCCAGTCCACCGGGCGCATTCTTTCCGTCAAGATCGAGCAGCCGGCTTACCACACGTCAGAGGAGTTGCGCTGGGACTACCGCGTGACCATTGTCTACAAGAACTCGACGCTGGCGACAACGAGTAATCCGGACGAAGGGGCGATGATCAAAGAGCTGTGGCCGGACCAGGAGACTTACAAGAAGGAAGAACAGCGGAGGTTTGAGATTCTGCTGGGGCATATTGATTTGCCGGTAACGGATATAACTCCGAAGTAGGAGAGAGATTTCTTCTGCCACCATGCCAACGATGGATTCAGCGACCGAAGTGTTGGAGAACCGACGGCTTGGGTGTTTCGCGTGCCTGCTCTGTGCGCTGACGATTGCCGGATGCGGCGGATCGGCCCCGCAAAGCCAGATGCCCGTGAACCAGGCACCGATCAGCCAGGCGATCGACTTCGCCGCCATCGCCACGCAGACCGCCGGAACTCCCCTCACGTTG
This sequence comes from Occallatibacter sp., assembly GCA_050013495.1. GTDB lineage: Bacteria > Acidobacteriota > Terriglobia > Terriglobales > Acidobacteriaceae > Telmatobacter. Next base: position 3,360 of record JBEKFD010000053.1, on the reverse strand, counting down.
TCGGCGACGGCCAGTTCGGGTTTGCCCGTGAGCTTTGCTTCAAGCCCGTCCGTGGTCTGCACCCTATCGGGCACAACGGCCACGCTGAATGCCGCTGGAACCTGCACCATTCAAGCCAGCCAGGCGGGCAACAGCACCTATGCGGCGGCAACCACGGTCTCGCAGAACGTCATCGTCAATGCGGCCGGCACAGCATGTGCCACGCCCGCACCGAATAACCCAGCGGCAGGCAGCGGAACTTATCGACAGATCGCCATCGATCCCGCCGTTTATGGCGCCGGTTTTACTTCAGGCTGGACCGTATTCGGGTTCAGCCAGGAGGGCGACCTGAGTGGACCAGGCGATCCGCAGGTGCTTGAAATGCTTCCCAACGTGGTGCCTCGGGCGTGGGCGCGCTGGGACACCGGCGGCACGCATGCCTCAGACTATAACTTCGCCTATCCCACGCAGGCCAAAGCTGACGGAATCGTGTTCATCGGTGGGACCACGGCAACGGTTCTCTTTCCCGATGAGTTTCCCGCAGCAGCGCAATTCGAAGCAGTGGTTTCGTGCAACGCGCAGGGCCAGCCGGTAATTCATAGTCCGCTGAACTTCTACCGCGGCAGCATGGCCTCGGCGGCGTATCGCCAATACATCGCCGGCATCGCCGAGTTACAAATTGACGGCGGCGTTGGCGGTATTTTCTTCGACGAAGTCAGCGGAAGTTATCAGGGCGCGACCTATGACAACAACGAAGGATTCGACGATGCCGATGTGGCGGATTTTGGCGGGTTTTTGTGCGCCAAATATGCAAGCCTTACCGCCGCGCAGTGGCAATCGCAATTCGGCATTACAGCAGCCGACAACCTCAACTGTTCAGCAATCGCGGCGCTGGCCGGGCGCAGCTTCAACTACCGCGGCTACCTGGCACGGAACGGTTGGCAGACCAATCCGCTCACGTCCTCCAACCCCCTTGCCGCAGAGTGGGGCGTCATGGGAGACGATCCGCAGAATGGCACTTTCACAAACACCTACCTGTACCTTGTCTATTGGCAGGACATTGTGCTTACGGTCCGGAATTATGCGCGTCAGAAGTATGGGCGGGAAGTCTACATCACAGCCAACGGCATCTATCCCTTTGTCGATGTTCAAGCCGCCGGCCTTTTCGACTATAACTACTTCGGCCCGGGCGGTTCCGATCAGGATTTCTGCCCGATCACCGGCAGTGGCGACCTTGACGGCACGCAGAAACTGATGCCGTCCTTTCTCTATATGCAGCAGCAATCCGCACGCGTCGCGGGCCGCAGCGTGCTGGTCTCCGTATTCATCGATTGGCCCAGCGGTCCCATGTCCCGCTACCTCGCGCTGCCGCCGTCGGAGCAGCAAGACTATTGGCGTATGTATGTGCCGGAGGCGTACGCCGTCGGGGTGCGCTTCGCCATGCATCTGCTGGACACCGTCGGCGACCCTACCGCGACGCAACTGGGCCTGATGCCTTACTTCGACAAGACAGCAGCGTTCTATAAGATGCCGGGTCATGCCGCGCTCTACGAGAATGCGCAGAATCTGACCGGCGCGGTGACGGTTTCGGTTCCGAACATCGCAACGAATCTGACCCAGCTTGGCGACGGCCGCACCGTGGCGCACCTGATCAATCACAATTACTCGAAGGGGTTTCAGACGCAGAACGCGGCGGTGGTGAGTTTTCCGGTAGCCAACGCTCCAACGACGGTTACGATGGTCTCGCCGGATGCTTCAGGAGATACATCGATTCCCTTCACTTATGCGAATGGACAGGTGCAGGTTACAATTCCACAGTTAGTTGCGTACACGGCGGTGGTGGCGAAATAGACGACAGCTAACAGCTAATAGCTGACAGTCACTCGCGGCAGCGCCACCTTCGCACCAGGTCATCCGCGGCCACGGGCCAGGTGGGGAACTCGAATTCAAATCCCGCATCCAACAGACGGCCCGGAACCACCCGCCTGCTTTTGAGCACTAACTCGGATTCTGTGCGCAGAAAGAATGCGCCGATCTCGAGGGCGAAAGCTGGAATCGGCAGCCCGTTGGGCATGTCCCACGCATCGCGCAAGGCTTCCATGAATTCACGATTGGGCAATGGATGGGGCGCTGCAATGTTGACCGGGCCTTCGAATTCGCCGCGATCGATGAGAAACTCGACAGCGCGGGCGAAGTCGTCTTCATGAATCCAACTCACATATTGCTGCCCGTTGCCTTGCTTGCCGCCGAAGCTGAATCGAACCAGGTTGAGCAGGGTCTCAAACGCGTTGCCGGGAGTGGGACTGAAGGTGATGGCGCTGCGCATGGCCACCTTGCGCGTGCGCGGCGTTGGGGTGCGAAAGAATTCGGCCTCCCAGTCTTTGGCAACCTGGATGGAAAAGTTCCACGTCTCCGGCGCACGATGTTTTTTGGAAATGAGTTCATATCCGCCGAGCTCGCCTGTTGCTTCGTCCATGTCGCGGTCGAGAGCGTGGCGATAAATGGTCGCCGTCGAAGCATTGAGCCAAACATGCGGCGGCGCGGCCAGGCCGGCGATGACGCGATTCAACAGCCGCGTTGTGCCAATGCGCGAGTTATAAATTGCGGCGCAGTTATCCTGCGTGTAGCGGCAGTTCACGCTGCGGCCGGCCAGGTTGATGCACACGTCGGCGCCTTCGAGCGTCTCCGTCCACGGGCCTTCCGTTGCGCCGTCCCAATGCACCGTTTGCCATGACGCGCTATAGGGGCTACGGGTAAGCACGGTAACATGGTGACCCCGCTCCTGCATCTTCCACGCCAGGGCCTGGCCCACCTGGCCGCTGCCGCCCGGCAGAACGATGCGCAGCGGAATCATGGTCAAGCCTCCCCGTAGATTGCCTTGAGTAATTCCCCCGCTGGCCGGTAGAGCGGCCTGAGCAGCGGCACGCCCGCGAGCTTGATGAAGAGCAGGAACATGCCAAGCGTTTTGTCGAACAGCAATGCGGTACGCGCCTGGCCGGCAGACTTATCGTAAACCCAGAAGAGCATGAGGCCCATCTGGTAGAGCCAAAGCAGGCGGGGAAGGTAGGGCAGAATGGACGGCGGCATGCGCACGCGGGAGTCGCTGACCGCGCGCTCGAAGAATGCTGTATCGCGATTCCGAATCTCTGCTGTTGCCGCGCTGAAGGGGGAGAGCGGGTGGTCCGGATCGGTGTGTGCCGATAAGGCCCCAAGCAGCGCGCGGTTGGGGGCGAAGTAGTCGAATTTATGCTGGATGAGGCCGCGCAGACGCGTTTCCAGCGTAAGTTGCGTTGCTAGAATGCGTTCCAGTTCGGGCGTCATTTTTTCCTGGGCTTGCATATAAAATGCCATGACTATGTCATTTTTGGAATCGAAGTAGTA
>JBEKFD010000052.1:0-23781 GCA_050013495.1 Occallatibacter sp. | reverse complement strand
ATCCCGATAAGTCCTTCAAATACCAGCCGTGATGAGTTACAAACCGCTATCGTCCTGAGTTATCACAAATAACTCAGGACGATAAATCGCCAGTAGCTCAGGAACATAACTTGAAAAGTTCGCACTCCCAAAAGAACTGTCATCCTGAGCGCAGTTGGGCGCGTCTTTTGCACACAACTGAGTAGAAGGACCTGCGGTTGCACTTCGAAGATTATGCATCGAACTTTTGACTCAGGACACTAAGGGTTTGTCACTCCCGTAACAACGGTGAAAAAGCTCCCCGGCTTGCTCTCGTTGTTGTAGGTCGCCGTGACCCATGCGGAAGGCAACACCACGCCCTTGGCCGACACGCGAAGCTCATCCATCGAATTGTTTCCGATCAGGCTGCCTGTGGGGGTTCTGCTGTTAATGGAAGGCGTGACGTTATTCAGAATGGATGTGGCCAGATTGTTTTCCATCGTCGTCAGTGTCTGCTTAACGCCATCGACGTAGATGGTCATTCCAGCAACAGTCCCTGTGCCCGAATAGGTGACCACCACGTAATGCCACACTCCCATGCTTATTTGAGGTGTTTCGACCAGCGCGCCGGTGGCGGTGTTGGTTCCAAACAAGCCAAATGCAATCTGCGGAGACGAGGAGCCCGTAAACTGAGCCAGCTCCCAGCCTGCATTGCCGGGCTGCGGGTACTTCGAGATCATCGTTCCCTGGGCGTTCGCCTGAATCTTGTACCAGCCGGCAATCGAGAACGAGTCGGTTCGCTCGAAGCTGAACGTGGACGAACTGGACAGATTGGCCCATGTGTTGCCTTCCCAGTTGATGCTGCCGCCAATCTCGCCGGGCTGCTGCTGGCTGGCCGCCACGGGGCCCTCCGTGGTGGCATTGTTGCCGCTCCCGGTTGAGTCGTTCAATTGCGGCGCGGGGCCGGCGGGGTTTTCCTTCAAGTGGTACACAGCCATGTAATTCGTCCATGTGGATGAGGGCGTGGTCTGCAGGGTCGTAAACTCCAGACTGCCCGTACCACGCGTAGATGACTGTTCCGTTGGCCAGGGTAGGCACGTTGACCCAGATGTTCACCGCTCCGGTCGCAGGCGTCCACGATTCGAACTCCCAACTCAACAACTGCGTTCCGGCCGCATCCGACGTGAAGATCAGGTCGCAGGGCACGGCGGTTGAATTGTTGCCCACCGCCTGAGTGCACGTATTGGAAATCCTGCCGCCATTGGCAACCGTAGCAAGGTCTGCAAAGGTGCCCGAGATCAACGCAGGGAAGTTGGTCTGCGCGCTCGGTACCTGGCCGGCCGCCACGGTAAATGTAGCCTGGTAGTTATAACCATTGGGCCACGGCATCGTTGCTGGGGGAATGCCAGTCCCGGTCAGGCTCGCGGTCTGCGGCGATCCCGTGGCGCTGTCCCCCACCGAAAGCGTTGCCGCGAAGCTCGCAGCCGAAGCGGGCGTGAATGTGACGTAGATTGAGCAACTCGACCCCGCGGCCAGCGTAGCGCCGCAGGCGTTGGCGCCCGTTGTCAGCGCGAAGTCGCTTGGGTTGGCTCCCGTGATGCTGGGGACGATGTTGTTCAGCGGAGCGGTGCCGGTGTTCGACAGCGTTGCCGCTAACGCAGCCGAGGTTGTGCCTGTGAAGGTATTGGAGAAGCCGAGCGATGGAGTCAGCGAAGCAATTGGCGCAATCCCGGTCCCAGTCAAGTTTGAGGTCTGTGGCGAGCCGGAGGCGCTGTCGGCCACCGACAGGGTTGCCGAGAAGCTCACTGCCGAGGCCGGCGTGAAAGTCACGTAGATAGAGCAACTCGACCCCGCGGCCAGCGTAGCTCCGCACGCATTCGCACCCGTCGTAAGCGCGAAGTCGCTGGGGTTGGTCCCCGTGATGCTGGCGACAATGTTGTTCAACGGAGCAGTGCCGGTGTTGGAAAGCGTTGCCGACAACGCCGCCGACGTGGTGCCCGTGACCGTGTTCGGGAAGGGCACCGAGGGCGTGAGCGAAGCGATGGGCGCAATTCCGGTTCCAGTCAAGCTTGAGGTCTGTGGCGAGCCGGAGGCGCTGTCCGCCACCGACAGGGTTGCCGAGAAGCTGGCCGCCGAAGCTGGCGTAAAGGTGACATAGATGGAGCAACTGGATCCCGCTGCCAGCGTAGCACCACATGCATTTGCGCCCGTTGTCAGCGCGAAGTCGCCGGGGTTGGCTCCCGTGATGCTGGCGACGACGTTATTGAGCGGCGCGCCGCCGGTGTTGGAGAGCGTAGCTGCTATTGCTGCCGAAGTTGTGCTCACAAGGGTGTTGGGGAACGGCAGCGCCGGTGTAAGCGAGACGATAGCCGTAATTCCGGTTCCGGTCAGGTTCGAGGTCTGCGGCGAACCGGCCGCGCTGTCGGCTACCGAAAGTGTTGCCGCAAAGCTGGTGGCAGAGGCGGGCGTGAAGGTAACGTAGATGGAGCAACTGGAGCCCGCAGCCAGCGTAGCGCCGCAAGCATTCGCTCCTGTCGTCAGCGCGAAGTCGCTGGGGTTAGCCCCAGTGATGCTGGCGACGATACTGTTCAACGGAGCAGTGCCGGTGTTTGACAGCGTTGCCGCTATCGCTGCTGAAGTTGTTCCGGTCGCCGTGTTTGGGAAGGGCAGCGACGGAGTCAACGAGGCCACAGGCGCAATTCCAGTCCCGGTCAAGCTCGAGGTCTGCGGCGATCCCGTCGCGCTGTCCCCGACCGAAAGCGTCGCCGAGAAAGCCGTTGCCGATGCCGGGGTAAACGTTACGTAGATCGAGCAGCTTGAGCCCGCACCCAGCGTAGCGCCGCAAGCATTCGCGCCTGTCGTCAGCGCGAAGTCGCTGGGGTTGGCCCCAGTGATGCTGGCCACGATGCTGTTCAACGGAGCAGTGCCGGTGTTTGACAGCGTTGCCGCTATCGCTGCTGAAGTTGTTCCGGTCGCCGTGTTTGGGAAGGGCAGCGACGGAGTCAACGAGGCAACAGGCGCAATTCCAGTCCCGGTCAAGCTCGATGTCTGCGGCGATCCCGACGCGCTGTCCGCAACCGACAGCGTTGCCGCGAAGCTGGTTGCTGTTGCCGGCGTGAACGTCACGTAAATGGAGCAACTGGAGCCTGCAGCCAGCGTAGCGCCGCAGGCATTCGCTCCTGTCGTCAGTGCAAAGTCGCTGGGGTTGGTCCCTGTGATGCTGGCGACAATGTTGTTCAACGGCGCCGTGCCGGTGTTCGAAAGCGTTCCCGCCATCGCCCCGGAGGTCGTACCCGTCAGCGTGTTGGGGAAGCTGAGTGAAGGGCTGAGCGAGGCCACCGGTGCAATTCCGGTGCCCGTCAAACTCGCAGTCTGCGGCGATCCCGTGGCGCTGTCCGCAACCGAAAGCGTCGCAGAGAAGGCAGTAGCCGATGCCGGCGTAAACGTCACGTAAATGGAGCAACTGGAGCCCGCGGCCAGCGTAGCGCCGCAAGCATTCGCTCCTGTCGTCAGTGCAAAGTCGCTCGGATTGGTTCCCGTGATGCTGGCGACAATGTTGTTCAACGGCGCCGTGCCGGTGTTGGAGAGCGTTGCCGCCATCGCCGCCGAAGTGGTGCCCGCCAAGGTATTCGGGAAGGCCAGGGACGCAGTGAGCGAAGCCACAGGCGCCGCCCCGGCTCCGATCGAGATCGCGCTGCTGGTTACCGGCGTTAATCCGCTGGCAAGCGCCGAGAGTGTGTAACTCCCCGTCGAGGTGAACACCAGGTTGCTGAACGTGGCCACTCCGTTGACTGCGTTCACCGTCAATGTGCCGCCCACTCCCGCCGGACTGGAACCGATCGTCACTTGCGCCGTGGACCCGGCTAAAGGATTCCCATTGGCATCCTGCACCTGAACCACCACCGGACTCAGCGCCGTTCCCGCCGTTCCCGTGGCCGGCGGCTGAGTGATGAACGCCAACTGCGGCAAATAGGCCAGGTAGCTCACCGCTACGCCGTCGAAAGTCTCGGCCAGGGCTGGGCTTCCCGTCGGTACAACCTGGGTGTCCAGCAGATCGAGACCATTCACAGTCACGGGAGAGCCGCTCGCGCAACCGGCCACGGCCGTGCTGGTGGTGCAAGAGGTAAGGTTCGTTCCGGTGGTCGCCGTGTTCAGCGAAGTGCTCGCGCCATTATCGCGCAAGGTATACGCCCACTGGGTTCCGCTTCCAGGCGCGACCGTTGTCCGCACGAAGATGCCCTGGATCTGCATGTTGCCACCGATCTGTTGAGCACGCGACTCGATCGGCTGGAAGTTGTCGGGCGATCTGCCGGACAGCCCAAAATAAGTCGTCGCCGAATTGTTGACTTCCCCGTTGCGATAACTGGCTATAACGAATTGTCCAGGAACGGTTGGCACAAAGACCATGCTGGCGTAGATCGGCGAGGAAGCCGTGATTCCAGCCTCACTCACATCGAATACGTCTCCCGGCGAAACCGCGAGCGATGCTGCCTGCTGGACGGGCACGCCCGATGTCAAGGACACAGAAAGAGCCGTAGGCGACTCGTTCTGATCCAAGACCGCAGTCACAGACGACCCGGTTCCCACATACTCGGCAATGTATTTAGTGATTGTCCCCGCCGCCGGTACGATCGTCGCCATGGCCTTCTCCACGGAGAACCCGGAGCCGTTCCCGCCGAGAGCCAGGATGTAATTACCCGCAACCGGATGAGAACCGAACATGACGGTCTCGCCGGGGATTTGCGGCGTTTGCACTACATACCAGCTCGATAAGGTTGAGGCCGGAGCCGGACTGGCGCTTGGCGTCACATGCAGGGCCACCAGATCGCCGGGAACGAACCCGGTGGTGTCCACCGAATCGCACGCCTCAGTCTGCGCGCCGGAAATGGTTACGGCTAAAGACTGATCGGCGCCGTTCTTGTACAGTTTCCATGTCCAGCTGGCGCCAATTCCGGGCGCGGTCGTGAGATTGACGCACAACGAACTCAAGGTCCCCGTAGTTGGCATCAGGGCGTAGCTGGCGCTCGACGATGGGTCGGCGGACCATAGGCCGGCCTCATCTCGCGGGCTCAATCCCATAAAGGATGCCGTGTTTGTGGGCGCAGCCGAACCGGCTTGCGTTCCGAAGATGTATTGGCTCGTCGGCCTCGATCCGAAGATCGAAATCGAGCCGCTGGTGACTCCCGCCAATCCCGTGGCAGCCGCCGACAGAGTGTAAGTCCCCGTGGAGTTGAACACCAGGTTGCTGAACGTGGCCACGCCGCTCGCAGCATTCGCCGTCAGCGTGCCGCTCACTCCGGCGGGCGTCGAACTGATTGTCACCTGCGCCGAAGACCCCGTCACCAGGTTCCCGTTGATGTCCTCCACCTGAACAATTACTGGACTCAGCGGCGTTCCTATGGTCCCAGTCGACGGTGCCGACGCAAGCGCCAGCTTATTGGCCGCGCCGGCCCCTATCGAAATCGAACCGCTCGTTACGCCCGCCAAACCGGGCGAAGCCGCAGACAGCGTGTAGCTCCCGCTCGTGGTGAACACCAGGTTGCTGAAGGTGGCCACGCCGCCTGCTGCCGTAGCCGTCAACGTGCCGCTCACTCCCGCCGGCGTCGAACTGATTGTCACCTGGGCCGAAGATGCGGTCACTAGGTTTCCGTAAAGGTCTTCCACCTGAACCACCACCGAGCTCAAGGCCGTTCCCGCTGTCCCCGTCGACGGCGCAGACGCCAGCACCAGCTTGTTCGCCGCGCCGGGCAAAATCGAAATCGAGCTGCTGGTTGCGCTCGTCAATCCCGGCGAACCCGCGGACAGCGTGTAAATCCCGCTCGCGGTGAACACCAGGTTGCTGAAGGTGGCCACGCCATTGACCGCGGTTACCGTCAACGTGCCGCCCACGCCCCCCGGCGTCGAGCCGATCATCACCTGTGCCGACGATCCCGTCACCAGGTTCCCGTTTATATCCTCCACCTGCACCACGACTGAACCGAGAGTGCTTCCAGCCGTGCCGCTCGCGGGCGGACCTGTGGTGAACGCCAGTTTGCTCGCCGTGCCCGCTCCAATCGAAATCGTCCCGCTGGTTACGCCCGCCAATCCGGGCGAAGCCGCGGTGAGCGTGTAGCTCCCGCTTGAGTTGAATACCAGATTGCTGAACGAGGCCACGCCGTTGGCCGCAGTCACCGTTAACGTGCCGCTCACTCCCGCCGGCGTCGAACTGATCGTCACCAGGGCCGAGGACCCCGTCACCAGGTTCCCGTTCGCATCCTCCACCTGCACCACCACCGGACCGAGAGGGGTCCCGGGCGTCCCGCTCACAGGCGGACCTGTCGTGAACGCCAGCTTGCTCGCCGGACCCGCCGTGATCGAAATAGAACTGCTGGTGGCGCTCGCCAATCCGGGCGAAGCCGCAGCCAGCGTGTAGCTCCCGCTGGCTGTGAACACCAGGTTGCTGAAAGTAGCCACGCCATTGACGGCGGTCACCGTCAACGTGCCGCCTACGCCCGTAGGCGTCGAACTGATCGTCACCTGCGCCGACGACCCCGTCACCAGGTTCCCGTTCACATCCTCCACCTGCACCACGACCGAGCCGAGTGGGCTTCCCGCCGTCCCGCTCGCGGGCGGCTCCGTGCTGAAGACCACCTTGCTCGCCGCGGCGCCGATGGAAATCGAACTGCTGCTTACTGCCGGCAACCCGCTCACCGCCGCCGACAATGTGTAACTGCCAGACGCGGAGAAAACCAGGTTGCTGAACGTGGCCACGCCGTTCACCGCATTCACCGTCAACGTGCCGCCGACGCCCGCCGGGCTGGAACCGATCGTCACTTGCGCCGTGGACCCGCTGATCGGGTTTCCATTCTGATCTTGCAACTGCACCACCACCGGACTCAGTGCCGTCCCCGCCGCCCCCGTAGCCGGCACCGTGGTGAACGCCAGTTGCGGCACATACGCCAAATAGCTCACCACGACCCCGCCCGTATTGACCGGGCTTCCGGTCGGCACCACAGACGTGTCCAGAAGGTCCAGGTTGTTCACTGCGATCGCGGATCCGGAACTGCAGCCGGCTACCGATGCGCTGGTGGTGCAAGCCGTCAGGTTGGTCCCGCTCAGCGTCGTCTTCATCGCCGTATTGGCGCCGTTATCCCGCAGCGTAAACGTATATTGCGCTCCGCTTCCAGGCACACCCGCGCTCCGCACGTAGACGCCCTGGATTTGTACCACGCCGCCAATCTGCTGCGCGTCCGCTTCAACCGGCTGCAGACTGCCGTTCGCTCTCCCGGTAAGTGGAAAATAAAACACCGGATCGGCATTCGTTACCGTGCCGCGCCAGGTCGGAATCACAAATTGCCCGGCAACGCTGGGCACGAAAACTGCGCTCGCGTACACGCCCGACAATGCCGTAAGCCCAGTCTCATTTACATCGAATATGTCGCCGGCGGATACGCTCAGATTTCCTGTCTGCTGGACGAATACTCCCGATGTCCCCAGGGACGCGGAGAACGAGGAAGGCGATCCATTCTGGTTCAGTACTTCCTTGACCGACGATCCTGTCCCCACGTATTCCGCAATGTATTTGGTAATCGTCCCCGCGGTCGGCATGACCGTTGCCAAAGCCGTTTCGGCGCCCGATGAATCGCTATTCCCGGCCAAAGCCAGAAACTGCGCATTCCCTGCCTGCTGTGACCCGAACAGGATCGTCTCCCCTGCCACCTGCGGCGTCTGCACCATGTACCAGCTTGCGAAGGTGGATGCTGGAGCGGGGCCCACGCTTGGCGTTACATGCAAGGCAATCAGATCGCCAGGAGCAAAACCGGTGGTGTCCACCAAATCGCACGCCTGCTTCTGGGCGCCGGAAATCTTCACCGATATGGCCTGGTCGGAGCCATTCTTATACAGTGTCCATGTCCAGCTGGCTCCCGCCCCAGGCGCCGTCCCCAGGTTGAGGCAGAAGGTACTCAAGGTTCCCGTGGTCGGCATCAGGGCGTAACTGGTTCCCGTCGTGGCGCTGGCCGCCCATACGTTCGCATCGCTTCGTGGCAAGATCCCAGTCCAGGATTGGCCCACCGTCGGCACCGCGATATCCGCTTGCGTTCCGAAGAAGAACTGGCTGGTTGGCCGCGTGGCCGTAATGGAGATCGAACCGCTGGTGACTCCGGCCAGCCCGGTCGATGCCGCGGACAGCGTGTAGCTCCCGGTCGTGCCGAACACCAGGTTGCTGAAGGTGGCCACGCCGCTGACCGCATTCACCGTCAGCGTGCCGCCCACGCCCGCCGGCGTCGAACTGATCGTCACCTGCGCCGACGACCCGTTTACCAGGTTCCCGTTCACATCCTCCACCTGCACCACAACCGAACTCAGCGGAGTTCCTACCATCCCGCTCGACGGTGGACCCGTGGTGAACGCCAGCTTGTTCGCAGTGCCGCCGCCAACGGAAATCGAACTGCTGGTTGCTCCCGCCAATCCGGGGGCGCCTGCCGAAAGCGTGTAAATGCCCGTTGAATTGAAGACAAGATTGCTGAACGTCGCAACCCCGTTGACCGCCGTCACAGTCAACGTGCCGCTCACGCCCACCGGCGTCGAGCCGATTGTCACCTGCGCCGACGACCCGGTTGCCAGGTTGCCGAAGGCATCGACCACCTCGACCACCGCACCCAGCGGCGTCCCCGCCGGCCCGCTCGCCGGTGGTTCCGTGGTAAATACCAGGCCGTTCGCCGGTCCGGCTCCAATGGAAACCGGGCTGCTTGTTACCGCCGTCAATCCGCCCGCAATCGCCGTAAGCGTGTAACTGCCGGCAGTATCAAACACCAGGTTGTTGAACGTGGCCACACCGTTAACCGCATTCACCGTCAACGTGCCGCCAACCCCCGCCGGGCTGGAACTGATCGTTACGCGCGCCGTGGACCCGCTTATCGGGTTCCCGTTGTTATCCTGCAACTGCACCACCACCGGACTCAGCGCCGTCCCCGCCGCCCCAGTCGCCGGCGGCTGCGTCGTGAACGCAAGTTGCGGCATATACGCCAGATAACTCACCCCGGCGCTAAGCCCGGCGGGGCTTCCGGTTAGCGTCACGGACGTGTCCAGAAGATCCATGCTGTTCACTGCTATGGCGGAACTGGTCCCGCAACCGGCTGCCGATACGCTGGTCGTGCAGACCTTCAGGCTGGTCCCGCTCAACGTGGCGTTCAGCACCGTATTGGCGCCGTTGTCGCGCAGCGTAAACGCATACTGCCCTCCGCTTCCCGGCGCAGCCGTACTCCACACGTACATGCCCTGAATCGCTATGTTCCCGCCAACCTGTTGGGCCTGCCCCTCGATGGTCTGAAGGTAGTCGTCCGATCGGCCGGTAATTGGAAGATAGAAAACGGGAACGCCCGTATATATGGAGTTCCGCCAGGTCGGAAGCACGAATTGCCCGGCCACATTGGGCACAAATACAATGCTGGCATAGACGGCCGAAGTCCCCGTAATCCCCGTTTCGTTTATATCCAGAAGATCCCCAGCAGAGACGCTCAGATTTGCCGCCTGCTCGACGAATGTTCCCGATGCCCCCAAGGATGCCAATACCGTTGAAGGCGCCTGGTTCTGATCCAAGACCTCTCTAACGGAAGATCCGGCTCCCAAGTATTCCGCGATGAATTTGGTTACCGTTCCCGCAGCCGGTATCACCGTCCCCATTCCCAATTCAGTCCCCGACGAGCTGCTGTTTCCGGACAAAGACAGGAACTGACCATTCGCCACCTGTTGAGACGCGATCAGGATCGTCTCGCCCGGTACCTGCGGCGTTTGCACGATGTACCAGCTCGCGAAGGTGGCTGCCGGAGCCGGACCTGCGCTTGGCGTTAGGTGCAGGGCAACCAGGTCGCCGGTGACAAAGCCGGCGGTATCGATTGAATCGCAAACCTGAGTCTGGGCGCCGGAAATTGTCACGGAAATGGCTGTATCGAAGCCGTCTTTGTAAAGTGTCCACGTCCAGCTGGCGCCGTTTCCGGGCGCTGTGGAGAGATTGACGCACAAAGAGCTGAAGCTTCCCGTTGTGGGCATCAGCGTGTAACTGGTTCCCGTAGCCGCGCTGGCCGCCCAAACGTTCACGTCGTTTCGCGGCATCAAACCGGTCCACGATTGGCCCGAAGTAGGCACTGCTTCTCCGGCTTGCGATCCGAAGATGTACTGACTGGTAGGGCCGGTAGCCCAGCAAGGAACGCTCAGTGCAAGAAGACAGGCGGCAATCGCTAACTTCATCAGTTCACTCCCGAAACAACTGGCAACAATTCATTGAACGTCAAGCAGCAATCCTGGCTATGGTCGTGTCGTCGACGGCCTTCCAGCCGCAAGCCCCAGGAATTCGGCATCGGATAGAACACATCGAGTCTCTTCCCCAGTTGGGCGAAGACACCGTAGGACTTTGCTTCCCCCTCGAATGAATTCAGGGGCTTCGAGCCGAGAGAGGTCACGCGAATCATCTGCTTCAGCGTCAATCCTTGAGAAGTCGCTGAGAAGGCTCCTGCAGCAGGACTCTCACCGGACGCGACGGCAAAATCGGGACACGAAGCGATCCGGCAGCAGATTTTGTGCATGAGGGATCCCCCTCCCTATTGCAGAAGCTAGGCCGTTGAACGCACGTTAAGCGCCAAATCATGTTCTTTCTATTCAATGACTTGCAGTCGCAAATCGACCCAGATATGCAAAGTGTTGCATATCACACTGCAAAAATCTGCCCATTCGACAAGCCGGTCCGTGCCCGCGCCCGATATTCCAGCGAATCAAGCCCAGCTTGGCCCCTCATCGGGCGGCGCCCCGGGCTTGCCCTTGCCCCTGGCCGGGCCGCATCGACATATACTGGCACGGCATGGCAATTCCGTATTACCACGTCGATGTATTCACAAACGAACTCTTCGCGGGTAACCCCGCCGGCGTCTGCATCCTCTCCGCTTTTCTTGCGGAGAGCATCATGCAGAAAATCGCGGCCGAGAATCGGCACAGCGAAACCGCTTTTGTTGTTCCTCGCGCCGATAGCGATTTCGACCTACGCTGGTTTACGCCCACAGTCGAGGACGACCTGTGCGGCCACGCCACCCTGGCATCCGCCTTTGTGCTCGCGCTGCGCCAGCACGCCGTGTGGCCGATTCGCTTCCACACCCGCGCCGGCGTGTTGACCGTCGCCCAGATCATCCCAGATCAGATCATCCCGGCTCAGATCACCGCCGATCATGACCCCGTCGCTCAGATTCAGGGCAGCTTTGAAATGGACTTCCCTGCCCGCCCGCCCCAACCCTGTGAAACGCCGGCAGACCTCCTGCCCGCCCTGGGCTTGAAAGCGGCGCTGGTCATGAAATCGCGCGATTACATGGTGGTGGTGGATCAGGCTGAGCAAGTGCGAGCGCTCACGCCCAACATTGTCGCCCTTGCCAGAATTGAAATGGGAAACGGCGGAGCCATCGTCACCGCTCCCGGCGAGGGGGATGTGGATTACGTGTGCCGGTTATTCGCGCCCGCCGAGGGCATCGATGAGGACCCTGCAACCGGCTCTATTCACTGCACGCTGGCTCCCTATTGGGCAGAACGGCTGGGTAAGCGCGCCATGCGCGCACAACAACTCAGCGCTCGCGGCGGATTCATGCAGTGCTCAATCGCCGGCGACCGCGTGAAAATCGCCGGCACTGCACGCTTGTACCTTCAAGGTACGCTCGAACTCTAAGAGCTTATCCGCGAATAGCCATTGTGTAGCGCCGCTCTCCAGAGCGGCTGTCGTGCGGGTCTCCAGACCCGCAAAAGGCATATCTGGCGGCTCGGAAGCCGCCAGTACAGCCGTTCTGGAGACCAGCGCTACTACACACGGATAGGCATTAAGCAGCTTCCGGTCGAGGGTCTGGAAGGGAAACTCGGCAGCACTGATTCGTTGCTGACGAGTCGGCGACGATACCGCCGGAACTCCGTCGGCGCGTCCTTCCTGCCAACATAAAGAATGGGTTGAATTGCAAATCGGTTTAGAAGACTCTTAGCATAGAGAACCATGGTGAGCGCGAATGAGCACGAAGCAGGATCAGGCCATTGAAGAAGTCAGGGCCAAACAGAGGAACACTTTGTGGCCGGAAACGATCGGGAATCGCCGAAGCGTGGATGCGTTCTTATGGAAAGGCTCTCCCGATGCGCCTCTTGTCCAGCGCATTGCCGCCTGGGTGTTCGGGGGTTTCTTCATTTTGGGCAGCATTGCTTGGTTGGATGCAGCATTTAAGAGACATTCCATCCTAGTCGGTGTGCTTTCAATTGCCTGGTTTCTGGTCGGAGGGAAAGTGTTCCTGAATGGATTCCGAAAGCGCAAAGTTGAGAAACTCTCGGACCACGGCATTGATTGACAGACCCGCCATTCGGACTGGCCTAGCCCGGAAAGCACTCTTCAGACGCAAAGAACGCTGCGCGATTGCCAGGCACCTCGGCGGATCGCTCCTGAATTACCGGCAATCCGGAATTAACCCGCCTGCCCAGAATAGCGTTCGGATGGCCTACTAATCGACCGGGAAACTCAAGAGCTAAGGTCTCGCGGAAGACCTGGGAGACCACCAGTCCAAGCAGTCGCGGCACTATATGAATCCGTCGTAGGTCAAAGAGCGGTATGCAACCGGCGAGATGAACGAAATCTCCACTGCCTGGTGGGGAATCACGCCACTCACCGTCGCGTTGGCGACCCGGCGCGCAAAAGCCCCCTTCTAGTGGCCCCTCCGGATCCGCACAAAGCCTCCCTGGTGACCCAATTGATGCATCGCCCCACGCCCGCTCAGGTGCTCGCAGTTCGCCGCCAGGACGTGACATGGGTCACAGCGATTCGTAATGGCGAAGCCTAGCATAATTCGGGCTTTAGAAGCAGATTTTGCCTTTGCAAATTGGAATTGTTTTATGCGGGCGAGAGCGGCACTGAGGAGCTTAATTGGTTTGATCGGTGGAGGCCAGGGAATGCTTGTGTCAGGAATGTGCATGTGCTCTTCGCGAGGTAAACGGATATGAACTGGCGGGAAGAGTACGAACGGCGGCGTATGGATGCGAGGCAAGCCCTTGCGGCAGTGCGCTCCGGCAATCGCGTATGGATCCAGTCGGGGTGCGGTACTCCTTCGGTGCTGGTGGATGCGCTGGTGGCGCGGGCCCCCCAGGTGCGCGATGTGGAGATCGTTCACTTGAAGACATTGGGGAACGCCGACTATACAAAACCGGAATACGAAGGTCACTTTCGTCATCGCGGCTTGTTTCTGGGAGAGAACGTGCGCGAAGCGGTAGCCGCGGGGCGCGCAGACTACACACCGATCTTCCTCAGCGAGATAGAAGCGCTGTTTGAGAGCGGCGAACTTCCGCTGGATGTAGTGCTCATGCAGGTTTCGCCGCCCGACGCGCACGGATTCGTGACCCTGGGAACGACGGTGGATTGCACGCTGACAGCGGCTCGCTGCGCCAGCGTGGTGATTGCCGAAGTGAATGAGCGCATGCCGCGCACCCACGGAGACACGTCCATCCACGTGAGCCACATCGACTTCATCGTGGAAACTTCGCGCCCGCTGCTGGAAATGTGCACCGAGCCATTCACCGATGTTCATCTGCGCGTGGCGCGCAATGTGGTCTCTCTGATTCCCGACGGCGCAACATTGCAGACTGGAATCGGCGGAATCCCCGATGCGGTGCTTGCGTGCCTGGGCGACAAGCGTGACCTGGGGATTCATACCGAGATGTGCTCGGACGGCGTGATCGACCTGATGGAATCGGGCGTGGTAAACGGTGAGCGGAAGTCGCTGCACAGAGGCAAGGTAGTGGCCGCCTTTGTACTCGGCTCCCAGAGGATGTTCGATTTCATCCATGAAAACCAGAGCTTTGAATTCCGGCCCATCCGCTACACCACCGATCCATTTGTGGTGGCGCAGAACGACAGAATGGTGGCCATCAACTCCGCATTGCAGGTGGATCTGACCGGCCAGGTATGCGCGGACTCGATCGGGACCAGGCCCTACAGCGGCTTTGGCGGCCAATTGGATTTCATTCGCGGCGCGGCGCGGTCCAAAGGCGGAGTGCCGATCATCGCGCTGCAGTCGACTGCGCTGCATGGCAGCGTATCGCGACTTGTGCCGGTGCTGGAACCGGGCGCGGGCGTGGTCACATCTCGCGCCGATGTGCATTATGTGGTGACCGAGCACGGCATCGCCTACCTGCATGGAAAGACGCTGCGCGAACGTGCCGCCGCGTTGATCGAGATTGCAGACCCGCGGTATCAGAGTGAACTTGAAGACTTTGCTGTGCGCTCGCATTACCTGGAGCGCAGGACAATGGTGTTTGCGTGAGCGGTTGTGAATGGCCGCAGAGGCGAGCAGGACGCGAGCAGGACGAGAGCCGAAGGAGATCGGGATGATGGATGTGCAGAAGCGGGACCGAGGTTTGTTGCGTGTGAATGAAAACGAGTGCAAGGGATGCGGGCTATGCGTGGAAGCATGTCATCCGCGCGTCATCAGCATGGGCGAACGGCTCAATCATTACGGCTACCGAACGGCAGCCTATAAAGGAACGGGCTGCACGGGATGCGGAATCTGCTTCCTGGTGTGTCCTGAGCCAGGAGCAATTACAGTGCTGCAAGCCGTGAAAATGCCGACGGGCGCAGCTCTCCGCATCGATGCGGGCACGGCGGGAGCGAATGCATGAAAAAGCAATTGATGAAAGGCAACGAAGCGATTGTGAGAAGCGCCATTCTTTCCGGGTGCCGCGCGTTCTATGGATATCCCATCACGCCGGCCAGCGAGATTACCGAGGCCGCGGCGCTCTACATGCCCCAGGTTGGTGGAGTCTTTCTGCAGGCGGAGAGCGAGGTTGCCGCGATCAACATGCTTTACGGCGCCTCTTCGGCGGGTGTGCGCGTGATGACCGCTTCAAGCGGGCCGGGAATAAGCCTGATGCAGGAAGGCATCAGCTACATGGCGGGCGCGGAGCTGCCCTGCGTCATTGCGGACATTACGCGCGGCGGGCCGGGTCTGGGGAACATTGCGGCCGAACAAAGCGACTATCACCAGGTGGTGAAGGGCGGCGGGCACGGGAATTACCGGACCATTGTGCTGGCCCCCAACTCCGCGCAGGAGATGGCGGACCTGACCGCCTTGGCATTCGAACTGGCAGATCGCTATCGCAACCCGGTGGTGTTGCTGGCCGATGGATTCATTGGACAGATGATGGAGCCGGTCGAGTTCCCGCAAACGGCAATCGAACCGCCCCAGCCGCAGTGGGCCGTCACCGGCACGGCTGCCACCCGCGGCAACCTGATTACATCGCTGCACATGGGAAGCGACGATCTGGAAGCGCACAATCGCGCCTTGGAAGCAAAGTATCGCCGCGCCGAACGCGAAGAGGCGCGCGCCGAAGAGGGTTGGGCGGAAGACGCCGAGATCGTACTCGTCGGCTACGGAATCGTCGGCCGCATCTTGAAGGCTGTCGCTGCTGAGGCACGCGCCGGCGGCATCAACGTAGGTGTTCTGCGGCCCATCACTCTCTATCCCTTCCCGGCCTTGCAGTTCCAAAGGCTGGCCCGCCGGGCGCGCGTCTTTGTGGTGGTGGAGATGAGCAACGGACAGTTGGTAGAAGATGTGCGGCTGGCGCTAAACGGCGCGCGCCCGGTCGAGTTCCTGAACCGCATGGGCGGCAATGTTCCGTCGCACCACGAATTGCTCGATTTTGTGCGCGAATTGGCGCGGCGAAGCTTGCCGGGCTCCGCGCTGACGTTTTGTCCGGAAGAGGAGCGAATGGCTCATGTCTAACGAATTGATCTCTGAATACGCCGTTTCGCACGCCAAGCCGAATGCGTTTTGCGACGTCTACGAGCGCAAGGAAGAACTGCGCCATCAGACCCACTATTGTCCCGGTTGCGGGCACGGCAACGTGCATAAGATGCTGGCCCTGGCCATCGATCAGCTGGGCATACAGGACCGTACGATTCTTATCAGCCCGGTTGGCTGCTCGGTGTTCGCCTACTACTACTTCGACGTAGGCAATGTGCAGGCCGCGCATGGCCGTGCGCCTGCGGTGGCGACCGGCGTCAAGCGCAGCCGGCCAGAGAGCATCGTCATCGGCTATCAGGGCGACGGCGATCTTTCCGCCATCGGGTCGGCGGAGATTCTGCACGCGGCCAATCGCGGCGAACACATCACCGTGATCTTCGTCAACAACGCCATCTACAGCATGACCGGCGGACAGGCAGCGCCAACCACGTTGATCGGGCAGAAGAGCACCACAACTCCCGGCGGGCGCAACGCGGCAACTGAGGGTTATCCACTGCACGTATGTGAATTGCTTGCCACCCTCGAAGCTCCGGTCTATATCGAGCGCGTGGGCCTGGGAGACAACAAGCAGATTGCGCAGGCTGCGCGAGCCATAAAGCGGGCCGTTGAAAACCAGGTGCGCGGGCTCGGCTTTTCATTGATCGAAGTGCTCTCGCCCTGTCCGACAATTTGGAAAATGTCTCCGGTGGAAGCGCAGCACTGGGTGCGCGACGTAATGGAGAAGACTTATCCGCTGGGCGTGTTTCGCGATCGCACCAAGGAAGCAGTATCGCGGCCCTTGCCTGAGCCCGCCCCGGCGCTGGCTCAGATTCCGAAGATTCTCGGCGTTGATGCCGAGAGTGTGCCTGAACAGGTTGCGGGAAAACTCGATCGTGTGGTAGGCCGGGGATTTATCCCCGGCGCAAAGGCGATGGAATCAGCCCGGGCTTTAGCCCCTGCGGAAGGTCTTTCGGGTCTGGTTGCGGGAACCGAGCCTTTTTCCGCAACCTTTGACGCCGACGCGCCCGCAGCGAAACGCGATGCTCCAGAGGTGAACCTTGGCGTCCGTGTCGCGGGCTTTGGCGGCCAGGGTGTCCTATTGCTCGGCGAAGTGCTCGCTGAAGCCGGACTGGATGCCGGCCTTGAGGTGTCTTGGCTGCCGTCTTATGGCCCCGAGATGCGTTCGGGCACATCGAATTGCCATGTGCGGCTATCCAGCCAAACCATCGATTCGCCCCTGGTCACGGCGCCGGATGTGCTGGTAGCAATGAACGAGCCATCGCTCAGAAAATTTGATGCCAGCGTGCCTCCCGGCGGATGGGTCATCTTCAACGGCGATGCGTTCCCTGAAGATTGCGTCCGCCCCGATGTCCATGTCCTTGCGCTTCCATTCACGCGCATCGCAGACGAGTTGGGCGACGCGCGGGCATGCAACATGGTTATGCTGGGCGCGCTGCTTGAGATCGCAAACTCCTTGCCCCAGCCGAGTATCGACGCCGCATTGCGCCGACTGGTCAAGCATCAAAAGTGGATCGATCTGGATGAACGTGCATTGGCGCGCGGACGCGAGCTCTACCGGAATTCGCTCCACGGGCCGGCACAGGAGTTGGCCTATGAAAGCTGATGCGAATCCAAACCTGACTGTGTACTTTGGCGGAGAGTTTATGCCGCTTGGCGAAGCACGCGTGGGAATCCTTACCCATGCCCTGCACTATGGCACCGGCGTGTTTGAGGGAATCCGGGCGCACTGGGATGAGGCGCGCCAGGAGTTATTTGTCATGCGCCCGGTGGAACATTACCTCAGATGGAAACAGAACTGCGGAATCCTGCGCATCGTTGTTCCGCCTTCGCCGGGGGAGCTTTGCGAGATCACTCTCGAACTGATGCGCAGGAATGCATTTCAAACCAATGTGTATGTCCGGCCTCTCGCGTACAAAAGTGCTGAACGGGTTGGCGTGAGCCCCGACGATCAGGATGCATTTGCGATCGTTGCGCTGCCCTTCGGCGACTATCTGCACGCCGAAAAAGGTCTGCACGCGGGCGTCAGCTCATGGTGCCGGATCGAGGATAATGCGATTCCGGCGCGAGGCAAAATCTGCGGAGCGTACGTGAACAGTGCCTTGGCCAGCGACGAAGCGCGGCATTGCGGATTCGACGAGGCCATCTTCTTGAACCAAAGCGGTCATGTGGCCGAAGGTGCCACCTGCAACATCTTCATGGTGCGCAACAACACGTTGGTTACCCCGCCCGTAACCGAAAACATACTGGAAGGGATCACGCGCGACTCGGTGATGGAATTGGCGAAGCGGGAACTAGGCCTTCCTGTTGTGGAGCGGCCCATCGATCGTAGCGAGCTGTATGTCTGCGATGAATTGTTCTTCACCGGCACCGCCGTGGGCGTCGCGCCTGTCGTGCGCGTCGATCACCGGCTGGTTGCAGACGGAACCATAGGAGCGGTCACGCGCGGAATCGAGCAATTATATTTCGATGCGACTCGCGGACACTTGAAGACTTACTTGAACTGGCTGGCGCCGGTTTACCAATCGCGAATCGAACCGCGGCAAGACCAGTTTTCGCTAGTTGGGATGAATGCTGGTTGAGCGTTCCGAACAATGCGCTTTCGCAGGGTCAACCAACTAAGGCAGCGTGGGTCTTTTCCGTATCCGCTGTGCCGATGCCGCGGCGGGGGTGCGCCACCGAAGAGCCAGGAAGCAGGCGAACTCGAAAGCCGTTCAGACGGTCATGAAGATAGAGGCTGCCGGAAGACAGGCGGCCGTCTGATTCTTAGTGAAGGGTTTTGTGGGGTTGGGTCTTAACACTACGTCTCCTAAGGGCAAGAACATGCTTGGCTGAGCGTTCTCACCAGTAAGTATCCTCCGGCCGAACCGGAGGCATCACGATTGCTGGCCCCTCGAATGGGCCTGAACGCAACCGGTGAAAAGCAAAATCAACTGCAAAAGCAGCAGGGTTGCTAAACAATGGGCATCGGCAAGACGAAAGCTACGGCGGGAGGTATACTCCCGGAATTCTCAAAGTTCTACTGTCACCCCGGCAGAGCCGGGGAAACTCCTGTTTGAGTAGAGATGTTTATTTGCTTGGACCAATTCAGCATCGCGATTGTCAAATCCGTTCATGACTTTGGCTCACACGCAAATACTTCCATCAAAAACCTTTTCATAGCGGCTATGAACCTGTCTGGTCGCTAAGGATCGGGACAGCAAACTCCATTTGTTGCAGGTTGGCTTCTGAACGATCGCTTCTCATGAGGGATTCATATTTTTGTCGTCCGAAGTCTAAGCGCATTGGCAATCACTGAGACCGAGCTGAAACTCATGGCGGCCGCCGCTATCATCGGATTCAAGAGCAGGCCAAAGGCTGGAAAAAGCACCCCTGCGGCGAGCGGCACACCAACCGCGTTGTAGACGAAGGCGAAGAACAGGTTCTCGCGGATGTTGCGCATCGTCGACTTGCTAAGATGACGGGCGCGGAGAATGCCGCGCAGATCGCCCTTCAACAGCGTGATGCCGCCAGCCTCCATGGCCACATCGGTACCCGTGCCCATGGCGATGCCGATATCAGCCTGGGCAAGGGCTGGCGCATCATTCACTCCATCGCCAGCCATCGCAACGACAGCACCCTTTCGCTGATACTCTTTGACCACCTCCGCCTTCGTTTGAGGCAACACGTCGGCCTTAAACTCGATGCCAAGTTTATCGGCAACTGCCTTGGCGGTTGTTTCGTTGTCTCCAGTGACCATGATGACTTTCAGGCCCGCCGCCCGTAGTTCACGAATCGCATCGGGCGAGGATTCCTTGGTGGGATCGGCGACACCCACGATTCCGGCCGCTCTGCCATCTATCGCAACCAACATCACCGTCTGGCCTTGTTTGCGCAGCTCTTCGGCCCGGTCGAGGAGCGAGGCAGGATCGATGGAAAGCTCGCTGAACAATTCAGGGTTGCCCACTGCAATCTGCTTGCCCAATACGGACCCCGTCACGCCCTTACCGGTGACGGAGTTGAATCCAGCCACATCAGCCAGGACAAGGTTCTTTGTCTCGGCGCCTCTTACGATGGCTGCGGAGAGAGGATGCTCGCTGGAGCGCTCAACGCTGGCAATAAGTTGCAACAAGGTCGATTCATCGATCCCCTGCTGGGGGATAACGGAAGTGAGCGTTGGCTTCCCTTCCGTGAGGGTTCCCGTTTTGTCGATGATCAGCGTGTCGACTTTGCCGAAGATTTCGAGCGCCTCCGCATTGCGGATGAGAATGCCGGCGCGAGCGCCGCGGCCCGTGCCCACCATGATCGCCATGGGAGTAGCGAGCCCAAGAGCGCATGGACAGGCGACAATCAGCACAGCCACGGCATTTACAAGAGCATGAGCAAAGCGCGGCTCGGGACCGGCGGAGAACCACACAATGAAGGTGACAATGGCCGCCACGATCACTGTCGGTACAAAGTACGAAGAAACACGATCCGCGAGCCGCTGAATCGGCGCCCGCGACCGCTGCGCCTCGCTGACCATTTTCACAATCTGCGACAAAAGCGTGTCGGTGCCAACGCGCTCTGCACGCATCACAAATCCGCCCGTTCCGTTGACCGTCCCCGCTGTGACCTTCGCGCCCGCAAGCTTCTCCACCGGAATCGGTTCTCCGCTGATCATCGATTCATCGATGGAACTGTGGCCATCCAGCACGATCCCGTCCACGGGTACCTTTTCCCCTGGGCGTACGCGGAGCCGGTCGCCGACTTGCACCTGGTCCAGTGGCACGTCAGCTTCGCCGCCCTTGTCGTCAAGCCGCCTGGCGTTCTTTGGAGCCAAACCGAGCAGCGCTCGAATCGCACTGCTGGTTTGGCTTCGCGCACGCAGTTCCATCACCTGGCCCAAAAGAACCAGCGCGACGATCACCGCAGCCGGTTCGAAGTACACGTCGATCTGGCCTCCGCTCCCACGAAGCGATGCCGGAAAAATCTGCGGAATGATGGTCGCCGAAACGCTGTAGATATATGCCGAGCCGGTACCAAGAGCAATCAGCGTAAACATGTTGAGACTGCGATGCACCACCGATTGCCAACCTCGGACGAAGAAGGGTAGCCCGCACCACAGGACTACCGGAGTCGCCAGCCCGAACTCAATCCAGGCCCATATTCTCAGCGAGAACAGGTGTTGCATGGGCATGCAAGTCATATACGCTGAAACCATCAGCGCCAGCATGGGTACGGCGAGCGCGATGCTGATCCAAAGCCGCCTCGTCATATCGGCGAGTTCCGGATTGGTGTCTTCAGCGGTCACTTCTCGAGGTTCGAGCGCCATGCCGCAGATTGGGCAGGAGCCAGGTGCATCGCGCACGATCTGCGGATGCATCGGACAGGTGTATTCAATATGCTTTGCGGGTGCGAGGGCGATCGACCTTTCCAATGTCATACCGCACTTCGGGCAGTTGCCCGGACCCGCTTGTTTGATCTCCGGATGCATTGGACATGTGTATTCGCCTTGCAGCGCGGTCTTCGCCTGCGCCCGTGAGCGGGATGCATTCGGATTGTTCTGCGCGTATTTCTCCGGTGCCGTCCGGAACTTTGCAGTGCAGCCTTGGCTGCAGAAGTGGAAAGTGACACCCTGATATGCAACGCTCGCCGCAGCCTTCGATGGATCGACCTCCATTCCGCAAACGGGATCGTGCTCTTGAGCCTGCGGCACTGGGCGATTATGGCCGGGTTCACTCATCCAACTACACCTCGATCGTAAAGCCTTGCTTTTCGGCGACAGGTTTGATCAATCGGGAAAACGTGCCATAGTGCTGCGCCATATTTGCGGACCATGACAGCCCGTCAGTGCGTTCAATTTTTTGCCAATACTTCTGGAGGGTCCGGTCGTAGGCGTCAATCGCCGGCTTTAGCACTTCTGGATGATATGTCTCCTCGTGGCAGAAGCTCTCGATGGCCATGCGGGGCTTTTGAGAAGACTCTTCTGCAACATAGCCAAGCACAACTCCGTCCACCGGAAAAGTGTTTGGCGGCAACCGAAGTAGATCGATCATTGCTTGCGGGTCGCGGCGAATTCCGCCAATCGGAACCACGCCAAGACCGAAGGCGCGGGCCGCGGTCATGATTGTCGCCATCGCGATTCCGGCATCACTGACCGCGGCCAAGATCCCTTCAAGACTGCGCTGAAATACCTGTACGCCTCCAGCTTTCTCGACGCCCAAGCCTGTCTTATAGAGGTCCACGACTACCGCGATGAACACTGGGGCCTGCGCGATCCATGGCTGGCCGCCGGCAATCTCGGCTATGCGTGCGCGGCTCTCTGGACTGCGTACCACCACGAGCGATATTTCGTGGCTGTTGGTGGACGTCGGCGCACGCCGTGCGCACTCGATGATGGCTTCAAGAACATCCGCGGGCACAGGGTCGGTAATATAGCTGCGGCTGCTGTGATGCGCCTGCAATAGACGGATGGTCTCATTCATCGAAGCTCCTCGTTTGCGTCGACCAACAATCATCAAGAACCCAACAGACCAACTTGACAGCGACTGCATTGATTCCTTCGCTACACACTTAGCGCAGGGTAGTCGGTATAGCCATGTGGTCCCAATGTGAAGAAGGTGCTTGGGTCCGGCACATTGAGCGGTGCATGGCTCGTAAACCGAGCCGGCAGATCGGGGTTGGCGATAAAGAGTTGGCCGAAGGCTACTGCATCCGCCTCATCATGCTCGATGACCTGATTTGCTTGTGCCAGCGTGTATCTTTCATTCGCGATGTATACGCCTCCGAATTGCTTCTTGAGTTGCGGTCCCAATCGGTCGGGTCCGAAATACTCGCGCGCCAACAGGAAGCCGAGGCCGCGTCTGCCCAGTTCACGCGCCACATAGCCGAATGTTGCCGGCGGGTTTGAATCATGCATGTCCTGCGAATCGCCGCGCGGCGCCAGATGCATACCCACTCGCTTGGCGCCCCAAACTGAGATCACCGCATCGGCGACTCCAAGCATGAGCCTGGCGCGGTTTTCAATCGATCCGCCATATTCGTCTGTGCGATGATTGGATCCGTCCTGCAGGAACTGATCGAGCAGGTAACCATTGGCCCCATGGATTTCGACGCCGTCAAAGCCAGCCTGTTTCGCGTTCTCGGCTCCTTTGCGAAAGGCCTCAACGATTCCGGAGATTTCGGACGTCTCCAGCGCGCGCGGCGTCACATATTCTGTCACTGGGCGCACCAGGCTCACGTGGCCGGCAGGCCGGATCGCGCTGGGAGCTACCGGAAGTTTGCCTTCCAGAAAACGCGGGTCTGAGATGCGGCCCACATGCCAGAGTTGCGCAAACATCCGGCCCCCTGCCCGGTGCACTGCCTTCGTCACGAATTTCCAGGCTTCGATTTGGTCTGACGACCAAATCCCCGGCACATTCGCGTAGCCAACGCCCTGCGGTACAACCGGGATGCCTTCGGAGATGATCAGGCCCGCACCTGCCCGCTGTGTATAGTATTTGACCATGAGTTGCGTCGGAATGTGCTCGGATGTGCCCCGCAAGCGAGTAAGCGGAGCCATGATAATCCGATTCGGCAGGTGGATCTCGCCGATTTGGATGGGGTCTAACAGAGAAATCATGAGGATAAGTCCTTCAGGAAAAGCGTTCTGTTGCCTTGGATGTTTCCGACCGATGGAAGATGCACCAGTACTGAATTCGTGCTACGTCTGAGGTCTCAGAAGGAGCCTCAGTAGAGCATAGGGAGACGAGCGGGCTGGCATCACGCCCACTTGCCAACCAGTCTTCGGACCTAGACGCCAATTTCGTGCAAGGCTAGAAAGGCCTCCAACAAAACGCGGGGATTGAATTGTCCCTTGTATACGGGCGGCGCCTTTCGGTCCAGGCCGAGCATTGAATAGACCGCCGTCTGCGCAGAGCGAATGGAGTACTCAACTGTGAACACCACATCGTCTGGAAGTTCGCAATACTGCCCGACGAAGGCCAGGTTCTTCGAACCCTCCGGTATAACCTGAGGACGATCGCCCTTGCTTCGAGGAAGAAACTGGCTGGTGATGAAGGGCATCATGCAAGGAATGCAGGTG
>JBEKFD010000051.1:29538-54836 GCA_050013495.1 Occallatibacter sp. | reverse complement strand
AGCACCAGGAACCACCCCAGCGCGCCCAGGTTGAACACATACACAATCCCCGCTCCTTCGAGCGATGTGCCGGGGAAAAAGCGCGCCAGCGGCAAGGTGAAAAGCAGTCCGCCCAGCGCCGGGCCCGTGATGTTGGAAAACTGCCAGATGGCCCCGCCCCAGGTGACCGCATTCACAAAATGCCGTTCCGGAACCAGGTGCGGAACCAGCGCCGAGCTGGCCGGCCCGGAGAACGCCCTCCCCGTCCCGACGAAGAACAGCACCACGTAGATGGGGAATACGCTGTGCAGCCCGGCCCGCGTCAGCAGCAGCAGCGCCGTGGTGCAGAACACCTGCAACCCGTAGCACACCAGAATCACCTGCCGCCGGTCGAAGCGGTCTGCCACGTGCCCGGCAGGCAGCAGAAACAGCAGGCCCGGCAAAAACAGAGCCAGTCCCGTATACCCCAGGTCAAGCGCCCGGTGGGTAATGGAATACACCTGCCAGGCCACGGCCACCGACTGCGCCTCGGCGCCCAGGATCGCCGTCACGCGCGCCAACTGGTAACGCCTGAAGTCGCGGAAACCAAAGGCCTCCATCCCGCGGACAGAGGATTTGTAGGGGAGGGAGCACATCTTCTCCACCTAGCTTATATCGCGCACCCTTGGCCTTTTCATTCCCTCAGGCGGCGGCTGACCGCAAAACTGCGTCAAACACAAGAATGACCGCCTTTGCTCCCGCCGCTCATCCGCACCTGCTGCCCCAATGGGCCGTCCACCTCGGCATGGCGGGACTCTTTTTCACTTCGATCCTCGACTCCTCAGTCATTCCCCTGGCTGTCCCCGGCACCACGGATCTGTTTCTGCTCTGGCTGATCTCCCACAATGGCAACCCGTGGCTGCTCGCCTCCATCGCCATTGCCGGCGGCCTGATCGGCGGATACACCTCTTGGAGCATCGGCAAGAAAGGCGGCGAGGCCGCTCTCGAGCGCTGGGTTCCGGCCCGCATCCTCAAGCGCATTGTCAGATGGGTCAAGAGGCATCCCATTCTCGCCGTATTTCTGCCCGCCATTATGCCACCGCCCATCCCGCTTTCTCCGTTTATCCTCGCTGCCGGCGCGTTGGGAGTCGCCCGCAAACCCTTCCTGCTGGCCTTTGGAGCGGCGCGCACGCTGCGCTACTCGCTCGTCGCATGGCTGGCTGTGAAATACGGCCGTCACATGGTCCGCGTGTGGTCTGGAACGCTGGAAAAATGGGAGACGCCGCTGCTCTGGATATTCGCAGCGGTGGTGGTTTCAGGAGTCGCTCTGGGGATCGTGAAGTTGCGCGGTCAAGCCAGGCTGGCCCCGGCGGTGTAAAAAGGATTCATGCAGGCCTACATCGCTCTTCTCCGCGCCGTCAACGTGGGTGGAACCGGGAAGCTGCCCATGACGGAGCTCAAGGCCATGTGCGAAGCTGCCGGTTTCAAGTCGGTCCAAACGTATATCGCCAGCGGCAACGTGGTCTTCAAGTCCGCCAAGTCCGAGCCCCAGGTGAAGGCAGTCCTCGAAGCCGCGCTGGCCGCCTACGCAGGCAAGCCGGTAGGCGTTCATGTGCGCACCGCCGCGGAGATGGCCGCAGTCCTTGCCGGAAACCCCTTCGTCGGGATGCCCGGCAATCTCAACCACGCCATCTTCCTCGACAAGCCCCCGGGAGCCGGCGGTTTGGACACAGTTTCAGGAAAGGCCAACGAGCAGCTTCGTATTGGACTGCGCGAGATTTACGCCTACTACCCCGACGGCGCCGGCCAGTCCAAACTCAAAATTCCTGCCGCCAAAACCGGCACCGCCCGCAACATGAACACCGTCGCAAAGCTGGCCGAGATGGCCGCAGCCCTCTAAGAATCTGTCTAGAAACTCAGCGGAATCGAGGGGCGACGGTAGGTCAGGGCTTCAGCCCTGACATTCTGGCTGCAAAAAAATGCCGGCCTTCAGGCCCTGAGGTAGGCTTTCATTTTCAAGGCTAAACCTCAGGGGCTAAAGCCCTGGTCTTTTATGCACCCTTTATGTCCGGGCTGAAGCCCGGACCTACCGTTCCCTGCGCCCCAACCGAGCTTTTCGACAATTACTCGGGAATGACATTTGATTCAGGCTTTGCTGCCCCCAGATCGTCGTCCTTGGTCTCCCGGATCATCAGCAGCCCAATAAACGTCAGCACCGCCGAAGCCGACAAATAATACCCCACATATTCGAGCCCCCAGTTCCGCGCCAGCCAGGTAGCAATATACGGCGCCAGGGACGCACCCAGAATCCCCGCAAAATTGAACGCCAGCGAACTCCCCGAGTAGCGGACCGGCGTGGGAAACAGCTCCGACACCACCGTCCCCAGCGGGCCGTAGGTCAGCCCCATCAGCGCCAGGCCCAGCGCCATCATGCCCAGCGCGCCGCCCTCCCCGGCCACGAACATGGGCGCAAGCATCAGGCCAAAAAGAAAGATCGCCGCCGTGATCAAGAGCATGGACCTGCGCCGCCCGCGCTCGGCCAGAATCGCGGAAATCGGAATCATCAGCGCGAAGAAGAAGGTATCCAGAAGCTGCATTTCCAGGAACCTGCCGCGGTTGATGCCCAGGGCCGTGGTGCCCCAGCTCAGCGCAAACACAATCATCAGGTAGAACAGCACAAACGTCGCCATGCACAGCAGCGTCCCGGCTACCAGCGCCCGGGCGTGGTGGCGGAAGACCTCCACGGTCGGCAGCCGGACTTGCTCCTTGCGCTTCAGCGACTCCTGGAATACCGGCGTCTCGGTAATCGTCACGCGCACGTAAAGGCCGAGAAACACGAGCACCGAGCTGGCCAGAAACGGCAACCGCCAGCCGAAGGTGAAGAACTGCTGGTCGGTCAGCAGCTTCGACAGCGCCAGGAACACGCTGCCGGAAAGGAAGAACCCCAGCGGCGCGCCCAGTTGCGGAAACATGCCGTACCACGCGCGTTTGCCCGGCGGGGCGTTCTCAATGGCCAGCAGCACTGCGCCGCCCCACTCCCCGCCCAGGCCGATGCCTTGGCCAAAGCGGCAAAGGGCCAGCAGCAGTGGCGCGGCGATCCGACCACCAGCGTCGTCTTGCGGCCAATTCTGTCGCCAAAATGACCAAAGAGAGCCGACCCAACGGGCCGCGCCAGAAAGGCAATCCCAAACGTAGCCAGCGAGGCCAGCGTGGCCGTGGCCGGGTCGGCGGACGGGAAAAACAGTTTGGGGAACACCAGCACCGCCGCCGTGGCGTAGATGTAAAAGTCGAGAAACTCAATTGCCGTGCCTACCAGGCTGGCAAACAGGACCTGCCGCGGCGAATTGACTCGGGCCTCGGTCCGGGCTAAGTCTTTCCGAGCCGGGTCCCCTGGCGGGCCGTCTCTCAGCGGAAATGTTGCGCTCATTCGATCTCCGGTATGGGGTAGAACCAGCCATGGTCGATGGACGGGGAAGCATGGCCCGTCTCAGGTTACACCGTCTTTCCGGCGCGAAGAGGTAGCTTTCGGGCCTCCTGGCGCGCTCCTTATACCCTAAAATCGGTTTTTCTGCACATTACGGGTGATTGCAAAACACATTACTGCCGATAGATTATGGAAGTTACTCTTATGCCCCAGCCTTGGCGCAGTCCGGCTTCGCTCTCCGCATCGGGCCGAAGTGTGCCGCAAGACGACCGCTACCCGCTGCTGATTGAGTTGTCAAAAGCTAGGGCGCTCATGGAGCCGGGGCAGATCTGTGCATTCAACCAGACCCGGGAGTGTTTTCTGGGGATGTTCGTCATTGCCGGAGACTTTTCTCTCGCCAGCTTTCAAGATTGGCTGGCCACCCTCACGCCAAACTCCGGCGCGGGCATGTGGATGGCGCCGTTCCGTGGTATTCCCGCTTCGCAAGTGGTTACCCCGTTGGACCTGCTCTACCTCGATGTGCAGTGCAGGGTACTGGAGCCGGTTGAGTTCTTTCCCACTTACCGCGTTTCCCCGGCCACTCCGCCTGCAGCCAGTGTCCTTGCCCTGCCTGCGCACGCCATCTTTTCTTCCCAGACTCAAACCGGCGACCAACTGATTTTGTGCTCGGCCGAAGAGATGGAGTGGCGTCTGGAGCGGCTTGCACGCACCGAGACCATCGTCGCCGCCCCACCCTCTGCGAATCCCGTTCCCGTTTTGGGCCCTGTGCTGGTTCGCGAGGAGATGAAGGGATCGGCCCGTCCCGTGCCGCTTCGCGAGCTACCGGCCAGAACGATTGAGCCGGTCCAGATTGATCCCGTTCCAGCCGCTTCGGTCCTGCCTGCTTCGGTCCTGACCGATCCAGTCCTGTCCGATCCGGTTCCCGTTCCCGCCGCGCCGCCAACCCCCGTTCAGCGGGCGGAACCTGAGCAGCTTCGGCAGACGGGGCCAGAGCCGCAACCGGAACAAGCAACGCAGCCGCAGCCGCAACCTGAAATGCCAGCGCAAACGCCGCCGGCCAAGCCGTGGATGGATCCGGCTCGCCAGCCCACCTTGTCGCCCATGGGCAAGCTAGGGCGGTGGCTGTTTTCCGATCCCGCCGATCCCAGGAGAACAAACAGGCAGCCGGTTCCTGGCCTTGTGGCCCATTTCTTTACTGGCGGCGCTCCCCATGCGCACGAGGTTCGCGATGTCAGCGCCACCGGCCTTTACGTGGTAACCACGGAGCGCTGGTATCCGGGCACCGTGATCCGCATGACCATCACCAAGCCCGACCTCGGCCTGTCCCCGTCAGAGCGCTCCATTACCGTTCATGCCAGGTCGGTTCGATGGGGCAACGATGGCGTCGGCCTGGAATTCGTCGTCAGCCCACCGTCCAAAGGAAAGCGCACCCAGGAGTCCGCACTGGACCCCATTGACGGCGAGCAGCTCAATCGCTTCCTTAAGCGTCTTGGAGCCCGCCCGAACTGAACCCTTACGCTTGCTGGAACCGAAGTACCTGCTTCCCCGTTCGTTGTCCCGGAATTTCACTGGCCCACCGCAAAACCGAGTGATACTCTACGGGGACTCGGCGGTTGCCCTTCCCCACGCTCGCGAACCGGACATCCGCCAGACCCCCCCAAGGAGAAACCATGGTTCGGAAATCAGGCCAGCTTCTGCTCTCGGTCGTTGCGATCCTATGCATCGCGACAGCGAACTCCCAGGCGCAATCCGTGTTAACCCGCCATGTGCGCGAGGCGGCCCGTGCCAGCCAGGCGCAACCCATCGGACGTCTTCCCGTAGACCAGGTCATGCAACTCGACGTGGTGTTGCCGCTGCGCGATCCCGCCGGGCTCAAAGCGTTCCTGAACGATGTATCCGATCCGACCAGCTTCTCGTATCGCCGTTTCCTCACCGTGGCGGAATTCACCGAGCGGTTTGGTCCTAGCCAGGCGGATTACGATGCCGTGATCAGTTTCGCCAAGTCTAGCGGTTTTGAAGTTGTGGGCGGCACGCGCGACGGCATGGAGGTGCAGATCAAGGGGCCGGTTTCGGCCATCGAAAAGACCTTCCACGTCAACATGATGACCTACCGCCATCCCACCGAGAGCCGCACGTTCTACGGACCGGATCGCGAGCCTACCACGAACCTGGCGTTCTCGCTTTGGCACATCTCCGGACTGGACAACTTCTCCATTCCCCATCCCATGTTCGAGAAGAAGAGCGACTACGCCAAGGCGCATGGCATTCCTGAGGACCAGGTAGTCAAGCACGCCACTACCGGATCCGGCCCATCGGCGTCGTTCCTGGGCAGCGACATGCGCGCCGCCTACTACGGCGGAACGGCTCTGACCGGAGCAGGCCAGAACCTGGGACTTTTCGAGTACCTGGGCACCGATCTGACCGATCTGAGCACCTACTTCAGCAACGTGGGCCAGACCAACAATGTGCCCATCACCTTGCTCTCGACGGACGGGACCAGCACATCCTGCGTCGATTCCCGCGCCGGCGGCAGTTGCGACGACACCGAGCAGACC
Organism: Occallatibacter sp.; assembly: GCA_050013495.1. GTDB lineage: Bacteria > Acidobacteriota > Terriglobia > Terriglobales > Acidobacteriaceae > Telmatobacter. The sequence continues at coordinate 48,899 of JBEKFD010000051.1, read as the reverse complement.
CTGGACATGACCCAGGCCATCGGCATGGCGCCGGGACTCTCCAGCCTGGTGATGTACATCGGATCGACAGACACGGCCATCATCAGCGCCATGACCACCCACAGCCCGCTGCCCACCACCATCGGCTGCTCGTGGGGATGGACGCCGGCCGACCCCTCCACGCTTGACCCGTATTTCGAGAAGATGGCTGCGCAGGGGCAGAACTTCTTTGCTGCTTCGGGAGACAGCTCCACCTGGTCATCGAGCAACGAAGCCTGGCCGGCCGACGATGCGCATGTTGTCTCCGTCGGCGGAACGGATCTTGTAACCGCCAGCGCAGCCGGCCCGTGGAAGTCGGAGACTGCATGGGTTGACTCGGGCGGCGGCATCTCGCCCGATGGAATCGCCATCCCCTCCTGGCAGGCAGCCGCCGGCGTCATCAATTCCAGCAACAAGGGTTCAACCACGCTGCGCAACGGCCCCGACGTTTCGGCCAACGCCAACTTTACGTTTTATACCTGCGCCGACCAGACCGCATGCCTCGCTAACGACTACGGCGGCACCAGTTTTGCAACGCCCATGTGGGCCGCCTATATCGCGCTGGTGAACCAGCAACTTGCCAACAATGGCGACTCGACCATCGGCTTTATCAACCCCACCATCTACGCGCAGAATGAGTCCGGCGGCGCGCTGACCTCTGCCTACACAACCGACTTCCACGACATCGTCAGCGGCACGTCGGGAAGTTACTCTGCGGTCACCGGCTACGACCTTGTCACCGGCTGGGGCAGCCCCAACGGCACCGGCCTGATCAACGCCCTGGCGCCAACCAGCCAGACGCCCGCCTACACGCTGACCGCTTCGCCCACGTCTGTTTCTGTAGTGGTCGGCAACAGCGGAACCTCCACCATCACCACCGCGGTTTCCGGCGGATTCGACTCCGCAATTGCCCTTACCGCCAGCGGCCAGCCAACGGGCGTCACCGTCAGCTTCAGTCCCGCGCCTATCGCCGCGCCGGGTTCGGGCACGTCGACCGCAACGCTGGCTGTTGCATCGACCACGACCCCGGGTACTTACACCATCACCGTCAGCGGCACGGGCGGTGGAATCACGCACACCGCCACCATCGCGCTCACCGTTACCTCCGCGCCGGTTCCGGCCTTCACGCTGGCCGCCTCGCCTACGTCGGTCTCCGTGGCGCAGGGAAGCACCGGCAAGTCCACCATCACCACCACCGTCTCCGGCGGCTTTAACTCAGCCGTCGCCTTGTCGGCATCGGGACTTCCCACCGGCGTAACCGCAGCCTTCAGCCCATCGTCCATCGCGGCGCCGGGTTCCGGCACGTCTACGCTGACGCTGACCGTGGCCTCCACAGCAGCTACAGGAACATCCACCATCACTATCACGGGCACCGGCGGCGGAATCACCCACACGGCGACCGTATCCCTCACCGTTACGGCGGCGGTGGCGGGCACGTACACCATCTCCGTCTCGCCCACCTCCGGTTATCTCTACCGCGGTCAAAGCGGGTATGCGGTAGTCACCATTACAGCCTCGGGCGGATTCGATTCGGCAGTCTCCCTGTCGGCAACGGGCATTCCATCGGGAGTGACGGGCAGCTTCAGCCCCACATCCATTACCGGCTCCGGCTCGTCGGACTTCACCCTCTCGGTCTCCAGGAGAGCTCCGCTGGGCACCTATCCCATCACCATCACCGGGACCAGTGGAGGCACTTCGCACTCGACGACCCTTACTTTCACTGTTTATTGATTCCAAAGACGATCACCGCCTGCTTTCACCGCGCATGTGTTCAACACAGGGGCCCGGACTTTAAGTCCGGGCCCTTTTTCTCATGGGAAATAGTGGATCAGCTTGAAGGGTACGGGCTTCAGCCCGTACGTTAAATGCATCAAAATGAACCTGGGCTTCAGCCCCCGAGGGAATCATTCTTCATACTGACCCACCACCTAAAGAGAGGATAGGCTGCGCAGAACCGCCATCGATTATCCTGACTCTTGGATTCCCACACCCAACCGCATCGAGACTCTCCCAGCCCATGGGCCGCCGTAGCCGTCACCCTATGCGGCGTTTGCGCATTCCTCCAGCTCTACTGCACCCAGCCGCTGCTGCCGCTGTTCACGCAGCTCTTTCGCGCCTCCAAAACCGCCGCCGGCATGACCGTCTCCGCGGCCACCCTCGGCGTCGCTCTCGGCGCCGATCTTCGGCGCGCTCACTGAGCGGCTGCCGCGCAAGCGGGTCATTGTCGCTTCGCTGCTCGGCATCTCCATCCCCACGCTGCTGGCCGCAACATCCACTTCGCTGGCCCAGCTCGTCTTCTGGCGCTTCCTGCAGGGAATCCTGGTGCCCGGCGTTGTCGCCGTCCTCGTCACCTACATTGGTGAGGAGTGGCCGCCTGACCGCGTAGCCCTGATCATGAGCTTCTACGTCAGCGGAACCGCCCTCGGCGGATTCCTGGGCCGCGTCGGCACCGGCATCCTGACCGACTGGTTCAACTGGCGTATCGCGTTCCTTGCCCTCGGCGCGGCCTCGCTCGCCGGAGCCGCCGCCGTGGCCGCCTGGCTGCCCCACGGCCACCGCCGTCTTGACCCGAAGGAACCGCCGTCCGGCCGGGTGCCCCAGGTCTCGCTTCTGAGACCTGGGAATCCACCAACCCGGCCACCCTCCAAACCACCCGCCCAATTAAACTTCCTCTACCAGGTGCAAGCCCTCTTCCGCAGCCGCCGCCTTATCGCCACCTTCGCCGTCGGCTTCAACGTTCTCTTCTCGTTGGTCGGCGTCTTCACCTGGATCACCTTCCACCTCAGCGCCAAACCGTATTCACTCTCCACCACCGCCCTCAGCTCACTGTTCTTCGTCTATCTCGTAGGGCTCGTCGTCACCCCCGCCGCCGGGTTCCTCATCACCCGCGTCGGCCTGCGCGCCGGCATCGCTGGAGCCATTGCCTGCTCCATGGCCGGCGTGCTGCTCACTCTTGCTCCCGCCCTGTGGATCGTCATCCTCGGCCTCGCCCTGGTTTCTTCGGGAGTCTTCATCGCGCAGACTGCGGCGCAAAGCCATCTGCGCGTGGCAGCGCCGCCGGGAGCGCGCGTCACCGCCGCGGGCCTCTACATGACCTGCTATTACCTGGGCGGAACCGCTGCCGGCGTTGTCCCCGGCGCCTTCTGGGCCCTCGGAAAATGGCCGGCCTGTGCGGTCTTTATTGTCGCCATGCAGGCCGTCGCTCTGGCCATCGCCCTGGCCGGCTGGCGCAGCCCGAACCCGGCGCCTGCCGCCTTGACGCAGAATCCATGAACCCCAAACCCGCCAAACCGAATCTAAGCTTACGTATGCGCAAGACACGTTCCCCTTTGCAGCATTTCCCCGCGCCGTCGGCGTTACGCCTGACCCGCGCTTAGCCCAATCATCTCCGCCTCATAAGCCACAAGACTCGCAGAGGAGAAGACTTTTTGTCCGCAGCGTCCCCAGCATTGCCGGCCTCCGGCGGAGTAACCGTCAACAACCCGCAGCCTGTTGCGCAGGCGCAATGGAAGCCCCGCGTCAATCCCTGGCTGATCGCTATGACGGTGGCCCTGGCAGCCTTCATGGAGGTACTCGACACCTCCATCGCCAACGTCGCCCTGCCTCACATCGCCGGCAACCTGGGCGCGAGCACCGATGAGGGCACCTGGGTTCTCACCAGCTACCTGGTCTCAAACGCCATCGTCCTTCCCCTGGGAGGATGGGCCTCCAGCGTCCTGGGCCGGCGGAATTTCTTTGTCCTCTGCATCGTCATCTTCACCGTCTCAAGCTTCCTCTGCGGCGCGGCCCTCTCGCTGCCCATGCTGCTCATCTTCCGTATTTTGCAGGGAGCAGGCGGCGGTGGCCTGCAGCCCATGGCACAGGCCATCATGGCCGACAGCTTCGAACCGCAGAAGCGCGGCCAGGCCTTTGCACTCTACGGGCTGGTCGCCGTTCTCGCCCCCTCCATCGGCCCCACGCTGGGCGGCTGGATCACCGACAACTTCTCCTGGCGCTGGATCTTCTACATCAACATTCCCGTCGGCATCCTGGCCTTCATCCTCGTCACCCGCCTGGTCGAAGATCCGCCATGGATCAAGCCGGACCGCTCCCGCTTCTTCCGCATGGACTACGTCGGCCTGGCCTTCCTCACCATCGCCATGGGCGGCATGCAGATCATGCTCGACAAAGGCGAGGAAAACGACTGGTTCGCCTCCAACTTCATCCGCTTCTTCGCCTTCCTGTTCGTCTCCGGCATGATCGCGCTCGTCTGGTGGGAGTGGCGTCAGAAGGACCCGCTCATCAACCTGAAGGTCTTCCGCTTCAAGAATTTCGCCATCTGCTGCTTCCTCATGATGCTGGTGGGCGGCGTGCTCAACGCCAATACCGTTCTCCAGCCGCAGTTCATGCAGCAACTCCTGGGTTGGACAGCCACTACTGCGGGACTGGCGCTCACTGCGGGCGGCGTCACTTTGCTGTTCATGATGCCGCTGGCCGGCTTTGCCACCAGCAAGGTGTCCGCGCGCACCTTGACCGCCATCGGATTCCTGATGTTCATCGTCACCTTCCGCATCGCGGCGGAGGTCACCACGCTCGACATGTCTTTTTCGCAGGCCTCGTGGCTGCGCGTGGTGCAGATGCTCCCGCTGCCCTTCTGCTTCATCTCCATCACCACCGCCGCTTACGTGGGCATGCCCAAGGAAGATTCGAACCAGGTGGCTGGCCTCATCAACTTTTCGCGCAACATCGGCGGCAGCATCCTGATCGCGCTCACCAACGCGCAGGTCACCAGCCGCTCCATGTGGCACGAGCAGCACCTGCAAAGCGCCATGACCTCCGCCTCGATTGCCTATCAGCAGCATGTGAACGGGTTGAGCGGCTTCTTCGGCACCACCTTCGGAAGTTCCAACGGCGCAACACTGGCCATGGCAAACATCTATGAACAGCTCAACCGCCAGGCCGCTGTGCAGGGCTATCAGGACGTCTATATGGAGCTTTCGTATATGTCCATCGGCCTCGTTGTGCTGGCCTTCTTGCTCAGCAAGAACAAGCCCGGCGCTGCCCCCGGCGGCGGCGGAATGCATTGATTTTGAACGCCCCGGAACAGGACTGCACCGGCTGCGGAACAACTCAAGGTCGCGGCGGTAGGCCGGGGATTTATCCCCGGCAAAAGTCAATAGGAACGGCGCGGGCTTTAGCCCCTGGGGCATGCTTTTCGGTATTTTATGCGGGAATCAGGACTTTTCCCCCAATCCAGGCCTTTGTATTTCGTCCAAATTCGCTCCGCGCATTACGAGATTCGCAAGAGCGCCTGCATCAGGATTGCGGCGCCCATCGCAAGCGCCAGCGCGATCGGCATTACGATCGCGCCAACCTTGAGAAAGCTCCAGAAGCTGACATCCAGTTTCTCGCGGCGCAGCGCCAGCAGCCAGAGAATCGTAGCCAGCGACCCGGTGATGGAAAGATTCGGCCCCAGGTCAACACCGATCAGCACCGCATTCGCCATAAGCCCTTTCACGTGCGCTGCCTGAAGCGTTGCGCCCGCAATCAAGCCCAGCGGAAGGTTATTGACCAGGTTATTGGCGATGCCCACTGCGAAGCTGACAACCATCGCGCCCGACCCCGGCGTGAGACTTTGCGCCCGCTCCAGCCATGCCTGCGTGAGCCGCAGCGCGCCCACGCTTTCAACCGCGTCCACCAGAATGAACAACCCCGCCACCAATGCGATGGTTCCCCAACTGATCTCGCGCGCCAGCCGCAGCGGGTTGCTTCTCGCCTTGATTGAAACCGCAGTCGTAATCGCCAATGCGGCCAGGCAGGTCGGCAGTCCCAGGTCCCAGCTGAGCGCAGAGGCCGTCAGTAGCACAACTACCATCCCCGCCAGCCCGCCAACCACAAGCTTCCCATCCGCGGTCAGGGGCATTGCATTTACCTTGTGTCCGATGGTGCGCCGCAGTTCTCGGCGGAAAATCCAGCGCATCGCTCCGTAGGTGGCCGCAATCGACACCACCGACGGCACGCCGAATGAAGCGAGCCAATGCCCCAGTGTTGGCATTCCGTTGCGAAAAAGCACCAGATTCGCCGGATTCGAGATGGGCAGCACAAACGACGCGGCGTTGGCGATGAGCGCGCAAACAAAAAGGTAGGGCAGCGGCTCGACCTTTGCCTTGCGTACCGCCGCCAGAATCGCCGGCGTCAGCACCACTGCCGTGGCATCGTTCGACATGAAGACGGTCACAACGGTGCCCGCTGCGTACACTAGCGTGAACAGCAGCGAGCACGAACCGCGCGCGCCGCGCACCGCCGCTGCCGAGAGCCACTCAAAGACGCCATGCTCCCGCGCCAGTTCCGACAAGAGCATCATGCCGATCAGAAAAAGATAGACGTCGCTGCCCTCGGCAATCGCGTGGCCTGCGAGCCGCAACGGCACCAGCCGCAGGGCAACAAGCAGCACCGCCCCGCCGCCCACCCAGTAGACTTCACGAATGCCGCGCGGCCGTATCAGCATCAGCGCAATGCTCGCGGCGACAAGCAGGGTCAGAATTATATGCATCAGCGGCAGGGAACTCATCGGCCTTGGGAAATTCTCTACACGCTAAGATGCAGACCCGCCTCCCGTGTCGCTTACACGTCAGCCCTTCGCAAACATCGCCTTGATGCCGCGCAGGGCTTGCCGCGTCCGCTCTTCGTTCTCGATCAGCGAGAAGCGCACATGGGCATCACCGTAGTCGCCGAAGCCAATCCCCGGCGAGACGGCGGTCTTGGCATCGGTCAGCAGGCGCTTTGAAAACTCGAGCGACCCCAGCTTGCGATACTGCTCGGGAATCTGCGCCCACACGAACATGGTGGCCTTGGGCAGCGCTACCGGCCAGCCCAGCTTGTTAAGGCCTTCTACCAGCACGTTGCGCCGGCTGCGGTAGTTCTCGCAAATCTCGTGCACACACTCCTGCGGGCCTTCGAGGGCGGCGATCGAAGCAACCTGGATGGGCGTGAAGGTGCCATAGTCGAAGTAGCTCTTGAGGCGCGCCAGGGCAGCCACCAGCACCGGGTTACCCACCATGAATCCCACCCGCCAGCCGGGCATGTTGTAGCTCTTGCTCAGCGTGAAGAACTCGACGGCCAGGTCTTTCGCGCCGGGGACTTCGAGGACGCTGGGCGGCTTGTAGCCGTCGAACGCAATGTCGGCGTAGGCCAGGTCCTGAATCAGATGGAAGCCGTACTCGCGGGCCAACTCCACCAGCCGCGCCAGAAACGGCAGCTCGACGCACTCGGTCGTCGGATTCGACGGGAAGTTCACAATCAGCGCCTTGGGCCGCGGCACCATGCGCGGGATCAGGTCTTCCAGTTGGGCGAGGAACTGCTCGCGGTCGTGCACCGGCACGCTCACCACGTGCGCCCCGGCAATGACCGGCCCGTAAATGTGAATCGGATAGCTGGGGTTGGGCACCAGCACCGTGTCGCGCGAATCCAGAATCGCCAGGCACAGGTGGGCAATGCCCTCCTTCGACCCGATGGTGACAATGGCTTCGCTCTCCGGGTCGAGGTCGACGTTGTAGCGCGTCTTGTACCAGTTGCAGATGGCCTTGCGCAGCCGCGGCAGCCCGCGCGAAACGGAATAGCGATGCGTCGCCGGCTTCAACGCCGCTTCCACCAGCTTGTCTACGATGTGTTTGGGCGTGGCCCCGTCGGGATTCCCCATTCCGAAATCGATAATGTCCTCGCCCACGCGGCGAGCCGATACCTTCATCTCCCCCGTAATGTTGAACACATACGGCGGGAGCCGCTGAATACGACTGAACTCTTCCATGATGTCTCCATTATGAACTTCGCAAATGCAGGCGAGCGTATTGCCAGATTGGGAATCGGGCGTGGGTGCACCTGATTCGGAACGGCACAGTGGGTTGTGGGATAAGAGGAGCGGGTGTCTAGGCGGCCGGGGCCGCCGCAGCACGGGCGGTATGCGCGCAAAGAGCGGGCGAGACTGCCGGAGCGCCGGAATGTGCTGTCTGTTGCATAAGGGAATTATAACGGGATGGCATGGGCGCCGCAGCAGGTGGGATTGAGCCGGACCTTATACTGGAAGACGACATGCCCCAATTCCCACCCGTAGACGAACAGATGGACTTGCTCGAAAAAGGCGCCGCGGAGATCATCCGCGTCTCCGACCTGCGCGAGCGCCTTGAAGAAAGCTTCAAAACCGGCCGCCCCCTGCGCGTGAAAGCCGGCTTCGACCCCACCGCCCCCGACCTCCATCTCGGCCACACCGTGCTCCTGCGCAAGCTGCGCCATTTTCAGCAGCTCGGCCACACCGTCATCTTCCTCGTCGGCGACTTCACCTCGCTCATCGGCGATCCCACCGGCAAAAACGTAACCCGCAAGCCGCTCACCCGTGAGCAGATCGACGAGTATGCCAAGACCTACCAGGAGCAGGTCTTCAGAATTCTCGATGCCGATAAAACGGAGGTCCGCTACAACTCCGAGTGGCTCGGCAAGCTAGGCTACGAGCAGACCATTCGCCTCGCATCGCATTTCACCGTCTCGCAGATGCTGGAGCGCGATGAATTCCACCGCCGATTCCAGGCCGAGCAGCCGATCAGCCTGCATGAGCTGCTCTATCCCCTCATGCAAGGCTATGATTCCGTCGCCCTCGAATGCGACGTCGAGCTGGGCGGCACCGATCAGCGCTTCAACCTGATGGGCGGCCGCGAGCTGCAGCGCCACTACGGCCAGAAGCCGCAAATCGTCCTCATGACGCCGATCATTGAGGGCCTCGACGGCGTGCAGAAGATGTCGAAATCGCTCAACAACGCCATCGGCATCAACGAACCCCCCGCCGAGATGTACGGCAAGCTCATGTCCATCAACGACGACCTGATGTGGAAGTACTGGGTCTTCCTGACCGACCTGAAGCAATCCGAAGTGGACGCGCTCAAGGCTGAGGTCGAGGCAGGGAAGCTTCACCCCATGGAAGCCAAGAAGCGCCTCGCCCGCACCATCACCGCCGGCTTCCACGGCGAAGCCGCAGCGCTGGCCGCCGACGAGAACTGGGCGCGCATGTTCCAGCAGAAAGAGGCAGCTGAGGACCTGGAAGAGGTCACCGTTGCCTATGCTGATCTGGTCGGGCCTTCGGGCGCGCCAGGCGCATTGCAGATTCGTCTGCCCAAGCTGCTGGTTCAACTCGCTCTGGCCGCGTCCGGCGCCGAGGCCAGCCGCAAGATCGCCGAAGGTGCGGTCAAACTGAACGGCGAAGTGGCTACTAACTCTCTGATTCCACTAGGCGCATTGCCCGCTCGGATGGTTGTGCGTGTTGGCAAAAGAGCCAAGGTCGCAAATATTCTGTAAAATGGCGTCTTGATTCTAGCCAAATGGCGTATACTGAATCAGGAGGCACACCTTGGCAACCCATACGGTTTCAGAAGTGCTCGGTGGAGACGTCATTCTCGGCAGGGCGGCGAGGCATGGCGGATCAATGGCCGAGCTTGTCCGCGAAGGGTTGCCAGTGAAGGCTCTCTTCCTGCTGGCTCAGCGGCTCGACCTTCGCCAGGCGGAAATCTCCGAGAAAATCGGCATTCCTCAGCGCACCCTCACCCGGCGCATCACGCAGCACTCCCGGCTGACGCCCGCCGAATCGGATCGTACGGTACGGCTGGCCCAGGTCTATGCCAACGCCGCTGAAACACTCGGCAGCGGCGACAAGGCCGCAGCGTGGCTAAAAACGCCCAATCGCGCCCTGCGCGGCGGGCGTCCATTGGACCAGTTAGATACCGATCCCGGTGTGCGTGAAGTGGAAGACGTGCTGGGCCGCATCTCTTACGGCGTTTACAGCTAATGCGTATCTGGCGGCTCTGCCGGGAGCCGTATGCAGCCGAAGCATTTTCCGGCGAGGGCGCGCGGCGCTTCGGCGGCCGTTGGAACTCGCGCGGTGTGCCGATGGTTTATGCGTCCACCTCGCTGGCGCTGGCTGCTATCGAACTCTTTGTCCATCTGGAACCGGGTCAGGCACCTAGAGACCTTGTCTATCTTTCTGCAATCTTGCCCGAAGGGGAACCGGCGCGCACTGTCGAACCCGCCGAGTTGCCGCCGGAATGGTGGACGGACAACGTGGATGCGGGACCCGGCTCAACCCGCGATTTGGGTGACACCTGGATGCGCGATCGCTCGTCGCTGGCTCTGATGGTTCCGTCGGTGCCAATCCGCGTGGAGTGGAATGTGCTCGTCAACCCGCTCCATCCTCGCATGGCTGAATTGCAGATTAACTCTCCGCACCCGTTTGTCTTTGACGCCCGGATGTTCGAATAACCATCCAGCCAGAAGACGCTATCACCCGCCCTGCGCAAACTCGCGCGCTGACTCAAGCACCCTGGCTACAGACTCCTTCGAGCAGGATTCGGTGTAGATGCGCATCAGCGGCTCGGTGCCGCTGGCGCGAAGAAGCAGCCAGGTCTCGGCTGCGTTTGGCTTGGTAGCGGCTTCGGAGTTGTCGAGGTAGAACTTTACGCCATCGAGGTTTTCCTGGCGCAGGATCTTCATGCCGGCGAATACCGGGTTGCCGGATTCGAGCGAGCGGGCGCGGGCTATCGCGGCGTTCTTCACGTCGTCAATAATGCGCAGGTCGATCCGGCCGTATTGGTGCTCGCCGTACTCGGCTTGGAGATCGGCGACGAGCTGGCCGAGCGTCTTGCCTTCTTCTGCCATCACGTTGGCCAGCAGAAGCGCGTTGAGCAAGCCGTCACGCTCGGGCAGGTGGCGCTGGAAGCCGATGCCGCCTGACTCCTCGCCGCCCATCACGATCTCTCGCTCCAGCATGTAATCGCATACGAACTTGAAGCCGATGCCGTGCTCGATCAGCTCGCGGCCGTGCTTCAAGCAGATGCGGTCCAGCATCTTGGTGGTGTTGAAGGCGCGGGTCACGGCGCCCGGCCAGCCCTTGCCCTTGAGTACCCAGCTGAGCAGCACGGAGAAGATCTTGTGCGGGTCGACGAAGTTTCCGTCCTCATCGGTCGCGCCGATGCGGTCGGCGTCGCCGTCCGTGCAAAGGCCGGCCTGGCAGCCGTTGGCCACGGTTGCCTCGCCGAGGGCGCGGATGTGCGGCTCGATGGGCTCGGGGTTGATGCCGGGAAAGAGCGGATCGACATTGCCGCGAATCTGTAAGTGATCCACGCCGATCCGCGTAAAAATGTCCGAGATGATCGTCCGCCCAGCTCCATACATTGAATCGATGCAGAACTTCATCCCCGAGCGGGAGATAAGATCCAGGTCGGCGAAGCTCTCGATGGCGGCAAGATAAGGCGGCAGGAAATCGACTTCCTCAATGACGGCGGGCATGGCAGCGGCCGGGATCGGCTGGCCAAGATACGACTCGATCTCCGCAATGATCGACGGTTTGCCGGAGCCGCCGTACCAGGCCTTGTACTTCACGCCGTTCCACTGCGCCGGGTTGTGCGACGAGGTGATCATGATGCCGCCGGCTGCCTTGCGCCCGCGAACGCCGAAGCTGAGCGCGGGAGTGGGGGTGATATCGTTGGCCAGCGCAACCGGAATGCCGGTTGCGGCCACGGCCTCAGCACAGGCGCGCGCAAATGCCTTCGACCCGAATCGGGTGTCATAGCCGATGCAGAGCCCCTTGGCGGGGTCTTCCTGGTCAGAGCCGCGACGAGCATGAACGTAAGCAGCCACGGCCTGGGCGGCAACGCGCACATTGGCAAAGGTGAAGTCGTCGGCAATGACGCCGCGCCAGCCGTCGGTGCCAAACTTGATCTGCGAGTGGGCCATGTTTGGGTTCTTCGTCTCCCTTATTGAAGAGGATAACGGAGAGCGGCGCCGGGGCAGCATGCGGCAAGAGTTAGAGGCGTTTGGACCAATAGGCGGGGCGCTGCTTGGCGCGGGCTACGGCGAGAATCTCAATCTTGCGTGGAAGTTCGCGGAAGACCACAAAATAGGGATGCCGGTTGAGGATTGCGCGGCGGGTCCCTCGCAAATAGGGCACACCAATCCGTGGAGAATACAGCAGCTTTTTGAAAGTGCTTCTCAACTCTGCGTCAAAGCCCAAAGCTGCCGATTCGCTTCGCGCCCAGTATCACTCAAACGCTAGGTCAGCCGCTGCCTCGGCGGCTGGATGAACGTGCTGCCGCTTCATTTTAGCTGTCGGGACTTTAGCCGAGCGTCCATGCGGGCAAGCACATCCTCGGCAGGGATCATCTCCACCGCTCCCGAGTCGATCTCGTCGAGGCGGCGCTTGATCTCGCTGTCCCAGGCGGCTTCAATCTCCGCCTCCGGCTCGCTTTTTTCCTTGATAAGAAGGCTCTCGACAAGCCAGTCGAATTCATCTGGTGGCAATTGGAGCGTTTCTTCGAGAATTCTTTGGGCGCTAGGGCTCATGGGAAGATTGTAGCGCGAATTGGAATCCCGGCCCTGATAGAGCTCAGATGAGCTCCGTCCGCCCCGATAGCCCAAGCTCCTTCACGATCTTCCCCACATCTTGGGAGTGGTCGCGGTGGGCAATCAGCAACGCATCTTCGGTGTCCACAATGACAAGGTTTTCAACGCCCACCAGCGCCACAAACTTCTTGGGGCTGTAGATGTAGTTGTTGCCGGCATCGATGGTTAAATGGCCTTCGCTCTCCGCTACGTTGCCTTCACCGTCGCCGCGCAGCCGCGTGTCGAGCTGGTACTCGTACAACGAGGCCCAGGAGCCGAGATCGTTCCAACTGAACTCGGCCGGCACGCAGCACAGGTGCGACAGATGCTCGCCTTTGGCCGAGCGCGGCTCCAGCACCGCGTAGTCCACGGAAATGTTTTCACACTTGGGATAAAGAGAGTGGAACACCTCTTCAAATTCCGGTGTGCCATAGGCCGCGGCAATGCTCTCCAACAGCGGAGCGGTCTCCGGCAGGTGCTCGCGCACCGCATTCGCCAAGGTCCGCGCCGACCACAGGAACATCCCTGAGTTCCAGTAGTAATTGCCGGCGGCCACAAACTCTTCGGCGCGGTTCTGGTTTGGCTTTTCGGTGAAGCGGCGCACATGCAGGGCGGAATCGTCCTTGGTGAAGTCGCCGGTTTCGATATAGCCGTAGCCGGTTTCGGCGCGCGTGGGCTCAATGCCCAGCACCACCATGTTGTCGCCCACGGAAGCCAGGGCGATTCCCTTTTGCAGTGCTTTCAGAAACCGAGGCTCATCGGCAATGACGTGGTCGGAAGGAAAGACGCCCAGGATTGCATTGGGGTTTTGCCTTTCGATGAGGAACGCAGCCAGGCCGCAGGCGGGAGCGGTGTTGCGGGCCACGGGCTCCTGCACAATCTGTTCGCTGGGCAGTCCCGGCAACTGATCGGCGATCTCGTGGGCCAGAAACTCGTTGGTAATGATCCAGGTCTTTTCGAGCTTTGCCAGTGGCTTGAGGCGCTCCACTGTCTGCTGAATCATGGATCGCTCACCGTCGAGCGCCAGCACCTGCTTGGCGCGGGCACGGCGGGAGCGGGGCCAGAAGCGGGTGCCGCTGCCCCCGGCGAGAATCACAGGGCGAAAATCGATTGACTTCGACATTGAAGACACATCCTACCGGACGAGCGGCATGTTTGCACAGTGCGCGTATCACTTTTTGCCGGTGGGTTGATGCAGAGGCACAGCTGCTGCGGCGGATTCCCAATCGACGGCGCTCAAATCCGTACGCGGGGCAACGGGCTGGAGAAGCCGATTTACCTCAGCTGCGTCAGGAACTCGCCGATACGCCACACGCCCTCATCGATGTTCTGCTTGGTCACAGGGTACGAAATGCGGATGTGCTCTGCGGTGCCGAACGCTTCGCCGGGCACGGTGACCACGTGGGCCTCATGCAGCAGCCGCGTGGCCAGTTCGGTTGCCGTGCGAATGCCTCCCTTGCCGATAAAGGCCCCGATGTTGGGATACACGTAGAAAGCGCCTTCAGGCCTGGTGCAGGTGACGCCGGGAATCGTGGCCAGTTTAGCGAGCATATAGTCCCGCAGCTCGATGAACTCGGCGCGAAACTCGCAGACACATTCCTGCGAGCCGGTGAGCGCGGCGATGGCGGCCTTCTGCACCATGCTGGCGGCGTTCGAGGTAGACTGCGATTGCAGCTTGCTGAGGTTGGCCACCACGGGCTTCGAGGCCAGCGCAAACCCGGCGCGCCATCCCGTCATGGAATAGGTTTTCGAGAGCGAGCCGAGAACCACCAGGTGCTCCTTGGCCCAGGTGAACGACCCACCCGAGACGGGCTTGCCCGCATAGTTCAAATACACGTAGCACTCATCCAGCAGCAGGAAGATGCCGCGCTCGTGGGCCAAGTGGACAATGCGCTCCAAATCCTCCGCCGAAACCACCGAGCCTGCCGGGTTTGACGGCGAGTTGAGAATGATGGCCTTGGTCCTCGGCGTGATAGCCTTTTCAATCGCATCGGCCGTGATGCGAAAGCTCTCCGCCTCGCTCGTCTCAAGAAACACCACTTTTCCGCCCGCGTATTGGATGATGTCCTTGAAACTGACCCAATACGGCACCGGCAGAATCACCTCGTCGCCATGATCCACCAGCACCTGGATGGTGTTGAACAGCGCCAGCTTGCCGCCGGTGGTGAAGATCGCTTCGTCGAGAGCGTAGTCGGAGCCGAAGTCGCACGCATGCCGCTCGACGATGGCCTTGCGCACGTCCGGAATGCCGGGAACCACGGTATAGCGCGTGAAGTTGGCGTCAATGGCGGCGATGGCCGCGTCTTTGATATGGCGCGGGGTGGGGAAATGGGGCTCACCGGCGCCAAAATCCACCAGGTTGGCGCCTTGCGCGCGCAGCTTTGCGGCCTCGGCGGCCACAGCCATGGTTGCGGAAACTTCAATCCGCCCAATTCGATCGGCAAAAACTTTGGTAGGGGTTAAAACGGTCATGATGTCTCTTATCTTTACAGATTTCCGCGCCAAGGTGAAAGCCGACACCCGCAATGAAGCGAAAGATTCTCTCCGAGAAGACGACGCGATGGAGAATCGGCTGCCGGATCAGTGCGCCCACTGGGACGATGTCCAGCATGGAATCTAAGGCGGATTTCGAATTTGTGTAGCCTTATCGGCGTTGTGGAAGGTGGCTTCTTCTTGGGGAAAAAGCCACTTGAGGCCAATCGTTCCTGGGTACAGCAATTCGAAATCCGCTATAGCGGCCATGGCGCGGACTCTTTCTTTCCGCCAGCAAAAAGAGGCCCAGGGGAAACCTGGGCCTCTTTGTGCGGGAAGCAAGCCTATCCTGGATGGCTTCACTTCCGATTGCTCTACTTCTTGGGCTCTTCTCCAGGTTTGGGCTTGGGTGGAGTCTTTGCCGGTGGCTTGGCTGCAGGCTTTGCCGGCGGCGGAGGTACGGGCCTTGCTGCCGGCGGCGTGACTTCAGGTCTCGCGGGTGGCGGAGGTACGGGCCTTGCCGGCGACTCAACTGCAGGTTTGGCCGGCGGAGGTTCGGGTTTGACGAGTGGTGCAACTGCGGGCCTGGCGGGTGGCGGCAGTGCAGCTTTGGCCGGAGCCGCTGGTACAGGCTTGGCCACCGTTGCCGTCTTCGCTGTTGCCGTCTTGGCCGCTGCAACGGTTGCCGGTGACGCCTGAGCCTTGGCCAGTTCGGTGACTGGTCTCGGCGGCGGAGGCTTGAATCCCGCTGGCGGAGCATGATTTTCGGCCTGTAGCGGCTTGGCCGACGCCAGGTTCGTCGGATGCCCGCCGTTGTTTGAGGCCAGGTTGGTCTTGTCCGCGGCGGCCGCAGTCACATGCTGCTGCTGGAACGTCGTCGGGGGCGTGTGCTGCTCATGCGCGGCAACCTGCTCTTCGGGCGCCGGCTGGTGCTGAATGCCGTTCGGTCCGCCGTTGTAGGAGACGTTTGTGGTGTTGACGATGGTCGTCTGTTGCACGATTGTCGTGTTCACGTAGACGTTGGTCACCACCGTGCGATTCACGCGAACAATCGCGGTGTTGTAGGCGAATACGCCGCCATTCCATGCCCCGCCCGCAAATCCGATACCCATGTAGCCGCCGCCGTAGTTCACGCCGCCGTAGTATCCAATGTGCGGTCCCCAGTAGCCGACGTGGAAGCCAAAACTGCCGCCCGCAAAGCCCCAGTATCCAGGGGTCCAGAGCGCACCGGCATACGGAGCCGGCACCCACGCACCGGGTACCCAGTAGTAGCCAAGGAAGCCGTGGTGCCAGTAGCCGGGTGTCCAGATCAAGTTCGGTTCCGGACAAGGTGGTTGTTCATACACCGGCAGCGGCGGCGGCGCAGCATCGACCGTCATGTCCGCGTCCCCTCCTTGGGCAGCGGGAGGCGGAGCCTCCTCAGCCGGAATCCACCTATCGCCGTCCCAGACAAAGGTTCCAGTTCTCACTGTGCCCACTGGTATTTGAGCACTTGCCTGCTGTTGAGCAGCGGCCCCGAATACGACAAGTGCCAGCAGAAAATATCTTGCAGAGCGCAAGAAAGTCATATGAAATGCCTCCTCATCCTCAGCTGTCCACCCTATCAGATTCAAACCAAGAACCCGGCAGAGAAGTCAGAATCCATTGAGACAATTGAGTTTTTCCCATTTTAACTGAGCCTCTTGCGGAAGCCAGGTACCCCATAGCCTTAAAACCCCCTGAACATGAGCCAAAAAGACGCGGCCTTCAGGCCCGGATCAGCGCCCCCAAGACCAAATACAACTGTAGTACTAAGGCCGCACTATCGAAATTCGTTGCGTGTAATTATCGTGCGTCGGCGCACAATCGATATAAGCATCCAGAACCCCGCCCAATCCAGGGAGGCACCATCCGCAACATCACCGTAGCCGTCGGCGACGATTCTTACCGCCAGGCCCGCATCTGGGCAGCAAAAAACGACACCTCCGTATCCGCCATCGTGCAGAACCTTCTCCTTAGGCCAGGCAGCCGAAGAAACGGAAAAATCACCCACCCCTCCCCCGCTTTCCTCCTAAACCAATGAAACCAGATATGTTACATGCAAAATGGCCCATTTCACCTCTATAAACAAAGCACTTACACGTTTCGCCTTGAGCGCCCTCATTCGTTTGCAGGCAGCAAAAGCGCCACCCGGAGGCGGCGCTCATGGAAACGAATCTCAGCTAACAGCCGGGTCTCCCATCCTTCGGTCGCCGCGGCTACCGAAGGATGGGAGACCAAGGACCCCTGCGGAAAGCCTCCGCGCCGCGGTTAATTGGCCCGGAAGCGGTACGTGAAGCCCAGGTAAGCCAGCGTGAGCGGAGCGCCGTGGCCATTTTTGGTCATCACCTCGCCGGGGAAAAGGTGGCCCACACCGACATTCGCCACGATGTACTTCCGCAGAACATACTTCGCGGAAGCATCGAACTCGGCGCCGATGTTGTCGCCGGCGAATCCTGCTGCCGGAGCTTTCACCACGGCGCTGCCACTGCCGCTGTAGACCGAATCCCGCGTTGTCACAACGTGAAGGGACCCAGCCTGAAACAACAGTGACAGATTCTCCGCCGGCTTCAGGTCCAGGTTTCCCCGCACCTGCTTGATGTTTTCAAAGCCGAATAGGTCAACCAGCCCGAACGCGTTGTGGTTGCTGGGATAAATCTGGTCGTTGGTGCCGATGCGCAGCGCATCGCGATGCGGATTCCCGGTGGCATAGTCGTATTCTCCCTGCACGCGCGGAGACCACCGCAGCCATTTCGCCATATATCCAGCGCGGGCGATGCCCGAACCGGCGTGGATCGAGTCGTTGGAGTAGCTGCCGCGTTGCAGCGTCCCGGTTGCCGAGTATTCAAAGCCCAGCGGCAACTGGCTGGCCGCATACGCGCCTGTCGTAACCTCCAGCTCGCTCCCGTAGATCTTCTGCTGGCTCAGCACGCGTTGCAGCGCCCGCACCAGCACAAACGGCTCAACGGTGGTGCGCGGAGCCAGCGATGCGATGTGGCCCTCGACGCCATGGAAGGTGAGCCCCGCGCCATGGAGGTCAAGGCTGGTGGGATGGACGACGACCACTGACGTGCTGAAGAGATCCACGCGGTTCTTGTCGCCCAGGCGCAGGTCGAAGCCGTCCCAGGTGCGGCTGTTGTCGGTCCAGTCGCTGATACCGATCACCCGCTCGTCGGCAAACTTCAATTCCTGCCGTCCGGCGAAGATCTTCACGGGCTTCAAATGCAACTCAAGATAACCCTGGCGCAGGTCGAAGCTGTCGCGCATGTTTGCCGCCGTGTACTGCAAGGGCAGCGCCAGGGCGTGGTTGTCGTGAAATTGCGCGTATCCAGTCAGCCATGAGAGGGGCCGAACTTCGAACCCGCCGCGGATGCGCGTCAACTCATACGTTTCGTTCAGTCCGGGAATATAGTTGATCGCAGTCTGGTTCTCGGTGCGTCCGCGCACCTCGCCATCGACCGTCCACTTTCCCGATTCGCCGTTGCCAAAAACCTGAGCCGGCCCGTCTGCCCGCGGATAGTCCCGATACTGTGCCTTGGCCGTCGACGAGTTTGCCAGGCACAAGAACGCGAGGAGAGCAATGGCTATGCTCCTGGGAGCGAAGCCCATGAAGCGAACGCCTCGATCCTGCATGGTTAACGGTCCGTTGAAAGGCTGATCCCAGGCAACAAATTGCGACGCATCAAGATGCGCGGGTGGACATTCGAGCGCTGCGAAGCTGGTTTGCCATTCGACCGCGGCCGGTTGAATTGCCGCGGCCATCCTTTGAGAGAGTAGGTTCATTGTTTTCGATCCGGTGTCAGAGGTGGCGAATCGCGATAGCGCTCGATAGGGCATCGCGCTCTCGGCCCGTCGCATTTGCGCGGGAGTTCCCACCAAAGTGTGGTTCGCTTTCCTTATCGGCGCGGGTCCGGATTGACATGAGCAGAAAATTGAAGACGCGATGGAGGGCCGGATCGATGGCGGGTGCATCTGCACGAAAACGCGATTATCCGGGCGTCTCTGAATCAGCAGTAGCCTTGAAGGGAACTGGCCCTTCCGGGTGCGAGAAGCGCAATGGCCGGCGGCCCTCGTCTCGATTCTGCGACCCCAGCGGGCTAGCTTTTGACAATCCGCGCGCGCAGCCGCTTGAGCACGTTGGGTGGGACGAGGCCGGAGACATCGCCGCCGAAGCTGAACACTTCCTTTACCATCCGCGAACTGACAAACGAGTAGCGGCCGGCGGGTTGCAGAAAAACAGTTTCGATCTCCGGAGCCAGGCGGCGGTTCATCAGCGCCATTTGAAATTCGTGCTCGTAGTCGGAGATGGCGCGGATGCCGCGCAGGACCGCCGTCGCTCCGAGCTGTCGGGCGAACTCAACCATCAGGCCGTCAAAGGTTGCAACCGAGACATTGCCCAGTGCGCTGGTCGCTTCTTTGAGCATCTCCACCCGCTCCTCAACCGTGAACAGCGGGTT
>JBEKFD010000051.1:0-29527 GCA_050013495.1 Occallatibacter sp. | reverse complement strand
AACAGCTTGGCCCCGCGCTGGATCAGGTCGACATGCCCGTTGGTCAACGGGTCGAAGGTGCCGGGATAGAGGGCTTTTACGCTCATTGGTGCACTAGGGGATTCTAGCAGCGTGGGTTGCGTTCCTTCGTGGACAAGGTTTGGAAACAAGGCAACGGGAGAAACAGCTCCCCATTGTCCCGGTAACGGCTCAGACTACCTTGCCGTCAACGTCTGCGAAAAACCGGATTCCCGGAACCACTAACTTTTGCAATTCGCCGTCGTTGGTGACAAACAAATCCACCCCGGTTGCGGCCGCCGTTGCAAGATGAATTCCATCTGCCTGACTCACTCGCTCCTGGGCACGGATTATGCTGTACCGGTCTGCAGTCTCCATGTTGAATGGCAAAATCTCAACCTCGCTCCCGCTGAAAAACTTTTTAAGAGCGTTGATCCCTGCTGTATCGTTTCGCTTGCGCGGCCCGGTGAGAACTTCCGCAACGGTAAAGACACCCGTGCAAAGCCTGTCGCCACGACGCAACATTGCGTCATGCATGAGCTGTGCGCGTGGGCCGAATACTGGATTCGCCTCAAGCAAATAAATGAACATCATCGAGTCCCAGTAGACACGATTCATTTCTCAGCCTTTGCATTCTGCTGTTTTTCGGTCTCGTATCTCTCCCATGCGTCCGGGCCCCATTGCCGCTCGCGCCGCAAGAACTCTTCGCCGCCACCGAGCGCCTTGAAGGTGTCGGAACAAAGTCCATAGAGGGAACGCAGACCGGATCCACTTGGAGCCGCCTTGACGGCTGGAGCCGAGACCGCATCCTGGCCGAGCACCTCGTACACGAATTTCCATGTGGTGCTAGGCCCCCCGGACGGCGGCCCGCCTATCCTTTCGATCAAAGCCACACCTGCCTCCTGCTGGAATTCCCTGGACAATAGGGTTGAAAAAACCGATGGAGTTCGGTTGGTCCATCCGAGTTCTTTCTGGACATTTCCAACTTTGACTTGAACCGTCTTCTCCCCTCTCCGGCGAGCAGGAATGACGTAAGTAGAGATCACATGCAGCTTTGTTTGCTCAGTTGGTTTCATCAGAGTCTCCTTAATAACATTCATAACCATACATACATTACTCTTCCATGTCAAGAACAACCGCCGCTCGATGGCGGACGCTTTCCTGGGTTTCATGGGCGATCAGCCCTTGCGCGGGCGGATGGCTTCCTTGGCCTCTGCGTGGCCGGTAGGCGGGGCCTCGGGCACGTCGGCTTTGTGTGCGCCGATGCCCAGTTTCTTGCGCAGTTCCATGTCCAGCTTGGCGAAGATGTCTTTGTTGTCTTTGAGGAAGGTGCGGGTGTTTTCGCGGCCCTGGCCAATGCGCTCGCCGGCGTAGCTGTACCAGGCGCCTGACTTCTCCACGATGTTGTTGGCCACCGCCAGGTCAAGGACGTCGCCTTCGCGGCTGATGCCTTCGCCGTAGAGAATGTCGAACTCGGCCTCGCGGAAGGGCGCGGCGACCTTGTTCTTGACGATCTTCACTTTCGTGCGGTTGCCGGTGACTACGTCGCCATCCTTGATGGCGGCGATGCGGCGGATGTCGACGCGGACCGAGGAGTAGAACTTGAGCGCGCGGCCGCCGGTTGTGGTTTCAGGGTTGCCGAACATGACGCCGATCTTCTCGCGGATCTGGTTAATAAAAATGAGCGCGGTGCGGGACTTCGAAATGGTTCCGGTGAGCTTGCGCAGGGCCTGGGACATGAGCCGAGCTTGCAGGCCCATGTGCGAGTCGCCCATTTCGCCATCCAGCTCGGCCTTGGGGACGAGGGCTGCAACGGAGTCAACGACCAGCACGTCAATAGCGCCGGAGCGAACCAGGGCCTCGGTGATCTCCAGGGCCTGTTCGCCGCTATCGGGCTGCGAAACCAGCAGGTTGTCCACGTCCACGCCGAGCTTCTTGGCGTAGCCGGGGTCGAGCGCGTGCTCGGCGTCGACGAAGGCCGCGAGACCGCCGAGACGCTGCGCCTCGGCGATGACCTGGAGGGTGATGGTGGTCTTGCCCGATGACTCCGGGCCGAAGATCTCCGTCACCCGGCCGCGGGGAATGCCGCCCACGCCGAGCGCGGCGTCGAAGCTGATGGAGCCGGTGGAGATAACCGCAATGGGCAGAAGGGCTTCCTTGGAACCAAGCCGGACAATGGAACCTTTGCCAAACTGTTTTTCGATCTGCGCGAGGGCGAGTTCCACTGCTTTGGTGCGGTCATCGGCGATGGCCATTCGGTTGTCTCCTTAAATTGCTTACCCGACAGGATTTCCGGTTTCCGAACCGAGGATTCCCGAATCGGGCTGAAATGGATTTCGATGGGATTGTAGCAGGGCTGGGGAGACAAAGACAGGGAAAAATAGCGAAGAAAAAGAGAAACTGCACTACTGTTATCTAACAGCTTCGATTGCAGCAGATTAGCAAATCCGAACACCCTGGTCAAAGGGTATAGGCCCCGATCCGCGTTTCGCGGCTGGTCAGTGAGTCGGAGGCGCGGTCAAGGGATTCGTACTCTGCGTCATGATCCTTGCGGAAGGCGCGGAAGTCGGCTTCGCTGGCCCAGCGGTCGATGGTGAGGTAGGAGCCGGGAATGTAGGCGTCCCGCAATAGCTCTGTTCCCAGGTAGCTGGGCGAACTGCGGAAGAGCTGAGCCCAGGCGCCGTCAGGACCGTAAGCGGCTTCGAAAGCCTGGACTTTCTCTTCGGAAATCTCGAACTGCCAGACGACAACGAACATCGGGGCCCCGATTCGGATAACAGGCTGCCGATTACAGATTACAGCCACGAGTGTGCTCACACCCGCAAGCGCTTCAATACGTTTTCAGTCGTCTCGGTTTCGCCGATGCGGGGAAAGACCTTCTCCACGCTGTGGCGGTGAGAGTCGGCGTCGCGGTCGGTCATGGCGTCCACTACCAGCACAACGTTGTAGCCGTAGTCGTAAGCGCTGCGGGCGGTCGCTTCCACGCCGGCGCTTGTGGCAACCCCAGTTATGAAGACCTGGGTCACGCCGCGCTGCTGCAGATAGTCCTGCAGAGAGGTTCCGATGAATGCCCCTACGCGCTGCTTGCTTACGAGATAATCGCCCGGTTGCGCACCGAGTTCAGGCGCCAGGTCAGCCCAATCGGCCGGGAACGAGAATTTGGGGCGCGCGGTGTCGGTGCGCCCCGGCGCGGGTGCAATCACGTTGACCAGGACGACAGGGAGACCGCGCTCGCGGAACGCGCGCGCCAACTGCGCAGAGCGGTCGACGATCTCAGCGGTCGGATGCGCGGTGGGCATGGCGACAATGCCTTTTTGCAGATCGATCACGATCAGAGCGGCGGCGGGGTCAAGTGTCGTAAGAGGCATGGTTTCTTCCTTTGCTTATTTGGATGCGGGAGATCGGGCCGGCTTTTGCTTTACTTGGTCAGCCCGCCTGCTTCTTCTGGAACTGCACGCTCATAAGTATGCTGATGGCGGCAAAGCCCGCAAAGAAAACCAGAAGCGCCGGACTGCCTCCGCTGCGGACCATTCCGGCGCGGAACAGCAAGTAGCCGGCGACCAAGTTCGCAAGCGCCCAGAGAACGTTGACGGTGGGCGACGATAGCCCTTTTCCGGGCGGGTGCGCGAAGGGCGTGGGAAATCGGTTGCCGGAGATGCCGTGCACAAAGTGAGGCACGGCATTGGCGAAGAAAATTCCAGAAAAGAAACAGTCGAGGTAGTGATACCAGATCATTTCGGTTTCTCCTTGTGCCCAGGCCGGCCAGCGCACTGTTGACGCGTTCGCGCCCAGGCGAATGCAGTGACGAAATGCCGTACTGATTGACGGAATCTCGTCACCGTGTTTCGTCATATTCATCATTTCTCAAGTGCGGCGCTGCCTTTCGCCTGCATGCCCTTTATTCTCAATGGCCGACTTAACCTTGGCCCTTCGCGCGAGTTTGGCATGCATCTTGCAATATCCATGGCATGAGTAAACAAGCTCAGCATACGTTAACCATTGTCCTTCATGGCCGCGACCATGCAACGACGATCGAGCAGGAGGGCAGGGTCACCCTGATACGAGCGTCCAAACCAGAGCGCCTGTGGGTGCAGCCTGCCCAGGGCGGAACCTTGAGTTCTCTTTCGCTCGCGTCCTGCAGGGAGACTCACCTGGCGATGCGGGAATGCATAAGACTCCAAGCCAGACCTTGAATCGCGTAACGCTTTCAGGCGCAGGCCAATGCAGACTTGTATCCAATTCATCCGGCCTTGGTGAATTTTCATTGATAATTCTCAAGGTTCAGCCGATAGTGGATTCACAGCTCAAAAGCAAGCGCAAGAAAGTGAAGGTGATCATGAAGGTCCATGAGGCACTCGTGTCTCTCGCAGTTTCCTTTGCCTTGGCTGGCGCGCAGGCGGCCGCGTTGCCCACGGTTTCGATCGCTGCAAGCAACCGGCAAGCTTCCCAGGCTGAGAAGAAGATCTCCGACTCACCTCCGGCTTCTTTGTCCGCTCCAAACTCGCCCGCGGCGCGGCATCTTTTCCCGGTGCGCGATGAGAAGGGCCTGCTGCTGTCCTGCATTGCCCCGGAACTGGACACCAACAAAGATACCGATGTGTTCAATAACTGCTCGCTTGCCCCTGGGCGCACGCTGGACGACGTGATGCACTCTTTCATCAAAGCCTTCCATCAAGAGCAGAAGGAGCAGGCCGAGGAACATGCGGGGGCGCAGAAGGACTCCGTAGAGAAGACGACGGAGAAGGCGGCGCAGAAATAGTGCTGCGCTTTGAATCCAGAGAATCATCCCTCCGGGGCTAAAGCCCGCGATAATCTGCGGCATTGCGGCACTACTGAAGTCGTGCCCTGATACTTCTCATCTCTCCCGAATTAGGACTTTAGCTGGCTGTAAGCATGCGACGACCGAAGCGGAGCCTTCCTAGTTGTTGCGCAGCGCCACCATGGGATTGATGCGCGAGGCTCTCCGGGCGGGCACATAGCCAGCCAGCAGAGCAACGGCTCCGATGAGCACGACCATGGCAGCGAACGCGATGGGGTCGCTGGGTGCGGTGTTGAACAGCAACGCGGCAATGGCGCGCGAAACAAAGAGGGAAGCAACGGCGCCGGCGGCGATCCCGAAGGCGGCGAGACGCAGAGTTTTCACCAGGACGCTGCGTTGCACCTGCGCCATGGTTGCTCCCAGCGCCATGCGGATGCCGATCTCCTGGGTGCGCTGCGTAACCGAATACGAAATGACGCCGTAGATGCCGATTGCGGCCAGCAGCAAGCCTAGTCCGGCGAACGAAGCCACCAGCAACATAAAGAACTGGCGCGGCGAATTGGCGTGATTGACGAGAGTCTGGATGGGCCGGAACTCTGCGGCGGACTGCTTGGGGTTGAGCTCGCGCAGTGCGGCCAGAACGCTTGAGGCAAGCGAGGCCGGGGGCAGCGTGGTGCGCACCACGAGCTGAGCGCCGCTGGGGCCGGCCTGGATGGCGGGATAGTAGATCTGCCATCCGCTCTCGTTCTCGGTGCTTTCTTCGTGCACATCGTCGACCACGCCTACGACGCGCACGTTTTGGCCACCACCGGTGTCGAGCTCCTTGCCAATCGCGCTGCCGCCGGGCCAGTTGGCGTACTTGTTGAGGAAGTCGGCATAAGCCTTGTCGATCATGACGACGTTCTCGCTTTTGGGGCCGTCGTCCCAGGTGAAGTCGCGGCCGGTGATGCGAGTGCCCATGGCGTGCAGGTAGCCTGGCGTAACAACGTAAACCAGCGGGCCGGCAACGCCAAAATCCTTGGGCCTGACGAAGCCTTTGGGCATGGGCAATCCCCAGGCGCGGTTGCGGCCGAGAGGAAGATAGTCGGAAATGCCGGCGGCTTCGACGCCGGGAATGCGGCTGATCCGGGCGATGACCTGCTGGAAGATGACGCTGCGCTTCTCGGCGCCGGCCACACCTGTCGGAGCGCTGTCGTCGTAATCGACGGTGATAGCTGCGGCGTGCTGGGGCTGGAAGCCTAGATCGACGTCGAGGACTTTGAGGAAGCTGCGCAGCAGCAGGCCGGCGCCGACGAGCAGAACGCAGGCCAGGGCAACTTCAGTCACGACGAGGAAAGAGCGCATGCGGTCATGCCGGCGGCTTTGGCCGGAGCCGGCGCCGGAGTCTTTGAGCGATTCCTGCAGGTTGCCCGCGGCCATGCGCAGACCGGGGAGCAGGCCGAAGAACAAGGCAGCGAAGATGGCGATGAGGACCGTCCAGCCGAGGGCAGCGAGATCGATATGCAGGGTGCTCAGCAGGGGCAGTGCGATGGCACCCTGATGGCGCAGCCAGGCGACAAGGATGGCGGCAAGCGCGAGGCCGCAGATGGCTCCAATGCCGGAGAGGATGAGGCTTTCGGTGAGGAGCTGGCCGACGATGCGCGCGCGGCTGGCGCCGAGAGCGGTGCGCATGGCGAACTCTTTGGTGCGGGCTGCGGAGCGGGCGAGAAGGAGATTGGAAAGGTTGACGCAGGCGATGAGCAGGATGCCGCCGACGGCAGACCAGAGCAGGACCAGCGAGCCGCGCAGCTTGCCGCTGACGTAGTCCTTGAGCGGGACGGGGACTGCGTTGTAATCCCCGCAGGAGTCAGGGTATTTGGGATTGTTGCACATGTAGGGGAGCGGGTTTCGTGAGTCGTCCGTGGCTTGGGCGAGTGAGACGCCGGGCTTGAGACGGCCGATGAAGGTAATAATATTTCCCCAGAACTGCGGCGGACCGTAGAGGTTGAGGGGCGTGATGGCATCGACCTTGGTGCCGGGAGCAAACACCGCGCCGAAATCGAAGGTCGCCGGCAGCACGCCGATGACGGTGGTTTGCTGGCCGTTCATGTTGAAGCTTTTGCCGACGATGTCGGGGTCTGCGTTGAACTGGCGGCGCCACCAGGGATTGCTGAGCAGGATGACGGGAGCAGCGCCGTCGCGGGCATCGTCCGCGGTGAAGGCGCGGCCCACGGCGGGCTGCACGCCGAGAAGCTGGAAGAAATTGGCGATGACGTCAATGCTAGTGGCGGTGATGGGCGCGCCGTTGCCGAGCTTGAGGCTCAGATTGTCGGCGCTGGAGAATGCGAAGTAGCCGGTGACATCTTGAAAGGAGCGGGTGCGCGCGCGGAAGGTATCGTAGGCGCCAGTGGAATAGGTGGCGCAGGACAGGCCGCATTTGGTCGGCGGAGGCGCAATCCACACCAGTTGCTGGGCGGCATTGAAGGGCAGCGGCCGAAGCAGCAGCGTGTTCACTACGCTGAACACGGCGATATTGGCCCCGATGCCGAGAGCGAGGATGAGGATGGCGACGAGGGTGAAGCCGCGATCATGCCTGAGAGTGCGGACAGTGTAGCGGCAGTCCTGAAGAAGAATATCGAGTTGCATAAGTCCTCGCGCTTCGCGCTGTTGGTCTTTCACCAGATCCATACCGCCGAAGCGGACCAGCGCCTGGCGGCGTGCTTCGACTAGAGTGAGCCCACGCTGGAGATTCTCTTCGACGGCAAGCTCGATGTGGGCGGCGATCTCAGCTTCGAGATCGGCGTCGAGCGGAGGCTTGTGAAAAAACGAATGGACGCGGGCCCAGGCCCGCCTCAGGGCGCCCATCACCGCCCTCCCTCTTCAGACATCGCGAACATGCGGCCCATCACGTCAGACAAGCGCTGCCAGTGGGCTGCGTCTTTAGCGAGCTGTTTTCGCCCGCCGCGGGTGATGGAGTAAAACTTGGCCTTCCGGTTGTTGTCGGAGGTGCCCCACGCGGCAGCGATCCACCCGCGCTGCTGGAGGCGAACGAGAGAAGCATAGATAGTTCCCTGGTTAAGCAGGACCTCGTCCCCGCTGGCCTGCTCAATGCGCCGGGCAATGCCGTAGCCGTGCTGTGCGCCCATCGCGGCCAGAGTTTGCAGCACCATCAGGTCGAGGGTGCCTTGCAATAGATCGAGTTTGGATTCGCCCATTCCAGTCTCCTGTGTCGATGCCACATCAGTATTGCACAGGATGTGTGGTATTGCCACAGGAAAACAATCTGCGATTTCAAAATCGAGGGCCGCCCGCTTCAATTTTCAGAGCAAAATGAACGGCCAACATTGCTGTTGACCGTTCGATGGAAGAGACGCTTTGTTGTTTCGATTGTTCAGCTCAATCAATTTGCATTTAGCGTCCGCGGCCCTTGGGTGCTGGCTTTGCGGTGTTTCCGTTGTGCTTCTCGTTGTAAATCTGTTTGCTGTTCTTGTTCTGTTCTTGATTGACCTGATGCTTCTGCTGGCCGGTGAGGGCGCCGCCGTTGGCGGTGCGCTCGTTGTGGACCTGCTGGTCAACGGCGGCCTGGTTGCGGTTGGTGCGGGCGGCCTCACCAGAAGTCATCTGGCCGCTACGCAGGCCATTGGCTGTGCGCTGCTGCTGGTTGGCCTCACGATTGTCGACTTCGTTCGGCTTGATGGTGTTGCCGTTGTGTTTTTCGTTGTAGATCTGACGGCTGGCGGCGTTCTGCTCGCCATTGATCTGCTGGCGCTCCTGTGTAGTGAGCCTGCCGCCGTTTGTGGCGCGATCGTTATGCACCTGCTGGTCGATGCGCGATTGCGTACGATCGGCGCGCGCCGCTTCGCCGGAGGTCATCTGGCCCGAACGCAGGCCGTTGGCGATGCGCTGGTCCTGGTTGGCGTCGCGGGTGTTCGGATTGTAGTTGCGGCCCACCGAGCGGTCAGCGGAAGAGATGGGCTGCGATTGAGCGTGCTGCGCGGCTACCTGGTGATAGGCGCCGACATTGGACGCGGCCGCCATTGCGGGCCGTCCGTGGTTGACTGACGCCAGTTGAGCACGGTCCTGCGACGCGAAGGTCTGATGCTGCACCTGCTCGCCGGTCGGCTCGAAGTGATGCTCGTTGGCAGCCTGCATCTCCATTGCCGAGGCATGCGCCTGAATGCCGGCGCCGCCGTTGAAGCTGACGTGGTTCGCGTTGACGATCGTGTTCTGTTGAATGATGGTGCGATTTTCGTAGACGTTGGTTACATGAACGCCGCCGAAATTGGCGCACGCGCTGTTGTAGGCGAAGGCGCCGCCGCGCCACTCACCGCCAAAGAAACCGACGCCGCCATAGCCGAAGCCGTAGTTGACGCCGCCATAGAAGCCGATGTGCGGGCCCCAGTAGCCGCCATGCCATCCATACGCGCCGCCGGCATACCCCCAGTAACCCGGCGTCCAGAGAAAACCTACCGTGGGGGGCTGCACCCAGACTCCGGGAACCCAGTAATAGCCTGCATCGCCGTAGGCCCAATAGCCGGGTGTCCACATGTAGCCGGGCGATGGCAGCGGAGGCTGCACATACACCGGCAACACCGGCGGCGCAAAGTTGACAGAGATGAAAATACCCGCTTGCGCCTTGGGAACAGACAGCGCGAGCAAAGGCGCCGCAATGGCAGCGGCAAAAAGCAACTTGCGAAGGGATGAACGAAGTTTCATGGTGATTTCTCCATATGCTGAGAGCGAAACAGCCCTGATGCTTCCCGGCTCCCGCATTGATTTGTACCCACTCAGTCGAACACTGGCCGGGAAAGCATGTTGCGAAAAAAGATGAAGCGTGGGTACTTTGGTTCGCAACCGGCGATCAGGAATTATAGAAATCACCGTCCACTCATGCCAGCAAATTCGAGGCAAAAATTATTGGACCAGCCAATCCGGCGATGGCGAAAAGCAACCGGATGAGAAATGCGAAGCGCATGAGCAACCCGATATTTTGAAGACGGGTGGGCGGCTTCGGTTGTATTTGCCGGCGGCGGGAAATTATGAAAACCTCTCAACAGCAGCATAGAATCACAGAGACGCGAAGCTATGGCATTGCAATCACGCGGAATTCATCTGCATCGACTTGCCCTATCGCGGGTTGCGCAATTCCGTCCGATACAGAGGCTGTGCCGGAAACCGGACCGGAATTGAAGCGGTGCTCCTGCTTGAACTGCTTGCTTAGAGCCAGTCCCTGCTGCTGGTACGACGAACCAATCGACCCGCCGTAGACTTTGTCGGGCGTGGCGGCCATGTTGTAGTAATTCAGCCGGCCGACGAACTGATCGTCCTCGAGGAAGATGGGCATCTGGCTGGCGCGGACCTCAAGCACAGCACGGGTTCCGGGGATCTCCCCCGCCCAGCCGTAGCCGAATCCGGGATCGAAAAAGCCGGCATAGTGAACGCGAAACTCCTGCGACGCCAGGTCGTAGGGCAGCAGCTCTGCCGCAAGATCCGGAGGAACGCGGACGCGCTGCTTCGATGCCAGAATGTAAAACTCTCCCGGCTCAAGAATGCACTGGCGTTTGCCGTCATTGCGGATGGGAATCCAGAACTCGGCCGTGTCGTAGTAATTAAGCTTGGAAAGGTCCACCGGCGGCGAGAATTTGTTGGCTCGATAGCCGATGATGCCCGCGGAGTTGCCCTGAAGATCGACCGTAATGCGGAGGCCGCGATCGATGTTGGCCTGATCGCCATCCGCGTCGGCATCGATGAGAGGATCGCTCTGATCGAGTTGCCGCAGCCGCGAATCGCCGGCCGCCGCGAACCTGCCGCGCCCGAAGCGCAGTTGATTCAGCTTCATTCCCGCCTGAACAAGGATGGGGAAGGTTTGCGAGACAACCTCGACATAGAGCCTGCCGTTGTAGCCACGGGGCACGCGCTCGAATTCGTTGCCGAACTCGGTAATCAGGCGGGTGAAAATGTCCAGGCGTCCGGTGGTGCTCTTGGGGTTGGCGATGCCGTAGACATCTGCCGGGAGCGCCAGGCTCTCCATCACGGGGATGAGGTAGATGGCGTCGCGCTCCAGCAGCGTTGGCCCTGAAATGTCGATGGTTTCGATGAGCATACCGTTGGCCTTGGCTTTATTCAGCAGCGTGGTGGATTTGCCGGGCAGAAAGCTGGCGCGGACACGGTAGGCTTCGGCCGACAAGCGAAGATCGATGCTGGAGGGCTGCACCTGCTCGTCGGCGATTCCTGTTGCGGAGCAGATGACGCCGGAGGTGATGAATTGACGGATATCCTGGGAGGGCAAAATGCCTTCGCCGCCCGCCCGGCGAGCAGGGCCTTCAGTGATCCGGGAGCTAGACGCCAAGATGTCCTCCGCTGTGTTCGATTCTAATTTGGCTGAGCGATCTTACCCCTCTCGCGATAGGCAGGGGGATGGTGAAGAATAGCAGTCGGCCCGGGGTGCGGGCACTCTGCGAAACCCGGTCCGAATGTGGAATTCCGAGGGCAAAATGAACGTTCGTGCCCCGTTTTCCATGCCCAGTTACAAGGCATCCGCATCTCAGCGTTGAAGCAGGTCGATGGGCTGGGTGAAGTCGGTTACGCGGATGTGGCGGGCGAGGGTGGGGTGCTGGCGCTCCAGGGCTTTGTACATCTCCCAGGCTACGCGGCGGTAGCTGAAATGGCCGGCGGGGCCGGAGCGGAGCTCGGAGATGTATTGCGCCTCGGCGAAGTCCATTTTGAAGAGGCAGCGGATGCGCGTGGCGAGCGGCAGCAAATAGAGTGCGGACTGTGCGGCTTCGGGCGCCGGGCCGGCGGCGACTTTGGCGCTTGCGGCATGGGCGGCTTCAATGGCAGATTGATATTCAGCCAACATGCCGGCTTCGGCGAGGATGTTGACGTCGTTCGCAAGATCTCCCGAGGCAGGAGTTTCATAGCCATGCAGGGCTGTGAACCCTTGCATGATCTGCGTGACGCGGCGATGGCGATGCATGTCCCGGAAGCCGCCGATGTCCATGAGGATGTCAAAGCGAAGGGCGGCGCCAGAGTGGAATGCGCGCAAGGCCTCGTCGTGACGGCCGCGGTGGCGCAGACCCAACTCGATGATCTCGTCAACGCGTGAAGCGGAGAGTCCTGCGACCACATCGCGCACCTGGCGGTAGGGATGATGGCTTGCCGAATAGAGCAGCGTAGCGGCCAACTCGACTTCCAGCGATTCGGTTCGCTCCACAAAGTCAACCAGCGGGGACGACGCAGGGGCAGTCCCATTCAGCAGCTCGGCGGCGGCGCGCTCAAGGTCGGCGCGGGTGTGGATCAGGTATTGATTCGGCTCGGCGTATTTGACCAGTGTGGGGGCGGTGCGGACTTCACGCGTGAAGAGATGGGCTGCTTCTTCGGCCAATTGGGGGTCGGCAATGCGCAGCTTTTCGACGAAAGCGCCAGCGGATTGGGTGTTCACATTGAAGGCGGGTCCGGTGGCGGCTTCGCGGAGTTTCAGGCCGAGATCGCGGACTTCAGCAATGGGGTGGGAGAGCAGGCGGGAGACCTGCGTCTCCAGGGTGCGCGCATTGACGATCTGGCCGAGA
This sequence comes from Occallatibacter sp., assembly GCA_050013495.1. Classification (GTDB taxonomy): domain Bacteria; phylum Acidobacteriota; class Terriglobia; order Terriglobales; family Acidobacteriaceae; genus Telmatobacter. The sequence continues at coordinate 17,224 of JBEKFD010000051.1, read as the reverse complement.
GAGGTGTTGGTGGCCAAAGGAAGCAGATAGCGGGCAACATCGAAGGCGCGGGCTTTGAGGGTGCGCTCGTAGGCTTCCGGCTTGAGCGTCGCCGGGCAGGGAACGCGGCTGCGCAGGGCATCGTGGACGGCCGCGGTGGTGCGCTGGTAGGCGCCGAAAAGGCTGTTGATGGTCTCCGGATAGAGCTGCGCGGAGGCGGAATCGTCACCGAAATCCGGGAAGTACCAGCCGGATTTGAGAAAGTTCTGGTACCGGGTTGACCGCTCCTGGCCGTCCCAGCGCTGCTCGTCGACCAGGACGATGGCGGCGAGGAGGCTCAGCCGCTCGACGGCGAAAGCGATATGCGCCAGGTCGGCGATGGAGCGGTGGCCGTATTGGAAATAGAAGGTGTTGAGGAACTGCTCGGCGCGCTGGGCGCTGATCTCGCTGAGCGACTCGCGCATCGAAAGAGCTGAACGGGAGTACTTGGCCATGGCGTAGGCCAGCACTTCAGGGTCGGCCCCGTGGACGGCGAAGACCTCGGTTTGATTGCTGGCGCCGGCGGGTAGAGAAATTGGGTTGGACATGGAGGAAGGCTCGCGACCAGAATACGGCATTGGGGTCGGACCCGTTGTAACCCAGGGATGGGTTCGACGCCGGAACTAAACAAAGTGCATAAGTTTGTTCAAACAACCGGATGAAAATGTGCGGAAAAGTGCCGCCAGGAGTAGGATCTTGATCAGCAGGGGGCCTTGCAGGAACACCCAATGCGGGAATACTTGATACGCACGTCGCACAGTCCGCGACCGTTGCCCTCAGGCCGGTGGCAAATGACGCAGCGGTGGAACGATCTGCTGTTTGCGCACTGGCCCGTGCCTGTCGCCGGTATTGCGAAGCTGTTGCCTGAGGGGCTGGAGCCCGATGTTTTCCAGGGGTCGGCGTGGCTGGGCGTGGTCCCTTTCTGGCTGGACCGGCTGAAGGTGCGCGGGCTGCCTGCCATCCCAGGGATGCGCAGCTTTCCTGACCTCAATGTGCGCACCTACGTCCGCGACCAGAACACGGGCACGCCGGGCATGTACTTTTTCAGCTTGGACGCCACCAACCTGCTGGCCGTGGCGCTGGCGCATACGTTCTTTCACTTGCCGTACCACTGGGCGGAGATGCGGCTGGATCAGCGCTCGGAGCGGGAGTTCGCATTCTATAGCCGCAGGCGGTTCTCGTCGCAGCCGGTCATCTTCAATGCTCGCTACCGAGGACTGGGGCCGACGAGGAAGCTGGCCGACGCCAGGAACGGGACGCTGGAATATTTTCTAATGGAGCGATCAAGCCTGTTTACACGCAACCGGGCGGGACAGGCGGTGCGGGCCAATCTTCATCATGTTCCCTGGCCGCTGGAAGATGCGGAAGCAGAGATCGAACGCAACGATCTGGCCAAATCGATCGGCATCGAACTGCCGGAGATTGAACCGGTGCTTCATTATTCGCGGCGGCTGGCAGTGTATGTGTGGCCCACGGAGTTGGTGCGGCCGGCGCTGGCGGGTAGACCGGTAACAGTCGCCGCTACACCATCTGTGTGACAAATCCGAACATGGAGATTGAGGCATGACCAAGCTCGATCGCACCAAAGCCAACCCTTGGCTGCTGAAAACGCCTCCGGGAACGTCGGAGTACTCGATGCATGTGGACGAGAAGGATGGGGTGCGGGTTCTAGTGTGCACGGTTGGCAAGACCGTGCTTTTGTACGATGCGCGCTGCGTCGACGATTTGCACGCAATGCTGAAGTCCGCTGGAGACTGGGTTGAGCTTGGTGGCGCCGACGAACAGAAGCCGGCCAAGGAAGGGACCGTCGAAGCCTGGGGCCGCTCGCCCGAGAATCCCATCCAGGGCTGGTACGGCTTGAAGAAAGGACTGCGCGGGCGGTTCGGCGTCTACCTTCCGCCATTGCTGGAGGAGCTTGGTCTTTGCGAATTGGAGCACAACGCAAAGAACAACCGGATGCGCGCGAAGTAGAGGAAGCATCGGCCTTCAGGCCCTTCGGCTGGCTTCGCAGTTGAATGCGCTGGCTTCGCAGCCGATTCATTTTCTGCAATCCAACTTCAAGTGACGAACGAGGGATGTCGTGACGCAAATCGGGCATTGCGATGGGCGCTTGCGTGTTCGATGATAGCTCAAGTTTCCTGTTGCATTCGTGGCGCCGCCTCAACGCGCGAGCGCCTGGTAGTAGCTGAATTCGGTGGGGGTCCATCCCAGAAGATGTGATTCCTGCTTCAGCAGGGGCGCCTGCGCCCGGGCGTTCTTGTTCTCATTCCTGCACGGCAATCCAAAACAAAACGGACGACATCTTGGTAATGTCTTCGATCAGAATCTCGCGACTTTTCTGCGCAACCTTGCATACGAGGCTCTTCAACCGCTCCGTGGTCCAGAAGAGTACGAATCTGTCGACCGGGACGGTCCAGATGCAGATCGAGAATCCCCTGGACGGAATCACGGTGCTGCTGGCCCACTATGCGGATGATCGGAACTGAGGGAACGGAAGCACAGGGATCAGGGAACAGCGAACAGTCGGCCGTTTAAGGTTCTCGGCTATTTCAATTAACGCGCATAGCTACCAGCTGCTAGCTGTCAGCTGATTCCTAACCCCCAAACCCCTAACCCCTGTTCCCCGACTCAGAACTGCCAGACCAATCCGCTGGAGACACGGCCGAAATTGCTGGGCAGGCCGGGAATCGTGTACGGAACGAGGGTTTTAGCATTTTGATCGAGGGCGAAATAGAAGTACTGAAAGCCCCCGTCCACGCGAACGGCGAAGTGCTTGGTGATCGGCGTGTCCAGGCCGCCACCGACGAAGGCTGCGAATGCCACAGTTTGGCCGAGGTGTCCGTTCGGTCCCCAATCTTTGTTGGCGCCGGCGTCTCCTGCCACTCCCTCCACATACAAGGTCTCCCTGCGCACGCGGTGACTGTATTGCGCGCCGCCCATGATCGCATACGTGTCTACCTGCGCGCCCAGGTTGGTCCCGCGGTATCCGGGCACATCGATCTTGAAACGGATCGCGTGCCAGGGCTTGAAGGCGATCGAGGCATCCCACCCATTCATTGCCTTGTGAGACCCGGGGACTCCGTTGATTGCGTTGGATATGTAGCTATAGCCGCCATAGAACTGGATTTTCGAAGGCGCCTCCTGTTGCGCGTGGAGGAGGGATGTCAGGCACAGCATCGCGATCAGGGAAAGGAGACGAGATGGCATTCAGGGCCTCGGGTTCTCGAGAGTCGGTAACAGTCTCTAGTCTCTTCATCTTATCTGGTTGATTCGGAAGTTGGGAATCGGCAGTGCCCTTGCGTTTGCGCACCTATAATGGGGGACGGATGGCGGGGGCAGGCCTTGCGCCCGCCGGAGAAAGAGAGAAGCATGGGGAATTTGCAGGGACGGATTGCGCTGGTCACGGGCGCTTCGCAGGGGATTGGCCGCGCCGTGGCGCTGGAACTGGCGCGGGCCGGGGCTACTGTCGCCGTGGCGGCGCGCAACCAGGCCAAACTGGCCGAGGTGGTTGCTGAGATTGAGGCCGCCGGCGGCCAGGCGGCGGCGTTTGCGCTGGATGTGGCTAGTGAAGAATCCATCAAGGCCGGAGCGAGAGCGGTGCTGGAGCGGTTTGGCAAAGTGGAGATCCTGGTGAACAACGCCGGCATCACGCGCGACGGACTGACGATGGCGATGAAGCGGGCCGATTGGGACGATGTGCTGGGAACCAATCTGACGGGAGCTTTTCTGCTGACGCAGGCGGTGCTGCGGCCCATGCTGAAGAATCGCTGGGGCCGGATTATCAACATTTCGAGCGTGGTGGGGCGGACGGGCCAGGGCGGCCAGGTGAACTACGCGGCATCGAAGGCCGGGTTGATTGGGCTTACCCGAGCGCTGGCGCGAGAAGTGGCGTCGCGCGCCATCACGGTGAACGCGGTGGCGCCGGGATACATTGAGACCGCTATGACAGCGGTGCTGGACGAGAAACAGCGGGCGGCGATGATGGGAGCGATTCCGCTGGGGCGCGCGGGCACGGACGTGGAGATTGCGCAGTCGGTTGCATTTCTGGCTTCAGAGGGAGCGGGTTACATTACGGGTCACGTGCTGGACGTGAATGGCGGCATGTTCATGGGGTAGAGACGGCCTGTTCCGAGGCCTCAAATTGGGACGTGAATGCCGAGGGTTACCTAATCCATCGCGAGTTACTACAAATCCTAAACTTATGCAGGCGAAGTCCCGATAGTCTCTGTACGGAAGGTGTGCATGGCGACTAGGGCTTCGCCGGGGAAAGCTTCTGCGGCAGCGCTCATGGAGATGAGCGGCGGACTGCGCTACGTGGCGCGGCAGCCGATTCTGGATATTCGCGACCGGGTACATGCCTACGAGTTGCTGTTCCGGGCAGGACCGGAGGCGGCGTTCCGCGGCGATGGGAACATGGCCACGCGGACAATGCTCGACAACACCGTAATGTTCGGGTTGGAAAAGCTCACGGGCGGCTTGCCGGCATTTGTGAATTGCACGCGGGAGTCCCTGACCGACGACCTGGTGCATGTTTTGCCGCCGAGCATGACGGTTCTGGAGATTCTGGAGAGCCTGGAGCCGACGCCGGACCTTGTCGAGGCCTGCCGCAAGCTGAAGTGCGCAGGCTTCCGGCTGGCGCTGGACGATTTCATCTGGCACGAAAGGTTTGAGCCGCTGGTGCAACTGGCGGACTATATCAAGGTCGACTTTACCCTAACCGGCGCGACCGAGCGGAAGATCCTTCTGCAAAAGCTGCGCGGCGTGACAGTGACGCTTCTTGCCGAAAAGGTGGAGACACAACAGGATTACTCGCAAGCCTGCGACGAAGGGTTCACGCTGTTCCAGGGATACTATTTCTGCCGGCCAACGTTGCTGGAAAACCGGAAGGTTCCGGCCAACCGGCTTTCCCAGTTCGAGATTCTACGTATGATGCGCAAGGACGACCTTGACTTGAGGCAGTTGACACGGCTGGTCAAGCGCGACGCATCGCTCACTTACAGGCTGCTGCGGTTGGTGAATTCGCCCATGTGCGCGATACGGCAGGAGGTGAAGTCGATCCAATCGGCGCTGCTGGCTGTGGGGGAGGAGAGCTTCCGGCGAATTGCGACGCTGGCCATTACCAGCGAACTGAGCGCCAATCAGCCGCAGGAGATTCTGCGCATGGCGTTTGTGCGGGGACGCTTTTGCGAGCTGGCGGCGGAGAGATGCGGGCTCGATGCGACCGAGCAATACCTGATGGGCCTGGTGAGCCTGCTGCCGGCCATGTTGCGGATTCCCATGAAGGACCTGACACCGGCGCTGCCTCTGCGCAAGGAGATTCACCTGGCGCTGAACGGCGCGCAGAACGCCGAGCGCGAGCTGCTGGCCTGGGTGGAGTGTCATGAACGCGCGGATTGGGATGCATGCGATGAGGTGGTGCGTGCACACCGGCTCAACGAGCATCAGCTCATGAGTTGCTATACAGAGGCAATGGCGTGGGCCGAGGACGCGCTTCAGGCCACACAATGACGCTCCGGGGTCAGACCACTCCGGCCCCATAAATAACCGCCGAAAAATCCAGAGGTTGAATCGCTCCCGCTATTTCGGGTTGAGGCTCTCCTCCGGCAGTTGCTGGTAGCTGACAAAGGCCAGCTTCAGGCCGTCGGGAGACCAGCTCGGGACGTTGATGGTTCCCTGGCCGCCGTAGAGCTTGGCCAGCACGCGCACTTTTTTGTCCTTGAGCGTCATCAGGCGAAGTTCCACATCCTTGCCGGGCGGGTGACCGGTGACGCCCTTTTCATACGCCAGGAAAACCATGGTCTGGCCGTCGGGCGAGATGTGCGGAAACCAGTTGTTGCTGTCGTCGAAGGTGACCTGTTCCTGCGCGGAGCCGTCGGGCTTCATGCGCCAGATCTGCATCTGCCCGGTGCGCTCGGAGTTGAAGTAGATGTATGCGCCATCGGGTGAATACTCGGGGCCATCGTCGAGGCCGGGAGCGGTGGTTAGGCGGGTTTCGTCTCCGCCGGCTGCTGGAATTGAATAGATGTCGAAGTTGTCGCCGCGTTGGCCGGTGAAGGCCAATGTCTTGCCGTCAGGCGACCATCCGTGCCAGTAAGACGGCGCGTTGGGCGTGACGAGCCGCGGCGTTCCGCCGGCGATGGGCACAAGGTAGACGCGCGATTTGTGGTCGTCAGTCGATTGATCGCTGATGGCGAGCGACTGACCGTCTGGCGAGATGCCGTGGTCGTTGTTGCAACGGATTTGTGGGGCCGTGGGAATGAGCGTGGGCTCGCTCTCGCCCAAGGCCAGGCGGCGGATGGTTCCCTCCTGGTTGAAGACGAGATATTTTCCGTCACGCGACCAGTTGGGCGCTTCAAAGTGCGCGGCGGCCGCGTATTCCACGTGGCGGTCAGTGGATGCGACGGAGATGGTCTCTAGCGAGCTGACCAGGACGGTTTTGCCGGATGCGGGCGGTAGCTGTTCGAAGATCACGTTGGAGAAGACAGCCTTCTCGACGACATCTTTGTCGTGCGCACAGACGCCGATGCCGATGTAGAAGTCGCCGCTGAGGGGCAGCTTGGTGGATGCGCCGGCGGGTTGGAGCTTGCCGGCGTCTTTTGAAAGGCGGGGGCCGGAGACAAAAGCGTAGAAATAGTCGCCGCGCTTCTCAATACGGACGGTCCTGGGTGCGGATACATTGGCTTCGACTTCGTGGGTGTTGGCGCCGGCGGCGTCGCGGAATTGCAGCGAGGTGAGGCCGGATCCATGCACGGCCACGTCGACCGCGGGCGAGTTGCCGTCGAGCGACTGGCGGATCATCAGAACAGCCTTTCGGTGGGGATTGCCGCCGGTGCCGAGAAAGGCGATGTCCGCGCTGAGCGCCACGTCGCCCGAGACTTTCTTCCACGCAAAGTGAAAGTCGTCGATGCCGAACCACATGTTTTCGCCGCTGCCGCCGAGAGTGTAGGTGTGCGCGGCGATGTCGTACACGGCGGAGCCGGGATGGAGCACCGTTCCCACGTCCTGGTGATCGGTGAAGATTCCATGCGGCAGGGCCTGGGACTGGGCAAGAACCACGGTCGGGATGAGGACGGAGAGAGCGGCGATGCCAAACTTGACGGCGGCAGGAAGATACGATGCAAACATTGGAACCTTTCTATGAGCTAACTTGCTGCATTCATGGCAAACCCTTGCGCGCCGGGTAAAGCAGCTCTTCAAATGACGATCAATTGCCGGGCCAATTATAGCTGGCAAGGAGCTTGCCGTCGGTGCCGACGAGGAGCAGGGCGGCGTGGCCGGATGGGAGCGTGCCGTCAAAGGATTTCCCGCTGCGCAGATCAGTGAATGAGACGCCGGTCTGGTTGGATTCCGACGTCAGGACGTAGAGGGTGGCGTTGGACAAGCGCGTGGGACAGATCAGAATTCCTGGATCGGTGAGCGTGGTTGAGTAGACCGGCGCGATCCCCGCCGATTTGAGCGCGTAACTGTAGACGTCGGCCACGGCGCGGAGGTTGCTGTTCAGCTCGAGCGGCAGAGCGGCGAATAGAATTCTGCCTTTGCCAAGCGGCTTTTCAAGCCAGTCTGCTCCATCGGGCAGGACGGCGCGGGTGAGGGTGGTTGTTTTCAGGCCGGAATAAACGAGCGGTTCGTCGCCGCCGGGGAAATGAAAATGATTCTCGCGGGCGGCGAGAGCGCCGACGGCGTAGGGAATGCCCAATGCGGCCTGGCGGCCAGTGGGATGAAGATGGGCATCCTCGGCGAAGGGGCCGGTGACGAGCAGCGTGGCGCCGGCTCTGACGCGCAGCTCGATGGCTGCCCAGACGGAGTCGGTCAGTCCGAAGGGCGAGGGCAGAAGAATCAGCTTGGGAGAGCCGAGCAGTTCGGGCTGGTATTCGCCCACGGCGTATGCCTGGCTGCGGGCGTAGTTGTAGAGCGCGCGCATCGCGGTCTGCTGCGCTTCGAGGGCAGAGCCGTTGGCCACCGAAAGCTGATACGACTGCGGCAGCACGATGGCCACTTCTGGCAGCGTGAGTGCGTCGGCGTAGGGCGCGGCCTTGCGGGCAAACTGGGCCAGGTCGCGCATCTGGTTCTCCCACACCTTCGATGAGCCGTCGCTGCGCAACAAGCCGAAGTCGACTTCGCGATCCCAGTCCCATTGCACCGCACCACTTGAGCCGGCGGCGAACCCCAGCGCCCACTTGCGCTCCGTCAGTCCCAGCCCGGTGAACTCGTCATAGCGCCACGCGCCGTCGGAGTACCATGACGGCTGATAGCCGGTTTCGCCGGTGATGTTGGGCACGCCAGGGCGCTTGGCGGCAACTGAATCCCACAGCAGCGCGTCGTCTTGCCAGTAGGTGTGGTTGGTGGTAAAGGAAACGCCTGCGCCGCCATAGAACTGGTTGAGCACGCGGTCGGTGACGCCGCCCTCATCCTGGCCTACGTCGATCAACTGACTGCTTCCGGTGGACCGGATGAGCGCGACCATTTGCTTGACCCAGGCGCTGAACATTTCCTGCGCGAAGAGGTTGTAGTCGAGAGCGCGCACCTGGTTGGGATTGCCGTAACGGTCGTAGCGCAGGTCGGCGACGGCGGGCAGGGGGATGGCATCGAAGCCCGGCAGGCTTTCCGGAGTCACGCGCCATGCGTCTGCGAGTGCCGCGATGCGGATGTATTTCTGTGCCAGCCACTTGTGCCATGCGGCCACTTCGGTCGGATCGCCGTTGGGCAGGTTGCCGTGGAAGACCTGGCGGGGGTTGGAGAAGCTGGGCTCGTTGATCAGGTCCCAGGAAAGCCAGGGCACATCTTTGAACTGCTCGACGACAGAGCGGACATAGGCCTGCTCGGCCTCGACGGAAGCTGGGTCAGTGTAGGGGTTGGCTGGGGTCACTGCCGGGTCCTGCACGCGTGGCGCGGGACCGGAGTGTGGCGAGAAGGCAAAGAAGGTGAAGTTGACCGCGATGTTGTGACGGTGCGCGCAGTGCAGGAATGCTTCGACGTTGCGAAGAAATCGCTGGTCAACCCCGCCGTTTTCCGGATTGATGAACTTGCCGTTGGGCATCCACACGCCGGTGCGCACGAAGCTGACGCCGTGCGCCTCCATCTCGGCGAAATCCTTGTCCCAGATGGCGGCGTTGCGCGGGCCGGAAAAATCCCAGCCGTTTTCCTCGGTGGAAAAGTAGTTGCTGCCTACGGGGAAAAAGGGCTTGCCGTCGAGGGTGAGGAAGTCACCATGGACGCCGAGAGCCGGGCCGGCGGCGAGCGCGCTGCGTTCGGCGACCAGGAATCCGTTTTGGTAAAACTCCTGGGGCTGTCCGCCTTGGGAGAGCACGGCGGAGACAGTGTAGAAGCCCGCCGGAAGCGGCTGGTGGAAGGGTACGTCCAGATCTTCGACGGGCTTGCCGTCGAGCGGCAGGGTCGCTTTGGCGACGATGTTCTTTTCCTGCGATAGCTGCAACTGAACCTCGCCGGTGACCGTTGCGCCAAGCTTTTGTTGGTGGGGAAGGCGGAGATGAACCGTGAGCACGGGCGGCTCGCCGGGGCGAATGACAGAGAATAGCGCTTCCAGGGATATGTTGGCCGCGCCCTGGCCTGCATAAGCCGCAGCCTGCTGAATGAGGGCGATGCCGTCTTCGGATTCCCAGTAGCCGGGGTCGGGATCGAAATCGAGCGCTACGATGCGGCTGGCCTGGGTGCGGCCATCGGGCATGCGGTTGTCGGGGCCGCGTCCCGTGTGGTCAGCGACGATGACCGGAGCGGCGACAAGCTGGCCGGCGGAATCGGCCATGTAGCCCAGCCCGTTCAAGCGGCCTTCCACGGTGAAGAAGTGTTGCGCGTGAATCTGAAGCGTGGGCAGCCACGCGTAGCCCAATCGCCAGTGAAATGCTGCGTCGCGGGCGACGGGCACCTCGTAGGTGTGGCGAAATCCGACAGCTCGGGAGTACGTATCCTGCGGGGCGGCGGCGACGTATTGGCCGTTGGCGAAGCTGACAGGAACGCGTAAAGGCTGGCCGCCGAGGATGAGCAGATTGCCGCCTCCATCGAGATAGTGCTCGATCGCTTTCCACGACTCGACGGGAACGGAGGAGCCGTAGGGAAGCACAAGGAGATCGGAGTCGGCGAGAGTGTCGGCGGCGCCTAGCGCGGTTTCATCGGCAAACACGGGGTCGAGGCCTTGCAGCGCTCTCTCGAGCGTTGTGCGGTCGATGGGTTGGCTGGCTGTGGTGGGGAAGCCGGGCTGCCAGAAGACGACGACCTTGGCTTGAAGCGGCAGCGCAACGAGCAAGGCCGCGAAGGGAACAAAAAGATTTCGACGCATGAAGTTTCCCGTTTGGCGGCTGGCTTGCTCCGAACGGCAAAAATGGAGGCGTGCGGGATGCGCAGCTTTGGGCCGGGAATGATGATAACGCTATCAGTCGGCGGTTGAGAAGGGTGGAGAGCCTCGATCGGGAAGAACCAGCGAGGCGGGGCTCGTCGTATACCACCCTTGACACAAGAATCCGCCGCGGCGGATGCCTAGGATGGGGCACCCAGCAGCAGAGGATTATCTATTGTGGGGGCGGCGGTGACGGTGGCCCGTTGCGAGGGCCGTCAGCCGGACCGACGGTGGTTGCCATAAAGGTCCCATCCTTCAGGGCGCCCTCGGCTCGCACCGTGTCGCCCACCTGGATGTCGGCCAGGGTGATGGGATCGCGGCGCTTGCGGAAGGTGGTGTTCTCGTCGGCTACAAAAGCATGAGGCGTATTGTCGACGGCGCCCATCAGGGTGACCTTCACGCCGTCGATGGCAGTGACTTTGCCCATGATCCAGGTTTTCCCGTAGTTGGCTTGCATCTCGCGCATCTGCTTGGCGCGCTCGGGATCGATCTGCATCACCATTACTGCGCCCACGGACTTGGTGGGGGCGTCCACGTCGCCCATGGCGGCAATGGCGTCGCCGACCTTGATGTCAGTGGATTTGAGCGGGGTGGGAGGATTGTTGCGGCCTCCGCCGCCCCAGCCGCCTCCGGCCCCAGAACCGCGCTCATTGCCGCCCTCGGCACTTGCGCTGCGGGGCCGCGCCGGTTGCTTCAGAATGCGCGTGTTGGCGCTGTAATGCACTGTATAGGCTTCTCCGGTTTCGGTCTTGATGGTGTAATGGTCGGCGGCTACCTCCGTGACCGTGCCCATGAGGCCGCGGCCCATTCCCATGCCTCCGCCCCAGCCGCCACGGCCGCTGCGCTGCCCGCCGTCCTGGCTTTGTGCCGCCGGTGGTCCGGAGGTCGGCGGCGGTGTGTTTGCCTCCTGAGCGGATGCGGCTACGCTGATGCCAATGCCAAGAACGAATGAGTACACGATGCGGATGTTCATTGAAACTCCTGCAAGCCGCACGAGCGGCCCTATCAGGATAGACGCCGGATTGCCTGGGGGAGACGACGCGCGCTCACGAAATAGCCACCGAGCCGGCCGGACGTTGAGTGCCCGCGATTGCGGTAGGATTCCTAATAGCTTCCCCTGGAAGCGCTCTGCCCGGAATTTCACTGGAGGTTCGCCGCTTGATTCGTTTCCGCATTGCTGCTGCCGTTCTTTCTATTGTTCTGCTCCCCTGTGCGGGCCGGCCGGCGCTCGGGGCTTTGTCGGCCGCTGCGCCAACGCCGGCCGCGGCGCCGGCACAGGCCGCTCCGGATACGGGACCGCTGGAAGCCATGAGCGGCGAGTACACCGACCCCACTGACCCCGATACGCCGGTCAGTTTCTACGTCAAAGACGGCAAGCTGATGGTGGAGTCGGAGCGCCGCATTCCTACCGAGCTGAAGGCGGTGTCGGCGACCGATTTCGCGATTCCGGATTCGAAATCGACGATCAAGTTCACGCTGGATGCATCCGGCAAGGGCGCAACAGCGGTCTTCTCCGATGAGCCGGAGGCGGTATTTAAACGCACCGGTGCGGCGGTGCACCACGTCTTTCACGATTACCAGCGAGCCGAGGCAATGATTCCCATGCGTGATGGCGTTAAGCTGCACGTGGTGTATCTGAAGCCGTCGGATATCGGCGCGCCCCTGCCGTTCTTGATCCTGCGCACCCCGTACGGATGCGACAGAACCAGTCGTGCTTCGTTCTTTGGGGGGCGGCCGGAACTGGCGCGCGACGGCTACATCGCCGTTTGCGGGGATATTCGCGGACGATACAAGAGCGAGGGGGAATTCGTAATGATGCGGCCGCTTGCCGATCACCGCGACCCAAAGGCTATTGACGAGAGCACGGACACCTACGACACCGTGGCCTGGCTGCTCACTAACGTCACCGGCAACAACGGGCGCGCGGGGATTGTGGGAACAAGCTACCCAGGATTTCTGGCCATGATGGCGGGCATCGATCCGCACCCGGCGGTGAAGGCGATCTCGCCACAGGCGCCCATGATCGATGTTTGGTTGGGCGACGATTTCTTCCACAACGGCGCCTTCCGGCAGACCTATGGCTATGACTACGTCTACGGGATGGAGACCAACAAGGAGCAGGCCGAAGTGGACTACGGCAAGGACAAGGACGGCAAACCGAAAGATGGGTTCGATTTCTTTCTGGAGCGGGGAAGTCTTGGGGAGGATGTAAAGAAATCCGGCTCAAAGTTGCTGCCTTCGTGGAAGCTGTTTCTGGAGCATCCTGCCTATGACTCCGTATGGTCGTCGCGCGGCGTGGAGCACGAATTGAACGCGGTTGCCGTACCCACGCTGACGGTGGGCGGCACCTACGACCAGGAAGATATGTTCGGCCCGCAGATTGAATACGCAACCCTTGAACCGCACGATACGAAGCACGAGAATTTTCTAGTGCTGGGCCCATGGCGGCATGGATACTGGTCATCGTCGTCACGGCATCTGGGCAACGTCGACTACGGCGAGCCCATCGGCAAGGAATTCCGGTCGCAGATTGAGGCCAAATTCTTTGCGCATTATTTGAAGGACGCGCCCGGAGAAGACAAGGCTGGATTCGATCTTGAAGATACCGCCAGCTTTCAAACCGGCTCGAACACATGGAAGCGCTATGCGCACTTTCCGCCCAAAGAAGCGCAGACCACCAGCCTGCACCTTGCAGCCGAAGGCCAGTTGAGCTGGACCGAGCAGGCCGCGCAGGCTAAAACAAGTTACGTTAGCGATCCAGCCAACCCGGTGCCCTACCGGCATAGGCCCATTCAGCCCACTTACGGCCCGGGTTCCGAGTGGTACAACTGGATGACCGAAGACCAGCGTTTTGTCACTGATCGCAAAGACGTCGCCGTGTGGAAGCTTGCTGTGCTCAAAAAGGATATGGTGCTGACCGGTGAGGTTGTCGCCGATGTCTATGCCTCCACCAGCGGCACCGACAACGACATGGTGGTCAAACTCATTGACCAGTATCCGGACGACGATCCCGATACAAAGATGCGCGGCTACCAGTTGATGACCAATGAGGAGATCTTCCGCGGCCGCTATCTCGATGGCTTCGACAAACCCACGCCCATGCGCGCCGGCTCCGTGCACGAGTACAAGTATTCGCTGCACGACGTGGACCACGTCTTCAAGGCTGGGCACACGGTCGTTGTTGAAGTGCAGAGCACCTGGTTCCCGCTCTACGACCGAAACCCGCAGACCTTTGTACCCAACATCATGACCGCCAAGCCCGAGGACTACAAGCCGGCGACGATAACGATCTATTCCGGTCAGGAACTGGATTCGACGCTGCAAGTGCCGCTGGTGAACGCCTGCGATCAGATTGAGTGCTTCTGAAGCTGGTGAGCCATCGAGTTGCGATTTGACACAGGTTATGTGCGCACATATACTGTGCAGGTGAACATTACTCTTTCCATCGACGAGCAGCTGGTTGAGCGCGCGCGGGAAAAGCTGCGCGCCACCGGCAAGTCCATTAACCAGGAGATTCGCGAGCACCTCGAACATATCGTAGGCGACGACGAAGTGGAGCGCGATATCGAGTTTCTCGCGAGGACCGCCGGGCTGGGAAAGCCTGAAGCCGGTTGGAAGTGGAACCGCGAAGACGCGTATGAAGACCGCCTGAAGTGGCCGCGGCCTTGAAGTCCGACGGCCCGCCCGATGACCCGAAGACGAAACTCCTCTCCAGGCTCATCGAGCGATATAAAGTCGGCGAAGAGGTCGTCATCACCAAGCCCGGAAAACGCATCGCCACAATACCAGCGGACTCGGCGCGGACCCCTCGGACTTTCTTGGATACCAATATCCTTCTCTATTGCGATGATCCTTCGAACCTCTCAAAGCAACGACGGGCACTGGAATTGGTCTTGGAACACAGATCGAAACGGACCGGGGTAGTTTCGTTGCAAGTGCTGCAGGAATACTTTGTGAATGCAACGAGAAAACTGGGTCTCGATCCCGGTCTTGCCCGGCAAAAAGTGGAAGCCTATGCACGCTTCGAAGTTGTTGAGCCGGTAACGAGAGACATTCTGGCTGCAATCGACTTCCATCGGCTGCATCGAGTGTCCTATTGGGACGCGCTGGTTCTTCACTGCGCCAGGAAAAGCGGGTGCCGCGTCGTATTAACCGAGGACCTTCAGCATGGACAGGAATTCGATGGAGTCAAGATAGTGAATCCCTTCATTTAGGGAATACTCCACTCACAGCGCACGAATCGGAGGGGAACAGATCCGGGTGTGTCGTTCTCTATTTCGCCAGGAGTGTCTTTCACCAGCCCTCCTGCAATTCCCGCTTGCATATTCTTTCCGCGTTTGTTATATCCGTATTAGATATATCCGTAACAGATGCATGGAGCGCGGGAAATGACCATCTTCGATCTGCTTTTGATTCTGCTTGTCCTCGGCACGGCTGTGGCCGTCTTCGTTGCTGTAGGCACCCTCATCTTTCGGCGCTGGCGCCTGGCCGGCCGATTCGCCCTTGCCATTCTGGCGGTTTGGGCCGTCTATCTGGGCGTCGGAACTTCTGTTGCCGTCCTTGCCCCGCAGCACGTCATGCCTGTTGGAGAAGACCGCTGCTTCGACGAGATGTGCTTTGCCGTCACCGGCTTCCATCGCAGCGCGACGATTGAAAATGCGGGTACGGTGACCAAACCGCAGGGAGTCTTCATGATCGTCGACGTGCGCATTTCCAACCGGGGCGGCCATGCTCAGCGTGAGAACGGCCGCAAAGGCGTTCTGCTCGACCAGTCGGGTCATGTCTATGAGGTAGCCCAGGCAGGCATCCAGGCGCTTTCCGGCGCCGCAGGCCCGCTACCCGGTCTCGATGCCAAAGTGGGTCCTGGCCAGAGCCTGGACACCAAGCTTGTCTTCGACATTCCCGCCGATGCCGTTCACCCCGCATTCGCCCTTGGCAGCGATCTTGCCGTCAATCCCGCAACCATCGTGATTGCCGATGAAGCCCACTTCCTGCACAAACCGACCATTGTGCCGCTGGATTAGCCCGCGAATTAACTCAACTCAGCCGGGAGTCCGGATGCGGGGCCCAAATCCGAAGGTGTCGATTTCGCCTCGCTGAAGAGCAGGTTCCTGCGGCGGCCAATCCTGCCGTCGAGAATCTTGAAGGTTAACCGCGGCATCCAAAACAGGCGTTAGAATAAAAGCAGCCTCATGGTGCTCCATCAGCCCATCCCGGCACTCCTCTAGCGGCGCCCGCCGCCAATACTGTTCTGCGCCTATTTGTCACAAATCCCCAAAACACTAAAACCCCGGAGGGGCCATGATCGATCGTTTGGAACAGATGGAGCAGCGTTACGATGACCTTTCCGCCCAGCTCGGGCTTCCCGAGGTCATTACCGACCACGAAAAGTATCAGAAGGCTGGCCGCGCGCTTCGCGAGCTGGAGTCGCCTGTGCTCAAGTTTCGCGAGCTTAAGCAAGTGCGCCAGGGACTTGCCGAGGCGCGCGCCATGCTCGCGGAGAGCGATGCCGACATGCGCGCCATGGCCGAGGAAGAGATTGCCGCGCTGGCGCCGCGCGAGGCGGAGCTCGAAGAAGAGATCAAGGTGCTGCTGCTGCCCAAGGACCCCAACGACGAGAAAAACGTGATCCTCGAAATTCGCGCCGGCACGGGCGGCGACGAGGCATCGCTGTTTGCGGCCGAGATCTTCCGCATGTATACGCGCTTTGCCGAGCAGCACAAGTGGAAGGTGGAAGTGATGTCGCTGTCGGAGTCGGGCGTGGGTGGCTACAAGGAAGTGATTGCGATCATTGAAGGCGAGCGCGTCTACTCGCAGATGAAGTGGGAGAGCGGCGTGCATCGCGTGCAGCGCGTTCCGGCCACGGAGACGCAGGGCCGCGTGCATACATCCGCGGTTACGGTTGCAGTGTTGCCTGAAGCCGAAGACGTAGACATCAAGATCGAAGCCAAGGACATTCGCATTGACACCTTCTGCTCGTCGGGCCCCGGTGGGCAATCGGTAAACACCACCTACTCCGCGGTGCGCATCACGCATATTCCCACCAACACCGTGGTCAGTTGCCAGGATGAAAAGTCGCAGATCAAGAATCGCGACAAGGGCATGCGCGTGCTCCGTTCGCGTTTGTACGAAATGGAAATGGAAAAGCAAAATGCCGAGCTTGCCAAGGAGCGTAAGCAGATGGTGGGCACCGGCGACCGCAGCGAGAAGATTCGCACCTATAACTTCCCGCAGAATCGCATGACCGACCACCGCATCGGCCTCACGCTGCACCAGCTTGACCTGGTAATGGAAGGCCGCCTGCAGCCGATTGTGGATGCGCTTATTGCGCACTACCAGTCCGAGCAGTTGAAGGGCGAAGCCGGCCAGGCCGCCTGAACTGTGGCGGCGCTCAGCAATTACGTTCCGAAGGGAATGGCGCGGCTTTGGTTCGGGCCGTTTCCGGACCGCGCCCGCCAGGATGCGGAGTTGCTGCTCCTTCACTTACTTCGTAAAAACAAGGCATGGCTTCTTGCACATGGAGACGAGGAACTTCCCGACGACCAGGCGGATTGCTACCTTGCTTTGCTGGAACGCCGCAAGAATGGCGAGCCCATGCAATACATCGTTGGGGAACAGGAATTTTACGGCTTGCCCTTTAGCGTAACGCCAGATGTCTTAATTCCGCGCCCAGAGACCGAACATCTTGTCGAGAAAGCTCTCGAACTCGCAAGGACCTTGGATTGTTCTGTATCAGGGGACGACTTCAGTCGTGCCGAAAGAAGCTCAAAACAGATCCGGGCTTTAGCCCTCGCGGAATCCAAATCGGGATACCCGCGCATCCTCGATGTCGGCACAGGCTCAGGCGCCATCGCC
>JBEKFD010000050.1:0-23047 GCA_050013495.1 Occallatibacter sp. | reverse complement strand
GTCGCCTCCATGCATGTCCACGGCATCAAGCGCATTCTCACTTTCAACACCCGCGACTTCGCCCGCTTCACAGACATCGAAGCCATCCATCCCGCCGATCTCAAGAACTAAAGGCCCCTTGACGGCTGAAGGATTTCTCCGATTCGCGCCGCTACCGCACCATCCGCAGCGTCAAAGTCGATGTGGATTCCCTGCCCTTTTCCAGCCGGGTCAGCGTAACCACCGTAATGTCGTCGTCCTGGCCGAATGCTACGGCCGCCTGGGTTGCTTCCGCCGCGGTGGGCTTGGTGGCGAACAGGGCCTTCAGCCTGTCGAAGCTGAATATTTCGCCCGCAGGGCTTCTGGCCTCAAGCAGTCCGTCGGTAAACAGCGAAAAATGGTCGTTCACGCGTAGGTAGAAACCGAATTCGTTGTAGGTGGTGTCGGACGCCATGCCCAGCGGCAGAGCGCCGGGCAGATCGATCTCACGCCCGTTAAGAAACGGACCGGGGTGGCCGGCGCTGGCGATTGTGCCTTCACCGCCGAGATCGATGCGCACCACCACACAAGTGGCGAAGCCGCCTTGCAGCCGTCCGGTCAAGCGGCGGTTCAACTGGGCCAGCAGGCGGCCTGGGGTGGAATCGGCATCCGCCAGGGCGTGCACCAGCCCCACAATCAGCGAGACGGACATCGCGGCTTTCAGGCCCTTTCCGCTTACGTCGCCCAGGACGATCAGCGTTGAACCGTTCTCCAAAGGGATGATCTGGAAGAAGTCGCCGCCCACCTCCTGGGCCGGCCGATAGGCACTCGTCACGGCGAAGCCTGGAATGGTGGGCACAGTCTCCGGGATCAGAACCTGCTGCACCTCGCGGGCGCTGGTGAACTCGTGTTCGAGAGCGATCTGGCGGCGGCGCTTCTCCACCGAATGGCGATAAACCGCGTAGACGATGGAAGCCAGAAGAAGAATGCTCGATAGCATTCCGGCGTTAATCCCGTTGCCGTTCATGGTGAAGAGCGGCTTGTGGATCAGCTCTGCAAGGGTCCATTGGGTCAGGTGCTGGGTGTGCGCGACGGCAGAGGACAGAAGATTGAGCAGCGCCTTGAGACAGGCAAAAGCCGACACCAGCCAGCGGGCGGCATCCAGGCGCCGCCGCCGGATGAGTGCAGTTGCCACCAGCACCAGCGGCAGAACAACGAAGATCGTCCCGATTCCGGACAAAATAAAATCCGCAGCCTGCAACTTTGTAATCCAACCGGAGTTCCATTTGGCCGACCAGAGGGGGCCTTCCACAAGTCCTTCGCAAAGGGCAGCTGCCAAATTGCTCAGCGCAATGATCTGTGTGATGCGAACTAGGTAGCGGTCGTGGTGGAGTTGAAGCAGCCACAAAAGCAGAAACCAAAGCGCAATTTCCTGGACGGCACCCACCGGCTCTCCCAGTCCCAATGCCAGATTCGAAAGGGGCAAGTGCATGTCATAGAGGAACAGGTTAATCACAGGGAACAGGGAGTACGCCGTAATCCAGAACAGGTACCATTGCTTCCGATCGCGCAGCCACGCGATCAGGCTGAGCAGAGCTACCAGGCCATAGAGCAGATTGAGCCCGAAGTTGGCCATGTTGGAACGCAACCACTGGTAATCGAAAGCGTCTTTCAAATTGGCAATGGCCCCAGGGCTGCCCACCACCGGAGCGTTATTCAGGCCACCCGCAAAGTCCGGCTCGTCGGACGTGAGTGGCGCTTTCCACACCCGGATCGCAATGACCCCGCTGCGCAGTCGACCAAGTCCAAATGTCTGCGGTGGCTGGTTGTAGTACCAGACCGGGTGGGGCGGAAGCTTGCCGTCGCCCCCCACCCGCGCGCCGTTCAGATATAGTTCGTAGGCATCCATCACCCCTGACAGCAGCAGCGCCGAATTCGGCCCGGCCCCCGGTGCGGGGTTAATGGTCAGGTGCAATCGATACCATGCGAAACCCGTATACCCCGCATGTCCCTGCGCGCCCCACGTATTGTCACCCCGAAGCTGCTCCCAGCCGGAATCATCGAAAGCTGGCGCAGCCCAATCCGGGTTGTCGCCAAGGTGGAACTGCCAAGGGCCATTTAGCCGGACAAGACCCTTTCCCAGGCCATCGATCACGGTTGGAGCCGGTGCAGGAGCGGGAGATGCCTTTCCCGCCTGTGACAAGACCGCTGCGATTGCGAACAAGGTCGCAGCCGGCAGCCAGCGGAAGCGCATCAGGTGGAAAGGCATATCGAAAGCATACCCTGCGCCGGCCGACATTCAACCAGCGAGTGAATTCGCAGAGAATCAGAAAGCCACACCAACCAACTCGCTCTTTTGCGACTGAAACTCCAAACGGCCTCGGAAAAACTGTTCCCTGTTCCCTATTCCCTGTTCCCTGCTTCCCGATCCCTGTTCCCTGCCCTGTAAAATCCCTTCATGCGCCGCTCTCTGATCTTCCTTGTTCTCACCGCTGCCCTCGCTGCCCGCGCAGTCTCTGCGCAAGAACCCACGCCCAAAGCCACAGCCGAGACCTGCCTTTCAACTGCCACGCTCGACCTGCTCATCGCCGCCATTGATGCCGCCGTGAGCGGGCCCGCGGACAAGGACCGAACCTGTTTTCGCGCCCTTTTCCTGCCCGACGCACGCCTCATCCCCATCCGCATCGCCGCTGACGGCACAGCCAGCCCTGTCGTCCTCAACGTCGATGGCTGGATCAGCGCGGTAGCCAAGCGCGGCAGCCAGGTGCTGACCGAACGACAGATCAAGGTCAAGACAGAAACCTGGGCCCACCTTGCTCACCTTTGGAGCACCTACACAACCAGCATCGGCTCCGAGGACAAACCCGCAGACCGAGGCATCAACAGCATCCAGGCCGTCTTCGACGGCAAGCAGTGGCATGTGATCGAGATCGTCTGGCAGGCCGAAAAGCCCGACGACCCCGTCCCCGCAAAATACCTTCCATAATCCCATGTGGGTTTTCTTTTTCGCGTCCTTGCTCCCAAAGCGATCCTGCGTCTGAGCCCGCCATCTGCGCAACGAAAATGAAGCTTCGTTTGTACCTGTGCGCTTCCCTTCCACGCCGAGTTCGGCAGATAATGAACCCACAAGGAGATTTCCATGACAATTCTGCTTGAACTCGATCCGGAAACTGAGGCTCGGCTCAAAGCTCAGGCCGAACGCCGCGGTGTTGCCCCCGAGCAATACGCCGGCGAGTTCCTCCGCGAAGTTTTGCCTCTTTACTCCCCCGGCTCCGGCAGGCTCTTGCCCGGTGATGTCGAAAGAATGACCGATGTAATGACCGCCGGTGCCGAAAACTTACCCGTCCTGCCGTCCGAAGTAAACGAAAGGGAGAGCTATTATGAGGACCGCTGGTAAATGCACGGCGAACTTTACCTCGTCGATAGCAATGTCCTGATCCGCTGGGTTCAACCCGAAGACTCGCAGTTCCGAGTTGTTGAACAAGCCATTCACCTGTTGGGAAAAGCAGACGCCACCCTTTGCTATACGTCTCAGAATCTGGGCGAACTCTGGAATGTTCTTACTCGCCCCGCGAATCGCAACGGATATGGGTTGTCGCCGGGAGACGCTTTGATTCGGGCCGAACAAATTCGAGGTAGTTTTTGCCTGCTTCCCGATACCCCTGAGGTGCACGTCGAGTGGCTTCATCTCCTCGCCGCCCACGGCGTTTGCGGCGTCCAGGTTCATGACGCCCGACTGGTTGCTGCGATGCACATTCATGGCGTCAAGCGCATTCTAACGTTTAACACCCGTGACTTTGTCCGCTTCACTGACATTGAAGCAATTCACCCGCTCGACCTCTCCAATCAGGTTCCTGCTGAATGACCGAATCCCTCGTCTCCATCGATGCAATCCGCGCCGCCGCCGCGCGCATCGCCTCGATCACCATCCGCACCCCGCTCATTGAAGCCGCGTTTCCCGGCTTGAGCGGCCACGGAACCAGCAAAAAGATCTATCTGAAGGCCGAATCCCTTCAGCCCATCGGCGCCTTTAAAATCCGCGGCGCAGCCAACAAGATTCTTGCACTCGGTCCTGAGGAAGTCGCTCGCGGCGTCATCACCTATTCCAGCGGCAACCATGCCCAGGGCGTGGCCTATGCGGCGCGCGCCGTCGGTGCAAAGGCGGTCATCGTCATGCCGTCGAACGCTCCCGCCATCAAGCGCGCCGCCACCCTCGCAATGGGAGCGGAGATCGTCGATGTCGGTGTGGCTTCCAACGAGCGCCTCGCCAAGTCCGACGAACTGGTCCGCGAGCACGGCTACGTCGTCATACCGCCCTACGACAACGAGCAGATCATCGCCGGCCAGGCCACCTGCGGCCTCGAAATCATCGAGGAACATCCGGAAGTGGACCTTGTCCTCGCCCCCGTCAGCGGCGGCGGCCTGCTCTCTGGCGTAGCAACCGCAGTCAAGTCCCTCAGCCCACGAACCAAAGTCTATGGGGTAGAGCCCGAGTTGGCCGGCGACACAGCCGAAAGCTTCCGCACCGGCTCCATTGTCACCTGGCCCGCTGAACTGACCAGCCGCACCCTCGCCGACGGCCTTCGCACACAATCCGTAGGCGAGCGCAACTTCGCCCACATCCAGGCCTTCGTCGACGGCATCGTCACCGTTACCGAGGCGGAAATCCGCTCCGCCATGCGCGCCATCGTCGCCGCCACGCGCCTCATCCCCGAGCCCAGCGGAGCCGTAGCCGCTGCGGCGCTGCTCTTCCACGCCCACGAGCTGCCCGCCTACAAGACCGCCGTAGCCGTAGTCAGCGGCGGCAACGTCGACCCCGCCCTGTTAGCCCAAATCCTCACCGAGAATTGAGCCTGCCATCTCGAGCGAAAAACTGAGATTGTCATCCTGAGCGACCGAAGGGAGTCGAATGATCTGCGTTTGCACTTGTTCGTACCTGCAGGCCTCAGCATTATTGCCGCTTCCTCGACACCCAATCGAGCGCACCGAAGAATCGGCCCTGTCGCCGAAGACGGACAACGTACAAAGCCAACAACCCAATAAACACAGCGAAAACGCCGTAAAACCAAATCCCCGCTCTGTTGTGCAGCAGAATCGCAGTCAAACAGGTGCATGCCACGGCCAGAAACGGCGTGATCTTCCCCGTAAAGTAAACTGTCCGAAAGAATAGGCTATTCGGGGAATTGCGATAATCTCCCCGCATCAAAGTAATCTGCACAATAGTGGAAATCAGCTTAAGCGAAATCAGAATAAGCGCTGCCATCCAGAAATGGCCTGCGAGCGACGGACTGAATGCAAGACTAAAGCTCATTATTTCTTGGCCGTCCGGCGAGCTGCCCCCACAGATAAGCCTTAGTCCTTTCGCGCGCTTGACATGTGTGTTCTTTCTAAAAACGTAACAGTACGCCCACTTGATCGTCCATCCAATATGATGTTGACTGACATGCGCACCCGCGTCTTGACCGCCGTACTTTCGATCGCCGTCGCCGTCGTCCCCGCTGCGGCCCAGAAGAAATCCAACCTCGAAAAGCCCATGGCCGGCCCGCGCGCCACGCCGCTGCGCATCACCATCCTCTATGTCGCCCCCGACCCCGCGTCGCAAAAAGTCAGCCGCGTGCAGATCGGCCGCGAAATGGTAGTCGCCGAAAAAAGCGGCCCATGGCTGCGCGTCTATGCCAATACTGACATCGACGAACTCCACACCAAAGACGAGCCCATGTTCAACACTGACTCCACCCCCCCCCCCGTTTCCGGCTGGATGGAGGGCAAAGGCGTGGTCATTGAAGACAACCCCAACGGCGACCAGATCCTGATGGGCGAAGCCGCCAACCAGGAATCGCTGGCCTCCGATCCGCGCGGCCCCGCCAACGCCGCCAAAAGCGCCCGCCTCCTCTACCGCCGCATTGTGGAAATGTTTCCCAACTCCCCGCTCGTGCCTGAAGCCGCCTGGCGCGCAGCCGACGATCAGTGGCAAATCCAGAAAGCCGACGCCGCCACTCGCTCCTCCGCCAAGGAGCGCGACCCCTACATGCGCGACCAGATGGATGAAGATGAGCTCAAGAAAATCCTCAAGCTCTACCCCAAAACGCGCCAGGCCGCCCTGGCCGCCTTCGAACTCATCGACAACAAGCTCTGCGGCGATTGGCAAGGCCAGCCCAAATGCCCCGAAAAAGAGGCTGAATACTACGAAAAATACGCCCTCGAATTCCCTGACGGTCCGCGCACCGCCCAAGCCCTTTACCAGGCCGTCTATCGCCAGGCCGTCCTTGTGGACATGTACAAATCCGACGGCAGCGACAAAAAGGTGGACGAAGCCCACAACCGCGCCAGCGACCTTCTCAAGCGCCTCCGCGACAAGTTCCCGCAATCGGATTACACCTGGCGCGCAGGCACGCTGGGGTTCAAGCTCGATCAGGGTGTTCCCGTCTACGGCATCGACTTGCCGTAGTACTACAGTCGTGGATCGGCAATTCGGACGGAGCAAGGGTCTTCAGACTGTAGATCGGCGATTCGGAGGGAGCAGGGGTCTTCAGACTGTAGATCGGCGATTCGGAGGGAGCAGGGGTCTTCAGACTGTAGATCGGCGATTCGGAGGGAGCAGGGGTCTTCAGACCCCTGGAAGAGGGCGATCACAAAAGGGGCCTTTAGGCCCGGGTTCACGCCGCTGATTCCCCAAAAGACGCAAGTACAACTGCAGTTCGAATCGCTCGCGCACAAGTTCCCACCCCACCTGCGCCATGCAGATTCAAAAGGGGAAGTTCAAGGTTTGAATCGACTTGCCCCTTTGCAGATTTCGTCTTCCCCTCCTGAACGCCCTCCGCAGCCTGCGCGGCCCTGAGGTATGCTTCTAATAGACTTCGACACCTTGGCGATTCGCCGCGCTTTCCTCGTCCAACGAGGCGCCGCGCTCAACCCTTCACGGAGGCTTCTTGAACCCGTATCTTCAGTCCGTCATTTTAGGCATCGTTGAAGGCTTGACCGAGTTCCTGCCGGTCAGCTCGACGGCCCATCTGCGCATCACGGAAGCCCTCATGGATATCCCCCTCGACGACGCCTATTGGAAGATGTACACCATCGTCATTCAGCTGGGCGCCATCTTCGCCCTCACCCTGCTCTTCCTGGGCCGCATTGTCGAGTTCATCCGCACCTTCCCCCGCGGCGAAAATGGCGACCGCACCATCCTCAACCACCCCATCTCTCTCACCCTGATCGCCTTCGCCTTCACCTCAGTGCCGGCGCTGCTGCTGCACAAGTGGAGCGAGAAGAACCTGGGCAGCATCACGGCCATGGCGCTTGCCCTGCTCCTCGGCGGCATCATCATGTGGGTGATCGATTACTGGGCAGACCAACGCGATCCCGACGTCACCGACATTGAGCAGATGACCCTCTTTCAGGCCATCTGGATAGGCCTCTGCCAGACTCTCTCGGCTGTCTTTCCCGGCACCTCGCGCTCCATGTCCACCATCGCCGCCGGGCAGTTGGTCTCGCTTGACCGGCCCACCGCCCTGGCCTTTAGCTTCCTGCTCTCCATTCCCACCATGTTCGCCGCCACCTGCTGGGACCTGCTCAAGGAAATTCACCCGTCAAAAGCCGCAGTAGCCGCCGGCCTCGCTCCCCACGTCGTCATGAACGGCGAACGCTGGATCGTCCTCATCATCGGCCTGGTCGTCTCCTTCATCGTCGCCCTCGGCGTGGTGGAGTGGTTCCTGCAATGGGTGCGCAAGCACGGCTTCGCGCTCTTCGCGATCTACCGCATCGTTCTTGGCATCGCCCTCCTGATTTGGGGCGCAAAATTCATGGCCAGCTAGTGTCCTGCCTTCAATGTTCATGTCCAGAAATGAACTGTCATCCTGAGCGGAGATTGTCGCGTTCTTTGCGGCAATCGGAGCCGAAGGATCTGCGGTTGCTTCTAAAATCTTTGGCCGGCGCACATGCGCAACGGGAAGCCTCTGCGCGGGGGACGAATGGCTTCACGTAAAGTCGGTCACTAACTGTCATGTCAGCCCTTGCCCGCTCCGGTCATGAGGGGTCCCGAGAGTTGCACCTTCACGACATCGAGGGATAAACTTGCCCGTTCCATGATTCAGATTCTCCGGCGCCCCCGGCTCGCTGTCGACGTTTTCGCCGACAAGCTCGCACCTCATCCGCCGCACATTTTTCGGAGAAACCATGAAGGCTCTCGCTGTTCTCGTCCTTATCGCCTCCTCCTCTTCCTGCGCGCAGCAATACACCCGCGGCATCGGCGTTTATCCAGGCGATCCGAAGGAATACACCGGCCCTACCCTCGTCGCCGACTCCACATACCGCAATCTCGCCCTCCACCGTCCTGCCTATCAGTCCAGCGCCTACGACTACAACCTGACCGCGCAACTCGTCACAGATGGCATCAAAGAAGCCGCCCTGCCACAGTGGATCGTCACCTCCACAAGCGGCGCGGGTGTGCTCCCGAAAAATGAGCGCGAAGTCTTTCTCGACGGCAACATCGTTTCCTCGATCGACGTCAACGGCGACAACCCCTGGGTCGAGTTCGATCTCGAGGGCGGCGGCGACCCTCCCGAAATCGATCTCATTGACCTTTACCTGCGCAAAACCACCGGCCCGCTCTCCGCCGCTGGCTGGACCTACATCGTCTCCGGATCGGACGACCATGTCACCTGGCGCGAAGTGGGCCGTAATTCGGGCACGACGTGGCCCAGCATGCGCGGCTTCGGCCCAAGTTTCGTGCAGTCCATCCCCTTCACCGCGCCCTCGCGCAGCCATTTCTACCGCTTGCAACTTTCAGCTCCCCGCGTTGTCAGGTGGAGCGTAGCGGAACTCGTCCTCTTCGACAAGGATCGTGAAGTGCGCATCGCCGGTCCCAATCACTTCACCAGCGCGTGGATGAGCGCCGGCAGCGGCGAAGAGTGGGTCTACGTCGACCTTGGGGCGGTCTGCACCTTTGACCGCGTGACGCTCGCATGGATTCAGCGCGCCGCGGAAGGCTCCATTCAAGCCTCCGATGACGCAAAGGACTGGCAGACGCTCCAACCGCTGCCTTCAGCAAATGGTCCCACCGACGACGTTCATCTCGCCCAACCCGCCCACGGCCGTTACGTCCGCGTGCTGATGACGAAACCGGCAGCCCCAGAGAGCAATTACATCCTCAGCGAGCTTGAAGTATACGGACACGGCGGCCCGATCGCGGTTCCTCACGCAACTCTCGTCGGCCAACCCGACGGCATGGTCAATCTCACCGGAGGCAACTGGCGCTTGCAACGCGCGTCGCTGACTCCCGCCACCGGCGAGCAGATCTCCACCCCCGGCTTCCCGGACAAGGACTGGATGATCGCCACCGTCCCCGGCACCATCCTCACCAGCTACCTCAACGACGGCGCCATCGCCAATCCCGACTTTGGCGACAACCAGTACCTCATCTCCGACTCTTTCTTCTGCGCCGACTTCTGGTATCGCAACGAATTCTTGAGCCCCGGCCAGGGCGATGGCCGCCACGTCTGGCTCGACTTCGACGGCATCAACTGGAAGGCGGAAGTCTATCTCAATGGCCACAGCGTCGGCCGCATCGATGGCGGCTTCATGCGCGGCCATTTCGACGTCACCGCCCTGCTGCATCCCAGCCTCACAACCAACGCGCTGGCTGTCCGCATCATCCGCAATGCCAACCCCGGAAGCACCAAAGACAAAGCCGGGGAAACAGTCAACGGCGGCGCACTCGGCCGCGACAATCCAACCTACCACGCCTCCGTCGGATGGGACTGGATCTCCACCATCCGCGGCCGCAACACCGGCATCTGGAGCAACGTTTCTCTGCGCATCACCAACGCAGTCGCCATTGAAGACCCGCTCGTCACCACTACCTTGCCGCTGCCCGACACGACGCACGCCGACATCAACATCGAAGCCACGCTGCGCAACCTCGAAGACCATCCGGTATCCGGCGTTCTCCGCGCGCGCTTCGGCGACATCGCAATCGAAACCCCAGTCACACTCGACGCATCTTCCGCCAAAACCGTCGAATTCACTCCGTCCACGCAGCCCGCTCTGCATATTGCAAATGCCAAGCTCTGGTGGCCCGTCGGCTACGGCGATCCCAATCTCTACCCGGTGACGATCTCCTTCGTTATTGATGGCAAAGCATCCGATTCAAAGTCGTTTCAGACCGGCATTCGCCAGTTCACGTATTCCGAAGACGGCGGCGTGCTGAAAATGTGGATTAACGGCCGACGCTTCATTGCCCGTGGCGGCAACTGGGGTTTTCCCGAGTCCATGCTGCGCTATCGCGCCCGCGAGTACGAAACCGCCATGCGCTACCACCGCGACGAACACTTCAACATGGTTCGCAACTGGGTGGGACAAACCGGCGACGACGCCTTTTACGACGCAGCCGACCGCAACGGCGTGGTGGTGTGGCAGGATTTCTGGCTCGCCAACCCCTGGGACGGTCCCGAGCCCGACGACAACGGCCTCTTTCTCTTGAACGCCCGCGACTATCTCCTCCGCATTCGCAATCACGCATCTCTGGGCTTGTTCTGCGGCCGCAACGAAGGCTTTCCGCCGCCGCCCATCGACGACGGCCTGCGTAATCTTGTCGCCACCCTCGAGCCCGGCTCGCATTACATCTCCAGCTCCGCCGACGGCCACGTCAGCGGCCACGGCCCCTACCGCGTCGAGCCGCTCCGCTACTACTTCGAGCACGCGCCGGAGAAATTTCACAGCGAAATGGGCGCGCCCAACGTGGTCGACATCGACAGTCTGCGCCGCACCATGCCTGAATCGGCCATGTGGCCGCAAGGCAGCCAATGGCCGCTGCACGACTTCTATCCCAGAAATCCATTCAAGAATGCTGTCGACCACGATTACGGCGGTGCCGCCAACATTGCCGACTGGGACAGCCTGGCGCAGTTCGTCGATTACGACGCCTATCGCGGCATGTATGAAGGCCAGAGCAAGAACCGCCTCGGCCTGCTCATCTGGATGAGCCATCCCGCGTGGCCTTCTCTGCTGTGGCAAACCTACGACTATTTCTTCGATACCGATGCGGGTTACTTCGGAGCGAAGAAGGGCGCAGAGCCTCTCCACATCCAGTGGAACGCATCCACCGACGCCGTCGAAGTCGTCAACTATAGCGCCGGCCCTCAGTCCGGCCTAACGGCGCACGCCGAAGTGCTCAATCTCGACGGCTCGCTCAAATGGGAGAAGTCCGCAACCCTCGATAGCAGTGAAGACAGCACGCAATCGCCCATTCAGCTTGAATTCCCCAAGGACCTTTCGCCCACTCACTTCATCCGCCTGACTCTCTCTCGCGCAGGCAAAGTCCTCAGTTCCAACTTCTATCTCCACGGCGTCGCCGAGCAGGACTACTCCGGCATTCGCACTCTGCCGCCGGTCAAAGTGGAAGCCAAATCCACCATCGTGCGGCGCGGCGCCGAATGGTCCATAACCACTGAGTTACATAACGCCTCAACCTCTCCCGCGCTGATGGTCCGCATCAAAGCCATACGCGAAAAATCCGGCGACCCCATCCTGCCCGCCCTCTTCGACGATAACTACATCGCCCTGATGCCCGGCGAACACAGGATCATCCACGTCGATCTTAAGGACGCCGACACCCGCGGCGAGCGCCCGCGCATCGTCGTGCAGGGAGACAATCTCGCCCCATGAGTCATGACCTGAAATGCTCACGCCAAGGCCCAGGACAATCGCACGAACTCAAATCCACTACGGGACGCCCACCATTCCACTTGGAAAATCGTCTCAGGTCCCGAAGCGGTCGCATGAAATGCGTCTCAGGTCCCGGAGGGACCGCTTGAAAATAGCCCAGGGCGACCCTGAGCAAAGCGAAGGGGCTGCCCTGGGAACGCGACCCATTTTGTGCCTCGCGCCCCAGAGGGGCGCTGCGATATCCGAGCGCAGGCCCCAAACAGATTCATGCGGTTGCCCGGCTCCAAGGTCCATGAGAAAAGCTCACACATCGCCATGTGTGATATCCTACACATAGGAGCATCTCACATGGCCACCAATCTCGCCATCGATGATCGGCTCATCGACGAGGCTCGTCGCGTGGGCAATCATAAGACCAAAAAAGAAGCCGTCACCGCGGCGCTCGACGAATATATCCGGTGGAGGAAGCAGCTAAGGATTCTGGATTTCTTCGGAACCATCGACTTCGATCCAGACTTCGATTACAAGAAAATGCGCCAGCTTGACCGAATTGAGGTTGATGATCTTTGAAAGTGATCGTTGACACCTGCATTTGGTCGCTGGCGCTCCGGCGCCAGGATCAAACCCGCATCAGCGCCCACGAGAAGCAGATGTTGGCGCAGTTGAGAGAAGCGATTGAGGACAGGCGCGCAACCATCATCGGCCCAATTCGCCAGGAGATTCTGTCCGGAATCAGGGATGCACGTCAATTCGCCAAAATTCAAGACTTGCTTGAACCCTTTCGTGACGAGGAAATCACAGCCGCCGATTACGTTGAGGCTGCCCACTTGTTCAATCTCTGCCAGAATCACGGAGTCCATTGCGGACCCGTCGATATTCTGCTCTGTGCGGTAGCGCTTCGAAACCGCTATGCCATCATGACCTCCAATCGAGGCCTCCAGCGCTGCGTTGAAGTCCTGCAAACCGAAGGCCGCATGCAGTAAGTTCAGTGATTCGCTTCTCTCATCCCTAGTCCCCAATCCCTGAACCCTGAAAAGGGGGTCCACACCAAGGTTCCCCCAGCCCGTTTTTGCCCGGAATTCCCCGCCATCCCACGGATAATAAAAGTTGCTCTGGGACTCCTTCTCCGCTCCTTTGGCTCGCTTGCGGCAGATTCCCTGAGCGCCAACGAGCGGGAGCGCCCAAGCCATGAAACCTATTTCCATTGTTCTGTCGCCCACGCGAAGCCGCCCCCTGAACGTCTTTCTCGGGGTGCTTCTGCTGCTGGTCTCGCTCCTGCTGCTGCTCTCACTGGCCACCTGGCACGCATCTGACCCCTCGCTGAACACAGCTTCCGGCGAGGCTGGCCCACATGCGGTCCACAACTGGATCGGCCTTTTCGGCGCGTGGCTGAGCGATCTGCTTCTGCAGTCCATCGGCATCACCGCATTCTTCATCCCGCTGTGGATGGGCGGGCTGGGCTGGACTTGGATGCACTCCCGCCCCAGCGGCTCGCCCTGGCTGCGCTGGACCGGGACCCTCATTGCCCTCATCTTTCTGCCCTCCGCCTTCGGACTCCTTCCCTGGCACTGGCGCTGGCTTCATCTGCTTCCCGTCGAGGGCGTAGCCGGGCGCCTGGTTTCTGCCCTGCTGGTGGGCTACATCAATATTCAGGGGGCCTGGCTGGTGGCCGGAATCCTGGCCGCCACAGGCCTTTACTTCGCCTCCGCTGTCAGCTTCTGGGCACTCAAAGAGAGCTTCGAGGAACGCTGGATCCATGTGGTCGCGTGGCACGACCGCTGGCGCAACTGGCGCGAGGAACGCGCCGAACGCAAAGCCGAACTGGAATCCCTGAAAGCCGCCGAGATCGCAGAAGAGCCAATGGAAGCCGAGCTCCGCCCCAGCCGCCTGGCCAGCCTCTTCCGCCGCCGCGATCGTATCCAGGACCTGAACCAGACGTCTCTCGAAGATATCCCCGCCTTTCAGCGCCCTCCCATGCCCTCCGCAGAAGACGAAGCCGCGGCCGACACCGTGCCGCGCATTCCCAGCATCTGGGAGCGCTCCGCCGCCGAACCACCACCCCCTCAGCCCGGCGTGCCAATCAACAGACCCCGGTCGCTGGGGCTGGAATCAATTCCGTCGCCCACTACACAGAGTGCCCCTGGTCTCGCCTTTGAGACCAGGGAATCCTCCAAAACAGTTGGCGCGCAAGCGCCGCCTGCCCCACCGCAGGTGGTTGGCGCGCAAGCGCCGTCTGCCCCACCGCAGGTGGCGATCCACGGCCGTGCCGATGCGGAAATCCGCACCGTCACCGTGGCGCCCAAGTCCGTCAGCGGCTTCAAGCTGCCGCCCAGCACTCTGCTCCTTGCCGGCGAAGCCCCGCTCGCCGTCCGCGAAGACATGCTCCGCGAAGAAGCCCGAGTGCTCGTAGAAAAATGCGCCGAGTTCGACGTGCGCGGTTCGGTAGTCCAAATCAATACCGGCCCCATGGTCACCACCTACGAGTTCAAGCCCGAGGCCGGCGTCAAATACTCCCGCGTCACCGGCCTTGCCGACGACCTGTGCCTGGCCATGCGCGCCGAAAGCATTCTCATTGAGCGCATGCCCGGCAAGTCCACCGTCGGCATCCAGGTGCCCAATCACGATCGCGAAACCATCCACCTGCGCGACGTGCTTGAGTCGGAAGTCTTCGCCCGCGCCAAAGGCCGCCTCACCATCGCCATGGGCAAAGACATCAACGGCCGCATCGTCCCCGCCGATCTCGCCACCATGCCCCACCTGCTCATCGCCGGTTCCACCGGCTCAGGCAAGTCCGTGGCCATCAATGCCATGATCATGAGCCTGCTCTTCCGCACCACGCCGGCGCAGGTGCGCCTCATCCTCGTCGATCCCAAGCGCGTGGAACTGGGCATGTACGAAGGCATTCCCCACCTGCTCACGCCCATCATCACCGAGCCCAAGCTGGCCGCGAACGCACTGCGCAACGCCGTCCGCGAAATGGAGCGCCGCCTCAAATTGCTCGCCAGCCGCAGCGTCCGCAATATCGACCAGTACAACAAGCTCTTCGAAGGCTCCATGCCTTCGCTCTTTGACGAAGCTGAAGACAACGAACCGCTCCCCTTCATCGTCATCATCATCGACGAGCTCGCCGACCTGATGATGCTCGACCGCGCCAATGTCGAAGAGTCGATCACGCGCCTGGCGCAAATGGCCCGCGCCGTAGGCATTCATCTGGTGCTCGCCACGCAGCGCCCCTCGGTCGACGTGATCACCGGCCTCATCAAGGCCAACGTGCCCACGCGCATCAGCTTCCGCCTGGCCACCAAAGTCGATTCCCGCACCATCCTCGACACCAACGGCGCAGAGGCACTGCTGGGCCGCGGAGATATGCTCTTCCTCCCCCCCGGAACCAGCCGCCTCATGCGTCTGCACGCTCCGTATGTCAGCGAGAAGGAAACTGCGGCTGTCGTGGAATTCTGGAAGGACCAGGGCCAGGCCGAGTATGTCCAGGGCTTCCTCGAATCGCCCAAGGACGAGCGCGTCTCCCTAGACGGCTCCAACCCCGACCCCGAAGAGAACGACACCATGTTCGACGACGCTGTCAGATTAGTGTTCGAATTCGGCAAAGCATCGACGTCGCTGCTGCAACGCAGACTGAGAATCGGCTACGGCCGCGCCGCTCACCTCATCGACCTAATGGAGCGCGACGGCTTGGTCGGCCCCGCCGACGGCTCCCGCCCGCGCGAACTGCTCAAAGCCCCCGGCTGGCTCCACGAAGTCCCCGCCGCCATCGACTAGCAATAGGAATGCAGGCGCCCCGCGTCTCGTCTTCGAGACGCTCCAGCCAATTGCCCACATGGGCCGCGCCCGGTCAGAGACGCGGTTGCAACCCGGCCTCGAAGATGGCTGCTTGAATTGCCTGAAGAGCCCTCAAATGCTCAGACATCCGTTCGAGTGTCCGAACCATGTAGACATGGCCTTCCGGCTCTGCCTGCCAGACACCGCTAAGGTTGCGTGCCGCTGTGATTTCAAAGTCAATTGCTTTTAAGAAGCCCGTCGTAACACCGAGGCTCTCCGCGATCAATGCGCTTGGGCTATCCGTTTCTTTCCCGAAAGGGCGACCCTTCGCGGCAAAGGCGTTGGCAGGTCCTGAAGTATCTGTGTGCATTACCTTCATCCCTCTGATGCGACTTTATCTATCTCCCGCAAATCCGAACGGCCCGCTGTATGAGGAGATGCTGATATGCCAAATGAACTTCGCTCAGCGAGAGGCGAACTCCATGCGCTCACATCCAAGGTGGTAAGCCAAGTGATTTTGTGACGCAGAAATTGGGGCGGAATTTAAGGATGCCGGTCAACCCTGTCATTGAGGTACCGTGCGCCCCGCCGGATTACCTGCAAACCCTCTGGGTGACGCGTCCTTGTCTTGGCTCCGGGTGTCGGAGAACTCCACTTATGTCCTGTGATTGATGGTTCGCCCTCGGGCGTTCACAGTTTCTTGTTCCAACCGTCAGTTACATTCCTATAAAATCTCGCAGAATCGGTTTCGCCATGAAACTAGCCTTCGCTTTGGCCACGTCCGACGATGCCCCAGCGCTTGTCGCGCTCAAAACGGCAGCGGCCGCCGGCCTCACCAAGCGATACGGCCCCGGGTTCTGGTCCAATCCGCCAACTGAACGCGGCGTAATCGCCAACATGCGCCATGCCCAGGTCCTCATCGCGCGTCGCGGCAAAACCATCGCCGGAACCCTGCGCCTGGCCAACAAGAAACCCTGGGCCATCGATGTCGGCTACTTCACACCCGTAAAGAAAGCAATCTATCTCACCAGCATGGCCGTTCTTCCCAAGCTGCAGCGCCAGGGAATCGGCCGCCTTCTCCTCGAAGAGGCCATCGCCCAAGCCAGAGCCTGGCCCGCCGACGCCATCCGTCTCGATGCCTTTGATGCCGTCGCCGGCGCGGGCGGCTTTTATGCCCGCTGCGGCTTCCGCGAAGTTGCCCATGTCGTCTACAAAAAAAATCCCCTCATTTATTTTGAGTTAGTTCTGAGTTGATGCACCAACGAAGGAAGCTCTGAAGGAGTCGTTGTTTTGAAAGGGCACGACTTCAGTCGTGCCGTAAAGGCAGTAAAGATGAACGCGGGCTTTAGCCCCGAGGGGAATGTTTGCTTCACCGAGATGCTTATTAAGAGGTTGGCTAACTCGCCCCTCATAACTTCATGGTTACAAACATAGCCACCGCCGCCGCTCCCATAAATATGAATGTCGCCCATACCAGCACATTCGACAGCATCCCGCTTCTGTACTCGCCCATGATTTCCTTGTTGCGGGCGATCCGCGCGATCAGGAAAATCAACGGCACCGCCGCCACTCCATTAATCACCGCGGTCACCACCAGCGCCTGTATGGGATTGATGCCGATGAAGTTGATCATCAGCCCAACCAGCGTCGCAATCGTAATTACACCGTAGAATCCATGCGCCCGCTTTAGCTTCAGGTTGAGGCCTGCCTTCCACTCCAGCGCCTCTGAAAGCGCATACGAAGCCGATCCCGAGAAAACGGGCACGGCCAGAAATCCCAGTCCAATGATTCCGATGGCAAAGATCAATTCCGCCAGAAACCCGGCGTGCGGAAAGCTATGCACCAGGGGCTCCAGGGCCTTCGCCGCCTGCGCCGCGCTTGTGATGTGAGTAATGCCGTTACGATGCAACACTGTCGCGCCCACCACGATAATGCACCACGCCCCAATCTGCGATGACACCATCCCGAGAAAGTTATCCAGGCGAAGCCGTCGCATGAAAGTCGCGGTAACTCTCGGCGTTCCATTGCGGATCATTCCCTTGCTCTTCTCTTCTTCCACCTCTTCCGAAGCTTCCCAGAAGAACATATACGGTGAAATGGTGGTGCCAATCACGCCCGTAATGATGAAGAAAAATTCCGCGGTAAATTCGATGTGCGGAACAAAGGTCGCTTTCAGAATGGTTCCCCATGGCTCGTGGACGAGGAATACAGTAATGACATAGGAGAAGAGAGTCACGCAAAGCCACTTCAGAATCCGCGCATAGGTCTTGTAAGTGGTGAATATCTCCAGGATAAGAATCGCAGCCGTAAAGAAGAGCACCAGCACGGTAAAATTCACCGGCACAATCAGCTGCGCCGCAGCTCCCATGGCGCCCAGGTCGGCTCCCAGGTTGATGGTGTTGGCCACCACGATCAACAACAGCATTCCATACAAGACTTTCTTGCTGTACCGTTCCTTGACAACAGCGGAGATGCCTTTTCCGGTCACCGCGCCAATGCGCGCGCAAGCCTCCTGCACCGCAATCAGCATGGGCAACACCAGCACCGCCGTCCACAATTGCCCGTAGCCAAACTGCGCCCCGGTCTGCGTATAGGTCGCAATGCCTGACGGGTCGTCATCGGCGGCGCCGGTTATGATTCCCGGACCCGCAATCTTCAACAGCTCCCTAACTTGTCTTCCGAACTTGGCCAGTCGATAGAGCAGCCTCGCCTGCTGGGTAATCTCCGAGCGCCAGACGGGTTAGATGCATTTATTGCTGAAGGAGCCGTTCATAATAAGGGAGCCGTTGACGATCGGGAAACTGCATGCACTGCGCCTGCTCGCCCTGTGTTCGAGCGCCTTTCGCGCACTGGCGGTTTACCTGCGCGACTCTTGCCCTCCCACGTCCAACCCGCAACCGTCGACGAAGTCAGGCCTTTTGTGGCCATGATCGACGGCCCGCCGGCCGTGGTGTAGGCAAAATTCGTATTTTTCTCTAAAGGAAAAGTTTCCCAAGAAACGCGAACGAACAGGAATACTGCATTGGATATCGGTTTCGAAGCCCCTGAACCCATTTGCTTTTCCCAGAACTGATTGGGTTCCCCTTGCTCAATTTTCGTTTGCGGGCTGCTCGCGGGTGGCAAACTGTACTTATGCTCGACTTCATCACGCAGCACGATCTGCCTACGGTGCTGCTCATCGAT
Organism: Occallatibacter sp.; assembly: GCA_050013495.1. Classification (GTDB taxonomy): domain Bacteria; phylum Acidobacteriota; class Terriglobia; order Terriglobales; family Acidobacteriaceae; genus Telmatobacter. The sequence goes on along the minus strand of JBEKFD010000050.1, from coordinate 4,471 downwards.
GACGACATGGTGAGCCGGGAAGTGATGGCCACCTTGCTCACCATGAGCGGCTATCCGGTCCACACCGCCGCCGACGGTACCCAATCCCTTACGTTGCTCGCGGCCAAGTCCTGTGTCCCCGACATTATTCTCATGGACGTGCAGATGCCCGGTCTGAGCGGGATCGAGTTGATCGAGCAGCTTCGCGCCAACAGCAAGGCCCGCCTTTACGTCATCAGCGCCAGTAACACGCCCGAGAAAATCCTCGCTGCAGCCGATGGATTCCTGCAGAAACCATTCCCGCCCGAAGCCCTCACCAGGATGATTGAAGAGCAGGAGGCGCGCTCGCGTCCCCCGGTGGCGCCCGGCCTTGACCCCGCGGAAACGGTGGTCAACCAGGAGACACTCACCCAGCTTCGCGAAATGATGCCCGACAAGGCAGTTCGCCAGATCTTCGAAGCCATCATCGCCGACGTGGGAAAGCGCAGTTTGATGCTTGAAGCGGCAATCGCCAAAGCCGATTGGGTGGAGACGCGCCGCATCGGCCACGCCATCAAGGGCGGCGGCTCCATGGCCGGAGCCGTGCAGGTAGCGCGGCTGGGAGAACTGATTGAATCCGGCGGCCTTGAAGCCGCGGCAGTTAACCAGTCAGATAACAGTAACGTAATCCTGGCCGATTTGCGCGCCGCCGCGCTCAACCTGCAGCGTATGCTGGATGCTGAATTGAAGGCATAAAAAAATAAGCAGAAACACCGGAGGGCAACCGATCCCGTGGATAAGCCAATCAGAATTGTACTTGCCGACGATCATCCTGTAGTCCGCATCGGTGTGCGCAACATGCTCTCCGAACAGGACGGCTTTGAAGTCATCGGCGAAGCCACGGATGGCGACGAGGCCATCACCCAGACGCTCGAACTCGAGCCCGACATCCTGCTGCTCGACCTGCAAATGCCCCGCCTGCCTGGCCTTGAAGCCATGCGCGCCATCATGAACGGCACGCCGACGGTAAAGATTCTCCTCCTCACCTCCACCATCACTACCCAGCAGATCATCGAGGCGCTGCACATCGGCGCGCGCGGAATCGTGCTCAAAGACGCCCTGGCCAGTCACCTGCAGACCTCCATCCGCACCGTCTTCAATGGCGACTATTGGATCGGCGGCAAGCGCGTGGTCAACCTGGTCAGCGCTCTGCACGACCTGATGCAACAGGCAGTGGTGCCGCAGCGCAAGACCTATGGCCTCACCCCGCGTGAGTTGGAAGTAGTGGGCTGCATTGTCGAGGGCTGCTCCAATCGCGACATCGCCAAGCAGTTCACCCTCAGCGAAGAAACCGTCAAGCGCCACCTCTCCAACATCTTCGACAAGACCGGCGTCTCCACGCGCCTGGAACTGGCCCTGTTCGCCATTGCCCACCACCTGGTCGAGCCGCTGTAAAGCTGGAATCAAGGTACTTCGAGCGGGCTGCTGAAAAATTCGCCGCCAACTTGCTGACTTGCCATCTCCGCGAATCAGAGGCTAACTCGCTGAATTGATCCCAAAAACCCTCCCTGCCGGGTGCCCCAGAGCCTGCCCTGAGCCTGTCGAAAGGTCTCGCTTCTGCGACCTGGGATTGCAGGGTCCGCCTGCAAATTAGAAAATCGCACCGGCTACAAGCAGCGCCAGCCCTGCAATGGACGCAATCACGCGAATCACATGGAACGATCCCCATCGGTCGCGGAGCTGCATCCAGTTGGCTGGAAGCGTTGCAACCGTCCACGTCTCTATTTGCTTGACGATTGGAACTTCAACAAGCATGGTGACCCCAAGTGCAACAACAAAAAGGAAGAGTCCGCCCAGGAATAGGTAGAACGTCTTGGGTCGTTCGCCATACGAGAAAATCAGGACCGGAATAATCGACAACAACGCAACCGGCATTAGAAACGTCATGACCGGCGCAATGTTGGTGCTCAGCCGCCGCACGATCGCAAGAAATACCTCCGGCTCGAAACTCGCCATGGACCGGCTCAAACCCACCCACGGTCCCCAGAAAACTCCGGTGACTAATGCCGAGAGAACGATGCTCACGAGTTCGCATATCTTCAGAGCCATGGATGCCTGCGTCCAATCCTTGATTGCACTCTAGAAGCTCTCGAACTCTCTGTCCACAAGTCCCTATTCCCTAGTCCCTAGTCCCTAGTCCCTAGTCCCTAGTCGCTAGTCGCTAGTCCCTAGTCGCTAGTCCCTAGTCCCTATTCCCTATTCCCTATTCCCTTCAAGGCTCTAAGATAAAAACATGAGCCTCAAAGGAAAGATCGTCTTCATCACCGGTGCCAGCTCCGGCATTGGAGCGGCCACGGCACTTGCTTTTGCCGCCGAAGGAGCGCGCCTGTTGCTGGCCGCTCGACGAGCGGGAAAGCTGGCTGAGGTTGCATCGCTTGCCCTGGAGCGCGGCGCGCCCGCCGTGCACTCCATCGACATGGATGTCCGCCACTACCGCGCGGTGCAGGACGCCGTCGACAACCTGCCGCCGGAATGGGCAGAAATCGACATCCTGGTGAACAACGCCGGGCTGAGCCGCGGCCTCGACAAACTCTACACCGGCAAGATTGAAGACTGGGACGAGATGATCGACACCAACGTCAAGGGGCTGCTCTACGTGTCGCGCGCCGTGATTCCCGGCATGGTGGTGCGGGGCCGCGGGCACATCGTCAATATGGGTTCCACTGCCGGCGAGATCAGCTACCCCAATGGTGCGGTGTATTGCGGCAGCAAGGCGGCGGAGCGCGCCATCAACGACGGCCTGCGCGAGGACCTGTTGGGAACGCCGGTCCGTGTGACCAGCATCGACCCCGGGATGGTGGAGACGGATTTCAGCCTGGTGCGGTTTCACGGCGACGAGGAGCGCGCCGAGAAAGTCTACAAGGGGTTGACGCCGCTGGCGCCCGAAGACGTTGCCGATGCGATTGTGTGGGCGGCGAGCCGGCCGGCGCACGTGAACATCGCCCGCGTAAGCATGACCTCAATCCACCAGGCCAACTCGCTCCTCTTTCATCGCGAGAGCTAGTGTGGTGAGTCCACCGTAAGAGCTAGTGTCGTGAGTCCAAAGTTCCTTCTAAAAACGCTGTCATCCTGAGCGAAACGCTGTAATTCCTGAGCGTAATTGGGCGCGCCTTTTACGCCCATTGGAGTCGAAGGCGGGTGCCCTCTGGGCGCGGTTGCACTTCGGAAGTCATGCAATGGACTTTCGACCCAGGGCACCAGGGTAAGATACTACGAACCCGAATCCAGGCATGGATTTCAGAGGTCGCCCGTTAACCCATCGCTTCGAGCTGCGACTCGATTTGCGCCAAAGCCGATTCCAAAGCCGCGCGCCGCGCCGGATTCGACGTCCGCTGCGATAGGATATTCTCACGCTGCAGGTTGAGCGCCTGCTTCTGCCGTTCCTTGACGGTGCGAACCTGGTCCGCTGCCCGTCTCTGGTCCTCGCTGACAAACTCGTTGCCGGCGTTGACCTCCGGTTGCTGCAGTGCATTTGCCATCTGCTCCTCCACCGATTTACTTTCCCAACCACGAGCCATATCTTCATTCTAACAGCCCATGGTGAAAGGCAGTTTTGAAAGGGCTCGACTTCAGTCGTGCCGCAAACGGTTGATAATAAACGATGGGCTTTAGCCCCCGAGGGAAAGTCTTTATGCAATTTGGCCTTTCACCACGGGCTTTCACCGGCCGTCAGCCAAAAGGCGTCCCGCGAAACAGCAATTTCATCCCCCCAATGCACCACCGGAGAAGCAGCAATGCGCGTTTGGCAAATTTCGTCGTTCGGCGTTGATTCTTTAGAGTTTGTGGAGCGCCCCACCCCCTCGCCTGACGCCGGCGAAGTGCTCGTCAAAGTGCGCGCGATTTCTTTCAATTATCGCGATCTGCTGGTAGTCAAGGGCCTCTACAACCCCAAACTGAAGCTTCCCCGCATCCCCGTCTCTGATGGCGCTGGCGAAGTGGTCGCCGTAGGCGACGGCGTCACCCTCTGGAAGCCCGGCGACCGCGTAGCCGCCATCTTCATGCAGAACTGGCTCGACGGGCCGCCCACCGCCATCAAATCCCGCCGCGCGCTGGGCGGAGACATCGACGGCATGTTGGCTGAGTATGTCGTTCTAAAGGAAACCGGAGTGGTCGGCATCCCCGAGCATCTCAGCTTTCAGGAAGCCGCCACCCTGCCCTGCGCCGGCGTCACCGCCTGGAACGCGCTGTCAGTGGGTGATCTCAAGCCGGGAGGCACCGTGCTCATTCAGGGCACCGGCGGGGTAGCCATCTTCGCTCTGCAACTTGCGCGCTTGCGCGGAGCCCGCGTGCTGGGCATTTCCTCGAGCTTCGAAAAGCTGGAGCGCGCCTACTCGCTGGGCCTCGACGCCGGCCTCGACTACAAGGAAAACCCCGAGTGGGACCGCTGGGCCCTCGACGAAACCGGCGGCCAGGGCGTCGATCTGGTCGTCGAAGTCGGCGGCCTGGCCACGCT
>JBEKFD010000049.1:0-23183 GCA_050013495.1 Occallatibacter sp. | reverse complement strand
AAAGGCCAAGGCAATCAAGAGGTCATGCATTGCGAATCTCCTAGTGGGCTCGATGGAACCCGTCCACATCTGGATCATCGTCTTAATGAGGAAATACTTAAATACCACAAAGACTGTGTTTTGGGGTCAACTCGTGCTATGCCAATCCCACCTTGGTGTGAGGCAACTCGGATGCAAGGCGCCGCCGGGCGCGTATGGCCTGGGTACGGGGGAAATTGATGCTGTAAGTTATTCTAGTAATTATGTTTAATTGAGCGCGAAGGAGACTAACGGGAGTTGTCTTGGTCGCGCGGCTCGGGGTTTTGTGCCGACCACTTGATGCCCACATAGGCCAGGTATCCCAGCTGGATGGCCCAGGTCACAATGTAGGCCGCGACGCGGTAGGCATGGTCGATAGGAGCGACCATCAGGTCGTGCTGTTCCTGCGTCATGTGCAGCCTCCAATCCCCGGGCGGTTCAGGCGGAGCCGTCAGCAGGGTGAATACGGCCCAGGCAAGGAGAGCAATCGGTACTGCTGCGGCGATTCTAGCAACGGTCTTTTTCAACGAAGTCCTCAATATGTTGAATCAGGCGTTGAGCGCCTGCTCGGCTTCACGGGCTACAGCTTTCTGCTGCTTGAGTTCGAGCAGATGGCGCAGGATCAGGACCATCACCCCCCAGAACAACCATGCCACCATGTTCCACAGAAACGGGCGCAGTATGACCGGGTCCATGCCGGAACCCCTGTCTCCGCCAAAGACCGGACCGGGATGCTGGCCCGGAATACGGTTGGCGATGTAGACGATCGGGACCGCGATGCCGCCGAAGATGCCCAAGACGGCGGAGGAGGTATGCATCTGCGGTCCAGTGGCAAACCTGCGCAAGAGCAGGTAACTGACGTAAATAAGCCAGAGCAGCAGAGTGGTGGTGAGGCGCGCGTCCCAGGCCCACCATATGCCCCAGGCGCGATAGCCCCAGAGCGGCCCGGTGACGAGCACAACGGTGCAGAATACAACCCCCACTTCCGCGCCGGAAACCGCCCAGCCGTCGCATGCGAGTGCCCCGGTGGGGTTCTTCTCGCGAAGAGCGAGGTAGCCGATAGAGCCTGCCATCGAGATGGCGAAGAATAGAAATGCCACCGACGCCGAGGGTACGTGGTAGAAGATGATGCGGTATTCGTCTCCCTGCATCATCTCCGCTGGGGCGGTAACAGCCAGTTGGAAACCCCACACCATCAAAGCGGCGGTGACAGCGGCAAAAAAACCGAACAGTATCTTTCTCATCGGAATACCCAAGTTGACCGTTTTATTTTACATCGCGCACGCCGCGCAGGTCAGGCTACTCTGCGCGCAAAATCGTGTCAAACAGCATGAGCGAAACGGTGGTGTAAATGATGTCGTAGCCGGCCAGAAGCTTGATCCAAACGGCCGGGTCAAACTCTCCGGTGAAGATGGCGGTTGTGGCGTTCACCATGGCCATCAGCGCGGGCGTGAAGATGGGAAACAGAATCAGCGGCAGCAGCAGTTCGCGGTTGCGGCTGTTGATGGAGAGTGCGGCGAAGAAGGTCCCGTTAGCAACCAGCGCCCAGGTGCCAAGCGGAAGCACCAGAAGCAGCAGCCAGCCTTGACCGAGAATGTGCAGGTTATAGAAGACGAGGAAGACGGGCGCCAACAGCAACTGGACGATGGAGACGAAAAGAAAGTTGGCCAGCACCTTGGCTAGAAAAAGTTGCGAGCCCGAGGTAGGCGCCATACGCTGGGCGTCGAGCACCTGGTGGCGAATCTCCCGCGCCCACGCCTGGTTGAGAGCGCTGACCGATGCGAACATGGTCGCCACGCACAGTACGCCTCCGGAAATTTCCCGCGAGAATGCCCCGCGCGGCGAGAAGGCCAGCGAGAACAGCACCACCACCAGCAGCGCGAAGAACAGCATGGAGTTGATGGCCTCGCGCGAGCGCCACTCGATGCGCAGGTCCTTGACGAGATGGGTCCAGAGGGCGCGGGTCATTTGTCGCTCCCCCCGCGAGTGAAGGTTGATCCATCCCGGTTCTCAGAATCGAGACCCCCTTCGGCAGGCTCAGGGCAGGCTTTCGGCGAGCTCAGGGTAGGCTCTGGGGCACCCAACCTTGCCGGTTTCGTCAGGTCGGCCGTCTGCACTTCCACTTCGAGTGCATGGGCGGCGCGGAGATAGTCCTCAGGCGAAAGGATAAGCTGGGTTCCGCGGGCGCCGGCGGAGACGCTGATCTTGTCGAACAGGACGGCGGTCTCGTCGATGTAGACGGGGTAGGGCTTTTTTGCGCCGAAAAGGGTGACGCCGCCGCGGATGTAGCCGGTGAGGGGTTGTACGTCCTTTAACGGGGCCATCTCCGCTTTGCGCAGGCCGGCGGCACGGGCCAGTTTCTTGAAGTCGAGTTCGGCGTCGCCGGGAATGACGGCGAAGCGGTAAATGCCCCCGCCCGGACCTGTCCCGCCGGTCACCAGCAGCGTTTTGAACACCTGCTCGGCGGGCATGCCAATCTTTTTGGCCACGGTGATGGCGCTCAGGTCGTCTGGATCTACCTCGTATTCGCGGATCTCGAACGGGATGCCGAGCGATTCAAGGAAGCGTGCGCCATTCGTCTTCATAGCGTCGGACTCCCAGGTTCGAATCTTGCTACTCGGCCGGCCTTGAGGGTCAAGACCCAGTCGGCGATGGGCGCTGCGTGCTCGCGCTGGTGGGTGGTCAAAACAATCGTCCGATTGCTCTGGCGGAAGGTGGCCAGCATTTCAACCATCTGGCTGACGCTCTCCACATCCATATTGGAAAAGGGTTCGTCGAGCAGGAGCAGCTCCGGCACAGGCAGCAAAACCCGCGCCAGCGACGTGCGCTGCCGCATGCCTTGCGAATACTGCCCGAGCGGGCGGGCTAACTCCGGATCAAGTCCCACCTGGCGCAGTGCGACTTCAGGAGTCAGGTTCGGACGGCCAGGATACAGGCTGCTGAAGTAGCGCAGGTTCTCCACGGCGGTCAGTTCGTCGTAGATCATGGGAGCGTGGCTCATGTAGCCGATGCATGCGCGGGCCTCCTGTGGCTCCAGGCCGCCAAACACCTTCACCGTTCCGAAGCTGGGACGCAGCAATCCGGCCAGAATCCGCAGCAGTGTCGATTTGCCTGCGCCGTTTTCGCCGATCAGCACGTAGCAGCGGCCGGGTTCGAGATCGACCGTTACCTGCCGCAAAGCCGCAAACGATCCAAAGAGCCTCGAAACCGCATCAAGACGAGCGCACAGCGGCGATCCGGCTTGCGGCGAAGTCATCCTCAGGCAGCCGGCTTGGCGACGCCCTGTGCCGGCGTCGAGGCATTCGACTTGGGAGCTGCGGTAACAGCGGGCTTGGCGCCCGGCTGATTCGGCCCCGCCGGCGCATATTTGCTGGCGCACTTGGCCTGCAGCACTGAGGCGTGGAACACGCCATCGCGGCCATACGAGCCCTCGGCAAGCGCCTGTGAGTCGTCCTTGAATGTGTCCGGCGGCGGCTCGGTACCCTTGTACGCCACCTTGAGCAGGCGGCCGGTTGGCGCCTTGGCCGAGTGGCTCTCGAACTCGTTGAGCACAAAAGTCACGTGTGTCCCGTTTTGCTCAATGGAGCCGGGCACTACAAAGCCCTCCACGCGCAACTGGTTATGGTAGGCCTTGTCACCCATGCCGCCCAGTTCCGCAATGGTCACGTAGTAGCTCTTGTTTGCGCCGTAGCCGGTAAACGCCAGCCAGGCAACGGTGCCGAGGATAATGGCCGTCGCAATCCCGATCCGCAAGGTGTTTCCAGAGATCTTCATAGTCAACCTTTAACGATACGAGGCTAACCTGCCGGGGTCAACCGGCCTGTGATGTATATCACTCGATACCGATTTGAATTGGGAAGCCCGGGGTGGAGAGTGGGAAGGCCGAAGTCAGGATTTGGAGGGGGAACTTCGGGTGAATTCGACATGGGTCCAAAGTGAGCCGCGCCTGGGGACAAGCGGGATGATCGGACGCACGTCGAGCTGGCGGCGTTCCTTACCCCTCCGTTGCAGAATTGCCCTGCTCGACCCCGTCGCCATCCTGGTCCGCGGACTTCATATGGTTGTTCGGATAGCCGTTGTGCGAAACAACGGGTTGACGAGAAGCCACAAAGGCCGGGAGCAGCACGATTGCAACCCAGACTAGACCAAGCAGCAAATCAACGAACATGGGGAAGGTCCTCGCAATGCCGAACGCCCCTGCGTTGCCGGACTGGGAAGATCGTCCGGATCGGCATCCGAGGAATGTAGTGAAATGGGACACAATGAGAAATATCTAATTGGTGGGACTAGGCATCGCCCCTTCGTAAGCGGTGCCAGATTACCTGTGGGGACGCATCCGGGAAGTATGTTTCGCGCTCTCTGCGCTATTGGTCATGGTGGCAAAGCGCTCCTGGTCGAACGGGTCTCAGAACCCGCCTTTGTGCCACCGGCCGCGCAGAATGCTGCCCACAACCGCCGGCGTGATCATCAATGCCACAAAACTCGCGCCAAGCAGAAAATCAGCCACGTCGGCCCCCATTCGCCGCAATTTGACTACGCGCGCTGCGTAATCCGTGGCGAACAACCTGCAGGAAGGCTAATGGGAAGGGGAAGAAATTCGGAATAGCAACTCGGTGGGAGCGGGGTGGTTCGTTGGTATCAGTCGTCCAGCTTCACTGACCCGCGGATGGATGAGGCCTGTATCGGCCAATCTCACCGCCAACTTGCTAACTTGCCATCCCCGCGAAGCGGGAGCTGACTTGCTGAATTCATTTCAAAATCCGGATTTATCGCTGCACATGAGCCGCCCGGATTCCAACCCCATTGGAATCCCGCTTCTTTTTGAATCCGGTCAATCGGCATGACCGGGGAGCTGCGTCGCCATTCTGCAAAAGAATCCGCAGGGCCGCATAGGACAGGGTCACGCTACGATTCGTCTTCGCGTTGCGGAAAAGCAGCTACGATTGCCGGGCAGGCGACCATGGCCACGAACGCGAGAGCAACCAGAATGTCGTGCATCTCCATACTCCTTCCGGCAAGACTCCTATGCCGGATTCAGGGCCTGCGAGGCCTCAGTCAAGCGGAATTGAAGGTAACTCATCCTAAATTTCAAGTGAGTAATCATCGAAGTATTACCAACTTACGCCTTCCTCTTGAGAATTCAATCATAATATCCATAAATATGAGGCACTTATCTCCACAAAATGTGGTAACCACTCTTACCCGAAAGTTGTACAATTCAACGAAATCCCCAACTACGTAGATGAATTAATTACCTAAGTAATCGCAAATGAAACAACCAACTAAACAAGCAAACGGTCAGGATTGCTCCTCGACCGGCATTGCCGTGTTTCGCTGAGGTTCCCGTTCGGCCACGGCAAGCCGGCGGCCGGATTGTCTTCAAGAGTCTTCGTTTTTGCCGTAGTCCTCCGTGCCCCGTTCTTTCCGCTTCTTCTGCGGAAGGAGTGGGAAACCAATAAGGCTCAGGGCTATGCCATTGTCGCGAATGACCTGGAATTTGTGCTCCGAAGTGCGGATGCCATAAAACGACCCCACGATTGCCGGACCAAAGACCATTGCCAGAAAGCACAGAAAAATGAACACATCGAACATGGAGGGGCTCCTTGAAGCGGGTATACAAGCTCGCTCAAAGTAAGTCTCGGCTGATCGTCGCGCAGCCCGATGTGACCGGGGGAGCCATCCCCATCGGCGATGCCGATTTGGTGTACAGAACGGGCGCAGTCTCGTTTTGGGAAAGTCGTGCCGGTGATTTGGAACGCCCGCGTCAAGAACGGTCCGGTCAGGTCGGGCTGACGGTAAAGGCGAGGGAACACGGGCTGCAACCGCACCGCATGAAACAATATCCAGTATGGCGGCTCACCAGGGCGACCCCCTCGGTCTTTACATATCGATCCCCTTCTGCCGTTCGAAGTGCACTTACTGCAACTTCGCCTCGGGGGTGTATCCGGCCAGCGAGCATGAGCGATACGTGGACCGCCTCATTGAAGACCTCTCGAGGTCGCGTGAGTGGGGAGAGCGCATGGGGCTTTTGCTGCCGGGCGCGGTGGATACGATCTACCTGGGCGGAGGAACGCCCAGCCTGCTCGAGCCGGCGTTGATCGAGCGATTATTCGGAGCCGTTCGGGCGCGGTTCGACCTGGAGCCCGAAGCGGAGATCACCATCGAGTGCGCGCCGGGGCAGATTGCGGATGAGACGCTGGAGGCTTTTCAAGCCGTCGGCGTGAATCGCGTGAGCCTGGGAGTGCAATCGTTCATCGATCGCGAGGCGCGGAGCTGCGGCCGGCTCCACAGCCGGGCGGTGGTCGAAGAAGACTTGCGGCGGTTGCGCGGGGCCGGCATAGCCAACCTGAATGTGGACCTGATCGCCGGTCTCGCCGGGCAGACTTCGGCATCCTGGGAAGAATCTCTGAGTGAAATGGTGGATTCAGGCGTTCCCCACGCCAGCGTCTACATGCTCGAAGTGGATGAAGATTCGCGGCTAGGTCGCGAGATGCTCGCCGGCGGCGCGCGCTACTACGCGGAACTCGTTCCAACCGACGACACCATTGCGCAGATGTACACGCGTGCCATCGAGCGGCTGGCTCACGCGGGGTTAGGGCAGTATGAGATTTCAAACTTCTGCCGGCCGGGATTCCAGTCGCGGCATAACCTGCGCTACTGGCAGCGCCGTCCTTACCTTGGGATAGGGCTGGATGCATCGTCGATGCTTCGGGAGTCGCCCGATGCGAAGGATCAATCGTCATCAGGACACATTCTGAGAGCCACAACGACGAGCGATTTGAAGGAGTACGTCGCGGGGCCTGGACCGGCTGAGACAACCTGGCTTTCCCCTGCGCGCCAGCACGAAGAGGCGTGGTTCCTGGGGCTTCGGTTGAATCGGGGCGTCGAGGTTGCTGCGGTGGAGCGGGAGTTTGGCACTGCGATGGGGTCGCGCGCGATGGATGTGGTTGAGCGCCTGGTCGATGACGGACTTCTGCAATCTGACGGCGAGATAGTCCGTCTCACGGCGCATGGCCAATTGCTGTCAAATGATGTTTTTCAGGAATTCCTTGCACTGGATGCCAACGAAGCGGAGAATGTCCGGCAGACGACCGCCGAAAGCTTGTTGCAGCAATAGTGCCTGGCCACCAGGCCCGGTGCCCCACATCTCCAATCTCGTCTACTTTAGCAAGGCACCATCCGCAAACGCGGGACACGTGAATCTGGAATTGGCACTACCACTCCACTGAGGCGATCTGAAGGCCACTAGTCAGCGAATGAGTTGGCGAACGATGGATCGGCGGTCGGGCAGCCCGGTCTCCCACTCTTAAGTTTGCCTCGTTGCGGCGCGCTCTAGAATGAGTACCGGGCTGCTTCCTAACCTCGTCTTGTCTGAAGGTAAGACCAGAGCGGCCGCGGGATGAAGCGCCCATTTCGGGTGGCCCTCATCATTTACGGGGCTGGGACGATTGATGCAAAGTAGCCGGCCAATTCGTTGGAGCCAATCCCCTGACCCACGGTGACGAACAACTCGTTTGTTGCCCCATTGTTTGCTGTTCCGCCACCGAAGGCAATTCCCCACAGGTTATTGAGGACAATCGGGGTCCCGTTTTGGTTTTTTATGGTACCCACGAACTTACCGGTGACGGCATTGAATCCGTTAATGGTGCCCGCAACGGAGTTGTTTGAAATCAGCAGCGTATTGCTCAGCGGCCCAAAATTGTTGGGAGCGAGGGCAATGCCCCAAGCCTGATTTAACAGCGATGTATTTTGGACCAGTGTCTTCACGAAGGTGCCGTTCTCCTGGAAGACGTCGACGACGCCACCGAAACCGGCGCCCGGTACAGCATACGTGACGTAAACCAGGCCATTGATGTCCTGGACCCCAAATACCGCGGTGTTCGATGGGGCGTTCGGATCGCCAAACGACCCCAACTTGTTGAAGCTGCCGTCGAACATGTCTATGTGATTGTTGTTGACGTCCGCCGCGTAGAGGAAATTCCCCGAAGCGTTGCTAGTAATAGCCAAGCCTGTGTAACTCGCATTGCTGGCCGAGTTATCCACCACCAGGGTCGCCAGGTTCTTGTTCAGGCCCGGCCAGGCGCTGATCGTGCCATCCAGTGTGGCAAAGATGAAAGACGTGGCCGCTCCCGAAACCTTGAAATCCGTCTTCGATCCGTTGAAGACGATTCCCGTCGGTGTGCCAGGGCCGTTCAGGCCTGTCGCCTCGACCGGTCCGTTTCCGGCGGTGGGAATCACAACCCTGAGTGGCACTTGAGCTCCGGCCGCGTTATAGATGGTCGACCAACCGGTGTCGTTATCGGCGATCCACCAGGGCGAACCGGCACTTCGGGCTAATCCCCACGGATTGGCCAGCAGCGGGTCGATGGTTGGGATATTCGGCTCGAGAAGTTGATTCGAAACCAGAGATTTGAACTGATACTGCTGTGCTTGGGCCAAGGCCGGAACCATGAGAAGAACAAGGCCGAGGCAGGACGCGACTACGTTTCTACGAACCAGCATATTTCACTCTCCAGGGGAGATTCAGGAGCGGGGCAGGGTCGAAACCACTCGCTGGAGCAGCTGGGCACCGAACCTCCTCTAGCCTCTCAATTCGTGATCGTAGGCCGAGTCGCGGACCCAAGTTGTCATTGGTTTGTCACCCGATTGCAAATTTCTCGCGTTTGGAAAACCCGAGCGCGCCCTCGCCGTAAGGAGGCAACGTGGCGACCTCTTCGGCGACGACATCAAGAACACTGCTCATGAAAAGTTCTAGTGCCGTACCAGAAGCGCCCTACCAAAACGTGTGCAAACTCGAACTGTTGCAGGCGGGCGCTCCAGATACAGCACGAGGATTTACGAGGTCCGCTGCTTATCTGTATTCGTAAAACAAAGGGCTTACGCGACTCGGTCCCCCGATTCAATGCCGGCCTTTCCCGTCTCCGCCTCGGTCCCGTTGCACCGTGCTTCACCCTCATCCTTCAAGCAATGCGGATTAGAGCTTCTCAGCCACGCTCTTGGCTTGCGTGAACAGGTAGAGATAGTCCGGGCCGCCGGCCTTGGAGTCGGTGCCGCTCATATTGAAGCCGCCGAAGGGATGGGCGCCGACCATCGCCCCCGTGCACTTGCGATTGAGGTAGAGATTCCCAACATGGAACTCTCGCGCTGCGTTGTCCAGCTTGTCGCGGTCGTCGGTGTAGATAGCGCCGGTGAGTCCGTATTCGGTGTTGTTGGCCACGGCAAGGCCCTCTTCGTAGCTATTGACTTTGATGAGGGCGAGCACCGGCCCAAAAATCTCTTCCTGGGCGAGGACCGCGTTGGGGGCGATGTCCGCAAAGACCGTGGGTTCGAGGAAGTATCCGCCATCCGCGGTTCCGGGGGCGTTTCCGCCGGCGATCAGACGGCCCTCACGCTTGCCGATCTCGATGTATTTGAGCATGGAATCGAACGCGGCCTTGTTGACCACCGGGCCGAGATTGAAGTTGGCCGCAGGATCGCCGACCTTGAGCGCGGCTACTTTTTCGCGCACGCGCTCGACAAAGACGTCGTACAGCGGCGCTTCGATAATGGCGCGGGAACAGGCGGAACATTTCTGACCGCTGAATCCGAATGCCGAGGCCACAACGCCGTCGACTGCCGCGTCCAGATCGGCGTCGGCGCAGACCAGGATCGAGTCCTTGCCGCCCATTTCGAGAATCGTTCTCTTGATCCAAATCTGGCCCTGTTTGGTGCGGGCGGCGCGCTCGTGAATGTCGAGCCCCACGGATTTGGACCCAGTGAAGGCGATGAAGCGTGTCTTGGGATGCTCGACGATGGCGTTGCCGAACGTTGCGCCGGAGCCGGGACAGAAGTTGACCACGCCGCCTGGCATTCCGGCCTCTTCAAGGACCTCGACGAATTTCGCGGCGATGGTCGGCGAATCGCTGGAGGGCTTGAGGATGACGGTGTTGCCGGTAACGATGGAAGCCGCGGTCATGCCCGCCATGATGGCAAAGGGGAAGTTCCACGGCGGAATGACCGCGCCCACGCCGAGCGGAATATAGCGTAGCTGGTTGCGCTCGCCGGGATATTGAATCGGTGTGGTGGCGGCGGCCAGGCGCAGGGCTTCGCGCGCGTAGAACTCGAGGAAATCGATGGTTTCACCCACGTCCGCGTCGGCCTCGGCCCAGTTCTTGCCCACTTCATAGGTGAGCCACGCGCAGAACTCGAAGTGCCGGCTGCGGATGATCTCCGCCGCGTTCAGCAGCAGGGAAACTCTTTCGTCCGTTGTAGTCCGGCTCCAGGCTTCGAAAGCATTCAGGGCTGCGGTCATTGCCTCTTCGGCATGTTCCGCGCCGGCCTTCTGGTGTACGCCCACAACCTGTGCCGGACGGGCAGGGTTCAGCGAGCGGATCTTGCCTTCGGTGCGCAATCGCCTGCCGCCGATGATCAGGTCGTACTCGCGGCCAAGCTGGCTGGCGACGTGATCCAGCGCGGCCTGCATGGCGCGCTTGTTTTCCGGGGTTTTGAAGTCGACGAAGGGCTCATTGACAAAGCCGCCCCGCGGGGTGCGCGGCCGAATTTGGGTGGGAAGGGAAACGGTAGCCATAACCTATTCAGTTTAAGCCCAAAGGTAGCGGACTTGCGAATTAAGCAGGCGTGGTCGGGCCGGATTCGGCCACAGCGAGTTGGACCGGCAGGAAAAGAGCAAAGGCGACTGCAAATATCCTGCGCATGAGGCGGGCCTCCTGCATTACCACTTCAAAGCCGCATCGCAAACTTGCTGAAATTGACTTTTCAGGGTCGACTCGTTTATTGGTAAAGAATACTGATATGACTTGTTGTCAACCCACCTGTCGATAAAGTTCTGCCGCCCATGCGGGCCAGGGGCTCAAGGTCCCAACCCATCCAGCTTCCAGAATTTCAAACGAATCCAAGTGCATAAAGCTCTTTATGCTTTGGTAGAGATTATTGATATGACTTGTTGTCTTCCCACCTGTCGATAGAGTTCTACCGCCCCATGCGGGCCATGGTCCAAGGGTCCGAACCCATCAAGATCCCCAAAAACTCATAGGAGAATCCAAAGTGCCAAAAGCTCATTATGCTTCTTTGTCTGCCTTTCTGCGCCAGTTGCCGTTTTCGGTCTCTGCTGTGCTTTTTCTGTTTGCAATTGCGGCCGGCTTGCCCCTGGCCGCGCAGGACGACATCACCACGCAAAACGCAACCTCCGGGTTCAATGGGGTATTCATCACCGGGCCATCCTCGAACCCGTTGAGCTTCCTGAACGGCGCGGCCGGGCGTACCACCGGCAACCCGGCGCCCTACGACTTTCACGACTTTGCCCCGGCCACCTACCTTGACGCAAAGCTGCCCAAGTGGATCGATGTGCAGGCCGAGGAGCGCTTTCGCTACGAGGCGTACGACAATAATGCCTTCAAAGCGCATGCCAATGACTCCTACCTGTTGAACCGCTTCCGGTTCCAGGTGGATCTGCATACGCCCAGTTGGTTCCGGGTTACGGCGCAGGTGCAGGATGCCCGCCCGGGCTACCAAAACCCGCCCATCGGGCCGCCGAACACGGTTCGCTGGGATCTGAAGCTGGCTTACGCCGAGGTCGGCGCGCCCGACAAGCACTGGTTCAGCCTGCGCGTGGGACGGCAGCTTATCAACTACAACAACACCATCATTGCCAACTCCGAGTGGCGCAACCAGGCACGCTCCTACGATGCGGCGGTGCTGAACCTGAACGCGAAGCGCGAGCACCTGGGCATCTTCGCCGCCTCGGCAGTGGTGCCGCAGGCTTATGGTGTGAGCCCGCATCAGGAGGGCAACAACATCTACGGAGCCTACGGCCGCATCGACGATTTTCTCGGGGCCCACTCGAACCTTGAGCCTTTCTTTCTTTGGCGCGTGCAGCCGGCAGAGGTCGTGGAGCCGGCCACAGGCAAGACCACCGGCAAGGAAAGCGAGAAGGCTATCGGTTTGCGCTTCAAGGCGCAAGCCCACTCGGCGCTCGATTACTCGGGCGAGCTGATCTACGAAGGCGGAAAGGTAGGACCGCAAAGCATCGATGCCTGGGCAACGCAGGAAGGCGCGGCTTACCAGTTCCTCAATGTGGTGGCCAAGCCGCGCGTCTTTGCCCAGTACGACTACGCCTCGGGCAACGGCAATCCGAAACAGAACAGTACGCACTCCACCTTCGACACGATCTACCCAACAGCCCACGACCGCTTTGGAATCACCGACCTGTTCGGCTGGCAGAACATTGAAGCGGTGCGCGCAGGCGCAACCGTTGAGCCCCACCGCCGGCTCACCTTCACGGTGCAGGGGCTGGATTTTTGGGCGGCTTCGGCGCTGGACTCGATCTACAACACTTCAGGCAGCTCGATCGTGTTCAACAAGACCAACCACGGCCGCCATGTGGGCGCGGAAATCGATGGCTACTCCTGGTATGAACTCAATAAGCACTTCAACCTTGGCGGCGGCGTTGGCTCCTTCGGCGGGGGCCAGTTCCTGACGAATGTGACAACCAGCCACTCGTACACCACCTACTACGTTGCGCTGAACTTCAAAGACAACGGAAAGAAGTAGCCAATGCAGTGCGGCCGGACGCGAACGGAGGTGAAGAAAAGATCGCATCCTGCTTGAAAGAATCAACCCGCGTTTGCTACTCTTTCGGCCAACGGCGCGTCCGTGCAATTGGGGGGTGTGCAATGCGAATTGCAATCTTCGCTCTATTTCTCTCTTTCGGATTGGCGGCCTTTTGCCAAACGCCTTCGCCGGCTCCCTTGCAGCCGAATCGGACCTGGGTATTCCCGCCGGGGAACGCCCAACCGCGGCAGGATTTCGGCAAGCTTCCGCAGGAGTTCCATTTCAGCTTTGTGCCAAGCCAGCCGCTGATTCTGCCGAAGACGATCGAAATCACGCCAAGATTTAACGCGCAAATGGATTCGAAGATCATTGTGCGGCCGCCGAAATCCGGCATTGGCCAGCAGGCGCCCGGAACGCTGGTGGCGCAGAATCTCTATCCCGGCTTGCAATTGCTGCCGATTGACGGATCGAAGGCAAAGGTGGAACCGATTCCGATTACTTGGCCCAAGATGAAGATGGAAAACATCCCAACCAGTTGCCCTGATTGCAATATGGTGCTTGTGGAGAGTGGTACGGTAACTCAGCCTGCACGGAAGTAGGCACTCCTCGCGAAAGACTACAAGAAACTCTAAACGGGTGGAGCTATCCCAACCCGGCATCAGGACCGTGGGAATGGTTCGTCTCCCAAGTCTCATCCGCTGCTGCGGACGGGGCCCGGGCACCTGGGTTCTGCGCGTCATTCTATGACTTGGGCGGAGGAACTTTCTTTCCTTCCTTGCGCGCCTTTGAAAGCCCAATGGCGATGGCCTGTTTGGGGTCGGTGACTTTCTTTCCATTGCGGCCGCTCTTGAGCTCACCCCTCTTCATTGCTCTCATTTCCGTTTCGACATCCTTTTGCGCAGCGGGCGAATACTTGCGGCTTGACTTCTTTTTGACTGAGGACTTCTTTGCGGTTGACGTAGCCATCTTGTTCCTCCACAACGATCAGATGAAGGAGTCTTGTTGGCAGTTGTATGCGGGCTCAGACGAGCACGACCTGCTCAGCGGAGTGGCTAGGTTGTTTCGGTAAGCGCCTCGGTGCGCTTGCTCATCTTGGCGGTGCGCTGAATCTTGTCCCAGTTGAAGGGCTTTCCATCGATGGCGCGCTTGATGGTCTTGAACAGCACAACGGAGAAGACCTGGCGATACGCGAACCGCTGCAGCCAGATGTGGAACAGCAGCCATCCATCGCCTTTGTTGGCGGGGTGGCGGCGCTCCAGCGAGAAGGCTACCGAGGAGGTGACGAAGTCGATGACCAGGAAACCGAGGAAGAACACCAGCAGCTTTTCAAAGCTTGCCGAGGAGGCGGCTTCCGGGTGGTAGTGGCGATCGACGAAGTAGTTCGCGATGCCGTAAAGAAACATCACGTCGATGAACGGCGATACCAGCGGCAGAAGCATCTGGAAGACGAGAATGTTGGGCAATGCAAACAGGCCCATGGCCGGGTTGCGGACAAATGCGGCGCGATGTTTCCACACCGCCTGCAGCGTTCCGAAAGACCAGCGGAAGCGTTGCCGCATCAGTCCCTTGGCATCGATGGGCGCCTCGGTGAATGCCAGGGAGCGATCTTCATAATCCACGCGGAAGCCCTGCTCAAGCAGATTCATGGTGAGGTCCGCATCTTCCGCAACCGTGTTAATGGGATAGCCGCCGGCTGCTTTGACGGGTGCGGTGCGCCACGCGCCGATGGCTCCGGGCACAACCGTCACAACGTGGAAGAGATCGAGTGCCCGGCGCTCGAAGTTCTGACTGGTGATGTATTCGAGAGCCTGCCAGCGGGTCCACAGGTTCACGCGATTGCCTACCTTGGCGTTGCCCGCCATGGCGCCGATGCGCAGGTCTTCGAAATGCGGAATCAGCTTGGAGATGGCGTCGGTGGCGATGACGGTGTCGGCGTCGATGCCTACGTAGATATCCTCGGTCAAACGGTCGAGCGCGTAGTTGAGCGCGGCGGCTTTGCCTCCGTTAGGCTTGCAGAGCACCTGCACGCGGCCGGCGGCAATCTCCGCCGCGTAGGCTTCGCGCGCCACCTCGGCGGTGCGGTCGGCTGAGCCGTCGTCAATCACAATCACGTGGAGATTCTTGTAGTCGGAGTTGAGCACGGAGCGAATGGTGCGGACAATGACCGTCTCTTCGTTGTAAGCGGGAATAAGAACAGCGACGCGCGGGTTGAATCCCGGCGAGGCTTTGGCGTGCGGCTTGCGCAGGCGATCGATGACGGCGAGCAGGCCGATGAGCAGCAGCCGCGCGCCCATCACGATGTCGCCCACAAAAAAGATGTAGACGATGAGGCGGCCGACGATCTGGACGCCGGAGAAGGCAACCGAGTCCGGAATGGCGCGAAGAAACTGCGGAAAGGTCAGCTTCGGCATCACCTCGGCGGTTGTCTTGCCCATCAGTTGAGAGACGGGGACGATGATAAAGCCGTGGGCGCGGAGGGAATCGATGAGCACGGGCAGCGCGGCAACGGTGGCAGAGCGGTCGCCGCCGCCATCGTGCATGAGGATGACGGAGCCGCGGAACTGCGGCTTGGTCTTCATGATCTGCAACTGGGCGAGAACCGATTGGGCAATTTCCTGCGGCGACTTGCGCGGGTGCTCATTCCAATCGTTGGTGTCGATCTTGCTGCCCACGACGATGAAGCCCTTGTTTTGAATGGGCACGATGGGCGCGGCCTGGTCGTCGGTCTCCGGTTCTTCGTCGATGTCGTATGGCGGGCGGAAGTAGAGGGGCTGAACGCCGAGCTTGCTGGCGAAGAGGCGCTCGGTGAGCGAGACCTGGAAGTCAAGTGCCTGCGGCGAGATTTCGCTGATGTCGGGATGCGTGTAGGTGTGGTTGCCGATCTCGTGGCCTTCGCGGAACAGGCGCTGCATCAGGCCGATATTTTCCGCGGCTTCGGCGCCGATCAGGAAAAACGTGCCTTTGACGTTTTTCTGTTTCAGGATGTCGAGAATTCTGGGCGTCCACTTGGGGTCGGGGCCGTCATCGAATGAGATTGCAACTTCATTCGCGTGGTAGCCGTAGTACTCGACGGTGTAAGTGCGGGGATAGACATCCATGTGCTCGTCGTCGATGAGCTTTTTGCGAGGGTCCTTTTCGTCGGTATCGACGGTGATGGTGCGCTTTCCGGGCTGGGGAAGACCGGTGACGCGCATGATGTCGCCCTCGCCTTCGATGTCAATGTAGTGGCCGGGCTGCACTGTGTCGAGCGCTTGCAGCGATTCCGGCGCGCTGGGCTTGTCCCAGATGTTCCACAGCGAATTGTCCTCCATGCCCAGCCGCCAGAGAGCGAACGTGGAAAGGCCAAGCTGACGGGCGGCGCGCAATTCGTTGAGCGTGGTTACGCCATCGAGGAACCAGACCACGTGGCGCTGGTTGGTGTCTTCGTCAATGTACTCGAAGTGCGGATTGAGCGAGTTGTCTTCGAGATCGAGATCCGCATCCGCGTCCGAGGCGCGCTGCCAGGCTTCCGAAACCGGGAAGTCCTCCGTGTTCAGCACCTGCGGCTTGGCGGCCTTTTTGTTGCTGCCCTTCTTTGCTTCGACGGGAGTGGAAAGTGTCCAGTCGTAGCCGTAATTTCCTATTGCGCAGATGATCTTTTCCTTGGGAACAATTTTCAGCACGCGGCGCAGATTGTCGACGAACCAGTCCTGGCTGGCGATTGGGCCAGGATCGCTGGTGGTCTGGTGCTCGTCGTAGTTCATCAGGATGATGCCGTCGGAGTTGGCGGCTATCTGTTTCAGGTCGCTGTCGGATGCTGCGACGGCGGTGTTCACGTAGAGGCGCAGGTTGCGCGAATGCAGGTCGCCGTAGAGCTCCCGAATGAATGCGATATAGGCGGGATCGGCGTCGTCGGGGAGGCTCTCGAAATCGAGCGACAATCCGCGATAAACCGGGTACGCGGTGAAGAAGCGAACAATCTGCTGGCGCAGTGCGGCGCGCTTGCCCGCATCCTTCAGAATCGCTCCAAAGTTCGCGTCCCAGGCGCCGCCCGCGGCATTGTAGTTGTTCAGGTGGGGAAAAACTTCCGTGTCTTCCCTCGCCGCCTGGATGACGTGCTTGACCTTGTCTCCGTCGTCGGGATCGTGAATTGCGGCGCCGTCGACCACCGGATACTCGCGGTGCGTGTCGTTGTTGGTGGCCATCAGCGTTCCTGCCGGGGAGGTGGCGTGAAGCCATTGCGGAAACAGGAAGTCGATCTGGTGGACGTGTTCCTTGAGCGATGCGTAGCTCGCGGGGTCGTCGGGAATGTAATAGGCGGCGCGCAGGCCTTCGCCGGAGTTCAAAGGAATCTCAGAGGGCTTGCGGTCGGATTTGCGGCGCGCCGGGCGGGCGCTCTTGCCGCGCAGCAAGGGTTCCGGCAGGGCCTTGTAGTTGTGCTTGGGTGTGGGCAGCAGCAGTTCGGGCAGACGCTGCGAGCGAAAGACATTGAAGATGAAAGCCACCACAACAAGCGTGGAAAGCACGGCGGTTGCGTCGAGAATCCGGCGCAGGCGCTTCCAACGCTTGCGTTGGGGGTCGAAGAATATCTGACGATCAGGCATCGGGGGTTTTACTTGATCCTATTGAACAATCTCAGGGTGAAAGGGTCGTGTCGGAGACTCCATCAGAGCGTCACAATTAGATCCATTCCTGGACTAAAAGAGCCACTTGCATACAACGGCCTCTCTTCAGGCTAACCTGAAATAGCCAGTTGGGCGAAAATCATACGAACGGCATACGATCTACAGTTGAAATCGTAGGGAAGCCGGGGACGGAGAGTCAATTGACGGCGTTGGGCCAAATGACGGGCCGACGGATGAGAGGTTTGAGCGTCGCGCTGGCTGTGGCCGGCGGCGCCTGGTTGCGCCTGTGGATGCTCAAGGCGCTGCCACAGATTTCAGGCGACACGCTGCTTTACAGCGGCATGGCCAAGAACCTGTTGCTCCATGGGCAATTTGCGATCACCGACGGCAGCGGCGTGGTCCACGAGACGTTGATTCGCCTTCCTGGTTATCCGCTCTTCCTGGCCTTGTGTTTCCGCCTCTTTGGCCTGGATAACTACAACGCAGTTAGCTATATACAGATTGGTCTGGAACTGGCGGGTTGTTTGCTCCTGGCGGATTTTGTGCGGCGGATTGCGCCAGACGGGATCAATGAGGGCGCTGCGCAAGGGACGCTCTGGCTCTCGGCTCTTTGCCCGTTCACGGCGGCGTATGCGGTGGCGCCGCTCACCGAAACGCCTACGCTGTTTGCGATTGCGCTGGCGCTGTGGGCGCTGGCGCGGTTTCATGCGCGGCCGGGTTGGGTGAATGCGCTGACCTTCACGTTCGCGATTGTTTTTGCCGCGATGCTGAGGCCGGACGGGGCGCTGGTGGGCGTGGCGTTGGCGCCGGCGTTGGTCGTGGGGCTTTGGCGCCGGGCGGGAAGCGACCCCTCAGGGGCTAAAGCCCAGGCTGATTCCGCGGCCTCAGTTGTCGGGGTTAAAACCCCGACCAACCAGCCCCGGCCAGCCGTGTTGCAGCGCATGGCCGTAGTCTGCGCTCTGCTGGCGCTGACTCCGTTTGCAATTTGGACGGCCAGAAACTGGCGCGTCTTTCATGTCTTTGAGCCGCTGGCCCCGCGCTACGCCACCGATCCGGGCGAATTCACCAATCCCGGCTGGCAGCGCTGGATGAAGACCTGGTGCCTGGATTTTGTGTCCACCTACGACGTGTATTGGAACGTGCCGGGGAGCACCCTCGATTTGGGTAAGCTGCCTGATCGAGCCTTTGATTCGCCGGCCCAGTATGCTGAAACGGCAGCCATGGTTGCGGACTACAACGCAAACGGACTGGATCTTTCGCCGGAACTCGATGCGCGGTTCGCGCAGTTGGCCGAGGAGCGCGTCAGTGCGCACCCGCTTCGCTATTACCTCTGGCTGCCGCTGGGGCGCATGGCCGACATGGGTCTGAGGCCGCGCGTCGAGAACCTGAACATCGACCTCGACTGGTGGGTCTACAGCCACCACTACGCCGAGACGCGCTTCAGTTGGGCTTATGCAGGGCTGAATGCGGCGTACCTGCTTTTGGCGTTCGTGGGGCTGTGCTTCCGCCCTCGCTACTGGCCATGGATGCTGCTCTACTTCGTGATGCGCAGCGCCATGCTGACCACCATCGAGGCCCCCGAGGCGCGTTACACGCTGGAGTGCTTCCCAATGGTGTTTGCCTTGGGCGGCATCGGAATCTGTGGGGCATGTAGGAAGATTGCGATGGCGTTGAGGGGCCGTGCCAGGCCTGAGGCTGCGGAGTTTCCAGCCTGAACCGGCTCAGGTGTCTACCAGGCCAGCAGTTCGTCACCGGAGGACGAGGAAAGAAATTTGACTGGCCCGTCGGCGGATTGCGGGCAGTCTCCGTAACACTGGATGGACTCGGGACCCGCCGCGCGCGCCCATTGCAGGGCTTGTTCTGCTTCGCGCAGCACTACAACCGGCGAACGTCCCAGGCTGGAGGCGATGCCGAAGCAGGCCGATAGGCGGAGGCAATCTTCGCCCACATGGAAGGGCGCGCAGAAGACTTCCGTACGGATCCGCTCGGCAAGCGCGACGGCGTTGATGACGCTGCAGCCGGGCAGTCCGAGCAGGAACTCATCCTTGCCGGGACGGCCGAGGATGTCGTAGCTGCGTAGCAATCGCGTGATGCGCCCGGCAACCTGGCAGAGCAGGTCGTCGCAGGCGTCGTTGCCGAGCCGCGAGTTCCAGTGTCCAAAATCGTCAATGTCGAGCAGCAGCATGCTCAAAGGGATATTCATGCGCTGCACCCGGTCAGTCTCGCGGAAAAACATGCTGAGGATGGTCTCCCGGTTGTAGACGCCGGTCAGATGATCCATTTGGGTCTGCAGCGTTTGCTTCTCGCGCAGAGATTCAAACTCGCGCGCATTGTCGCGATTGCGCAGCAGCAACCTGATACGGAGTAGCCAGTAGGCGACTTCGTCCGTGCGCAAGATCAGGTCGTCGATTACGCCTTCAGCGAGGCGGTCGATCCAGTCCTGAGTGACAGTGTCCGAAATCAGGGCAATCGCCAGCCTGCTGGTTGTATCTTCCGCGCGCACCGAGGCCAGCAGCCGTTCGATATTCATGCGCGGATCCATGCCTTGAAGGCTGGTGTCAAGAAGCGCCAGCGTGAGGGTGGGGTTTTCGGCGATGGAGACCAAAGCCGCTTCGAGCGAGAGGACGACTTCAACCTGGGCGCCGGAAGCGATGAGCGCAGGTTCAAGCGCCACCAGGAGGGCCGGATCGGGAGAGGCGAGCAGGAACGTGGGTGGGACAGGAGTGGGCACGCTGAGCATCCTCACTGAGGGATACATCGGCGCGGATTAGAAACTATTTAGGGATTGGAGATGGATTGTGAGTAATTCTGAATGACTCTTCCGGTCGACTGGGTCGCCGAAGGTAACATAGGGAGGCTCCGGGACAGGAGTTCCTTCCGCCAGCCAGCCTTCCCTCAGGGGCAAAGAGCCTATCCGCGAATAGCGACTTTGTAGCGCCGCTCTCCAGAGCGGCTGTCGTGCGGGTCTCCAGACCCGCACATGCCGCATCTGGCGCCCGATGGGCTCTAAAGCCCTCGCTCGTTTTGCCGGGCTTGCGGCATGACCGAATTCATGCCTGGTTACAAAGCGCGAGATCAGTCAACGAACTCCACCTTCGGTGCAATGGGAATGATGCCGCGTTCGTGGCCAAGATCAAGCAGCTTGCGGATGGCTTCGCGTCCATCCGTCCCGTAGTCCAGGGTGCGGTCGTTCACATACATGCTGACGAAGCGGTTAGCCAGCCGCGCATCCAGGTCCCGCGCAAACTGCATCGCATATTCCAGGGCCTCTTCGCGGTGGTCGAGCGCGTGCTGGATGCTGTCGCGCACCGCCTTGGTCACAATGCGCATGGAGTCGGCGCCCAAGGATCGGCGAATTGCATTGCCGCCCAGAGGCAGCACCAGGCCGGTGGTCTCCCGCCACCAGGCGCCAAGATCGATGACCTTGTAGAGCCCGTTGGAGGAATAGGTGAGCTGGCCTTCGTGGATGATGAGTCCGGCATCGAAGTTGCCGGCAAGAATCTCAGGAATGATCTGATCGAAAGGGACTGTGACGGTCTCGAGGGCCGGATTGAAGATTTTCAGCGCCAGGTAGGCGGTGGTCAGGGTGCCGGGGACGGCGATCCTGATCTTGCCCAGGTCCGTTGCGGCGAGCGGCTTCAGCGAGACGATCATGGGCCCGTAGCCCTCGCCCACGCTGCCTCCGCAACCCATCAGGGCGTAGTTGTCCTGCAGGTACGGGTAGGCGTGGAAGCTGATGGCGGTGACGTCGTAGAAGGCTTCTTCCCGGGCGCGGCGATTGAGGGTCTCGATATCGCACAAGGTGTGGTTAAAGCGGTAGCCGGGGACACGGACCTTGTTGGTGGCCAGTCCATAAAACATGAAGGCGTCATCGGAGTCGGGACTATGGGCGATGGAGATATCGATCAACGCGGGTGCGGCAACTCCGGATGTCTGTGTACTCACGGTAGGGAACAATCCTTTCGAGGGAAAGACAGCAGCATTTTTGGATGCGCGATTTGGCGATGCGGCTAAGCAGAGCGAGATCGGACACGGACCCATCCGGCTGCCAGCGCGGCCCCGGCAACCACTTTGAGCGCGTCTCCGGGCAGGAACGGGAGCACCGCCAGCGTCAGCACCGATTGCACCGAGGCATGGGTGAGGACGGCCAGCCAGGCTGTGCCGCAGAACAGGATGAAAAGGCTGCCGGCAGCGGCGCTCAGGGCAGCCGCGACGAAGCTGCGGTCGGTGCGCCGAACCAGAAATGCAATCGACGCGGCAGCAAGCGGATAGGAGAGCAAATAGCCTCCGGTGGGTCCAAGAAGATGGGCCAGGCCGCCGGGAGCTGAAGGCGTGGAAGCAAAGACAGGCAGCCCCAGCGCGCCTTCAACGAGATACGCGCCCAGAGTAGCCGCTGCCAGCGGTGGGCGCAGCATCAGCCCCAGCAGTAGCACAGCAAACGGCGCCAGCGAAAGCGGCACGGGCGTGAAATAGAGCGGCAATGTGCCGTGGGCGCAAACCGCAACCAGTGCGCTGCCCGCGAGGACGATACCTGCAGAACGCAGCCAGACGGATTGCATCCAGGTAGACTGGCGCCTGGCGGGGACTGCAGCAAGATCGGTGCTTGGGCTCAGTGGTGGGGCAAGTTCTTTGCTCACTGGAATTCCTTCAAGGTTCAGTTTCGTGCTCGCTATCTTCAACCGGGTCAAAAACCGCGTTAGCGGCGTGGTTGGTTACCGGGCCGGCTTCCGGATTGCTGTGCAGCCGTGATCGCTGCAGCCAGATATGGCGCGCCACGCCCGCCGCAGCCAGCAAAAGGCCCGCCACCGAGACGAGAAGAGCGATCATCAACCAGCGCATGTCACCAAGCTAGCCAAGAATACCAGACGAGCCGGTCGGGTCCTGGCCGGTTTCGGGCTGGCGCAGACTGGCCTGCAGCCATTCAAGATAAGGGTGGCTGACGCCGTCGATGCCAAGCACAAGGAACTCCGGGGTCTGGTAGCTGTGCAGTTGGTGCAGGCGCGATTCCAGGGCGGCAAGCTGCTCGGGGCCGGTCTTCAGCAGCAGCAGGGTTTCTGTGGAGAGCTCGATCTGGCCCTGCCAGTGATAGATGGACTGAACGGCCGGGATGAGCGTGGCGCAGGCGGCCAGATGCTCCTCAACCAGCGTGCGTGCCAGGCGGCTGGCCTCGCCGGGGCTGGCGCAGGTGGTGAGGACAATGCGGACTGGCGGAGCGGGGTCAGGCATGGAGAGCTTCCTCCGCCAGTGTACTTCGGTGCTGGCCGTGTCGAAAGCCGCTTGTGCCGGAGCGGTCCAGTTTTCGGCGATAGGGTCCGGAGGGTGGTGGTTGCCGCCCAGGCTGCCCCGATGACGCTGTGGAAGGGATGAGGCCCACGAACGATTCCCCAAAGCAACCTTAACCGAATCTTCAGCTAGGGCATGCTAACTTCTGAACTGTCGAGGCAACGCTTCTCAATTGCTTCCGAAACTTCCGAATCAGGGCAGGAGACAACAAAATGCAAGTGATACCAACACGGGGAATGGGTCTGGGAGCGGTGCTGCTCGCTGTCACGCTGTCAGGCGCAGCGCAGACCAATTGGGATGTGACCAAGACGATGCACATCGGCGGAGAGGGTGGATGGGACTATGCCAGCGTCGATCCGGGGACGCATCAACTGTTTGTTACGCGGAGCACCCATACGATGGTGATCGATGCCGCTACTGGAAAGGTTTTGGGCGATGTTCCGGGGCAGAAAAGGTCCCATGGCGCGGCGGCCGTTCCGTCCCTTGGGCGGGGATTCATTACCGACGGAGGGGGGGAGGGCGCGATTGTTGTCTTCGATCTGAAAACGTATGCGGTGCTGGGAAAGCTGGCCACGATGCCGGATTCGGATGGAATTATCTACGACAAGGCGCAGGACCTCATTTTGGCCGTTTCCGGCGACAAGGGCATGTTGATGACGTTCAAGCCGGAGATCGATCCGGTGAATGGAAAGATCGATCCGCCGATCGACCTGGGAGGCGCACCGGAGT
>JBEKFD010000048.1:0-36408 GCA_050013495.1 Occallatibacter sp. | reverse complement strand
ATCAGTGGGGCGTGGAACTGGGCAAGGTGCTGGCGCAGCGCATCATTCCTGAACTCGAAAGTCAGGCTGCGCCAACCTTGAAGCACGATAGCTCAACCAACAACCTGATCGATCGTTACCGCAAGCTCAAGGAGTAAGCATGACGATTCGTGGCTATCAGAAGCCGCTCTACATTCTTCCCTTCGACCATCGCGGCTCGTTTGAAACGGGGATGTTCGGCTGGAAGGGAGCGCTCGATTCCGAACAGACTGCGCAGATTGCCGCCGCCAAGCAGATCATCTACGACGGCTTCCAGCAGGCGATTGCAAATGGCGCGCCCAAAGCGAAGGGCGGCATTCTGGTGGACGAGCAGTTCGGCGCCGCCATCCTGCGTGATGCCGCGGCAAAGGGATTCACCTTCGCGTGCCCCGCCGAAAAGAGCGGCCAGGAAGAATTCGATTTTGAATACGGCGAAGATTTTGCCAGGCACATCGAGGCCATTCATCCAACCTTTTGCAAGGTACTGGTGCGCTACAACCCTGAGGGAGATCCGGAACTGAATCGGCAACAGGCGGAGCGATTGAAACGGCTCTCGGATTACCTGCATGACGCCAGTCGCAGCCTTTTCATGTTTGAGCTGCTGGTGCCCGCTGAGAAAGCGCAGCTCGATAAAGTGAATGGCGACAAGAAGGCGTATGACCGCGATCTTCGCCCGCAGTTGATGATCGGCGCCATCAAGGCATTGCAGAATGCCGGCGTGGAGCCGGATGTGTGGAAGATAGAAGGCCTGGATCGGCGAGAGGATTGCGAGAAGATTGTTGCCGTTGCGAAAGCAGGTGCGCGCGAGTCTGTTGGCCTGATCATTCTGGGCCGTGGTGAAGACAACGAAAAGGTGCGGGAATGGCTGATTACAGCGGCCAGTGTGCCGGGTTTCATTGGATTCGCTGTGGGCCGCACCGACTTCTGGGATCCGCTGGTCGCGTGGCGCGACAAGAAGATTGATCGGCAGGAAGCGGTGAATGAGATTGCCGGCCACTATCGCCAGTTCGTGGATGAATTCGAAGCCGCCGCTATACACCGCATTGAGGCCTGATATCAGCGGGCGCCTGCAAAATCTTGTCGGGGCATTTGCAGAAAATTACCTTCGGTGAGCGCATCCTGGAACCATGCCCCCCAAAGCCGGGTCGCGAATATCAGCCATCTGGCCGGTTTATACCGGTGTACCCACCCACCCCCCTGTCACTTTTACGGTTTTTCGATCGACTGATCTTCTTTAAGTAATTGATATTAAATAGGATACAGAATCTATCTGTTGTCGTATCAGTAAACAAAACCTCCGAAAAACAGGCTGTTTTTGGCCAGTTTTCGGCGTTTTTTACTCGGTCTTGTCGCGAAAAAGCAGCATTCCGCGTGTCCAGCTTCGCAGATCTTCAAAACTCGTGATGATCGTCGAACAGCGCGGCGATGGTTTGCGGCGTGTTCTCAACTTCCGCTGTCTTGCCGGATGAAGGATTCGCCGCCTCAGTCTGCGCGCGCAGTTTGGCCACTGCCAGCCAGTTGTCCTTGTGCGGCGCATCGGTAATCCATGGCGGCAACGGCATGCGCAGATAATTGCTCAACGTCTCGGCGTAGCCTTCGTAGAGCGCTCGCATATCGCGAAGCCTCTCGTACGAGCCGTCGTCGCGGCAGACACTGACTCCGCTCTGGCAGAGCAGCCCGTAAAGCTGATCGTAGCGCGCGCGTGGAAGCCGGTCCGGGGCGGTGCTGACCGGCGGCAGCGAGAATATCTGCGACAAATCAACCAGTGCGTGGCGCGCCATAGCAAAGGTCAACTGCGCTTGGCGCGCCTCATGGCCCCGCACACCGGCAATCAAGAGCGCCGAAGTATCCAGTACCGCCGTTAGCGCGCTGATCCAACTTTGATTCGTGTGCTGCGAGCGGAAGTAGCACAGCAGCGGATAGGAGATGTGGCTCTCCAGCAACTCGGCGGACCAGCGTTCCCACTCCACCAGCAGCAAAGCCAGTGCGCTGTCTCCGCCTTGATACGAATGCCGCTTGAGCAACTCCACGGCTGTTGGTGGAGACCCTGCCCGCGCGTCGAGCAGGGAAATACTCACCTCGCGCCTCGAGAATGCGGTGTAGAGCACCGGAAAATATCCCATTACGACGGCAAGCAAGCCCAGTCCCGTGCCAGATTCCAGAATGACGACGGTGCGCACCCAGCCGCTATGCGGCGTAACGTCGCCCAGTCCCAGCGTAAGGAAGGTGGTTCCGCTGAAATAGAGGTCCGATCGAATGCCGAGGTTCTGCGCGCTGTCGTTGAGGGGGCTACCCAAAGCGTAATAGATCAGCGCAAAGCCCACGGTCAATGCGGCCGCCCACATGACCAAAAGAAAAATCAGCGACATGGGTCCGTAAAAGCTGAAGGCTGACTCCCGCTTACGCGCATCGCGGATCCATCCGGTGAAAAATACCCACGGCTTCCAGGTAGCGACAAAGAAAAGGCGCGTGAGCCGGAAGCGGCCGGTGGCACGGCGCGGCAGAATGATCGTCTGGAAGGCGTCGAACAGCGCCGCGAACAGGCAGACAACGCCGGCAACGAAAGTGAGAATCCGCATCGATCTCCCCGCGCGGGCGAAGCATCTTTCGCTCCGCCCTTCACTTTATCCTAGCCCAGGGCGCACCAGCCGGCCCTTGCAGGACTATGGGCATGCCACGAGGCCGCCTATGGGTTTCAGGAGTCATCCCGCTCCTGCTCCCACTGATCCACGGGTACCCGTTCGATGCGGTCCTCGCGATCCTCTTCTTCCTCGATCAGGCGGCGCCTTTCCCGCTCCTCGCGCTCTTCGCGGCCATCGCTCATCGTGCCCCCAATTTTTCAGTGTAAGTCGTCCACCGGCTTCGCCGACCCACGGTGGATGAAACTGTGCCCCCATCCATCGAGCGTTTCTTGCTCGATGGGTGGGAGGGTAGGCCGAGAGTCAAATCCGGGACCTGCTCGATTGACGAGCCGCAAAGAGCCAAATTCAGAGGCGTGTAAGCCTCGAATCAATCCGGCATCCGCCGTCGGTAGCGAACTCGAGACGACCGCCCAATTGGTGAGCCAGGCTTGAGGCCAGCTTCAAGCCCATCGACGTAGAGGCAGTGGCGTCGAAGCCCGCGGGAATGCCGATGCCGTCGTCCTTGACCATCATGTGGACGACGCCGTCGATGCGACGGATGGAGATCTCGATGGCTCCGCGGCGGCCGTTGGGAAATCCGTGCTTGAAAGAGTTGGAGATCAGTTCATTGGCCAGCAAGCCGAGGGGCGCAGCGGTGTCGAGGGTGAGCTGAATGTCTTCGCAGTCCAGCTGGAACTGGACCTGGCCGGGATCGGCGATGCTCGAGGCTTCCGCGCCGTTAAACAGATCGCGGAGGTACTGGCGAAGCGAGATGGTGGCCAGATCCTCTCGCTGGTAAAGCCCCTCATGCAGCAGCGCCATGGCGCGGACGCGCTGAATAGTGGCCGCAATGGCCGCGCGTGTTTGTCCGTCGGGCAACAACCGGGACTGCATCTTGAGCAGGCTTTGAATCACCTGGAGATTGTTCTTCACGCGATGATGGATTTCCTTGAGCAGCACCTCTTTTTCACGCAGCGACGACTGGATATGCTGCTCGTGCTCGCGCTGCGCAGTTACATCGTGCATGGTAAGCACAATCAGCGGTTGTGCCGAAAAAGCTGCGGTCAGCAGAGCCACGCGTGTCTCTACCCAGGCCAGCGATCCGTCCGCGTGGCGGCACCGCAATGTGGCTGGCCGGGCGTGAGCCTGGTTGGTGCGGGTAAGCAATGCAAGCAAGGCATCGCGGTCCTCCGCAGCCACAATCTCGGTCCACACGCGCCCGACCATCTCCACGCACTCCCTCCCCAACAGGGCCTGGCAGGCCGGCGACACATACACCATCTTCCCGTCGCTGTCGGAAACCGCTACCAGGTCGGAGGATTGCTCAACGATGGCGCGCATCAGCGCGCTGGTTCCATCCAGCCGGCTCTTCATCTGGCTAAGCCGGGCCACACGCTCCAGCACTGCCGGCAACTCGTCCCAAAAGCCTGCAACCTTTTTCACATAGTCGGCGAACCCCCGGCGGACGGCTTCGATGGCCACGGCCTCGTCGCTTGCCGCCGTTACAAAGATCACGGGTATCTCAGGGATGTGAGCCTTTGCCGCATCGGCCACCAGCCAGGGTTCGCCATCGGGCAGATTGTAGTCCAGAAGCAGCGCCATATACTCGGCAGACCCATTGCCGCTCAGCGCGCGCAGGCCGCCTTCAACCCCCGGGGCAATTTCCACCGCGTAGCCGCCGCGCTCCAGCGTCCTCCGAATCAGCTCCGCGGTTGCGGGGTCGTCCTCCACAAGCAGAACCCGCCGGGAAAAGGGGGACGCGGGTATGGACCAGGTGCTCATTGTGCGGAAGCCGCAAGGACACGGTGTTCGGCTGCTGCCAGGCTGATGATCTGCAGAAATAGCCCCAGTCGCTTGATGGCTTCGATGAATTGAACCGAATCTACCGGCTTGGTGATGTAAACTGAGCAGCCAAGGTCGTAGCACCGCGCAACTTCACGCGGGTCGTCCGTGGTGCTTAGCATGATCACCGGGGTCTTGCGCATCTGCGGGTCAGCTTTCAACTGGCGCAGCACCTCTACGCCGTTCGCGCTGCCCGGCATGTTGATGTCCAGGAGGACGAGCAGCTGCTCATCCGCTTTGGCGGCAAACTCGCCGCGGCGGAAGATGTAGTTCAACGCACGCTCCCCATCCTGAACAGCGACGATGGGATTGTTCAGGGCAATGCGCCGCAAGTTGCGGCGCACCAGCTCCACATGGCCCTCGTCGTCATCCACAATCAAAATGGTGAATACAGAACCGGAATGATCAACCATGATTTTGGTCCTCCTTGGCAACGGTTGTGGATGGGTTCGACATTGAAAAGGACTCAGGAACTGGAGGCGGACTCCAATCTCTTCGTTTGTGCATGGAAGGTGTATTCCTTACCCCCGCGTCTGGCCAACTGTGAATGGAGGGGCAAGGTGAAGAAAAAGGTCGTCCCTTGACCCTCTTCGCTCTCCGCCCAGATCGTGCCCCCGTGGCGCTCCACGATGCGATGCACAATGGCCAGGCCCATGCCGTCCCCTCGTGCCCGTTGGGGATGAAATCGTTGGAAGACCTGAAACAGCCTTTCCTTACCCGATTCCGGTATGCCCAGCCCGTTGTCGCGTACCCAGTACTTGACCTCACTGCCTTCCTGCCGGCCGCCAATCTCCATTTTGAGCGATCGTTCGGGACTTCGATACTTGAGGCTGTTCCCGATCAGGTTGGAAAAAACCTGCCCCAGCGCCGTTGAATCCGCCACCACCGGGGGCAAATGTCCCAACTCAACCTGCGCCCCGGCTTCGGAGATGGACTGCTGGAAGGTGGCAACGGCGTTGTTGACCAGCTCCTCGACGTCCACCTTCTCGATGCGGTAGATCTGGCGTCCGTGACGCGACAGGCTCAGCAGCGCATCGATCAGGCGCTCGAACTTCAACGACGATTGTGAGATGAAATGCACCGCGGAAGGCAGGTCAGTTTCAAGAATTTCGAGGATCTCGCCGCTGCACGGCGCGCACCGCTCAAGCAGCTTCTTGAGCCGGGCGCAGCTGGTGTCGAGCTCCCGCGCAAACCCCATCAGGTTCACCAGCGGCGCGCGCAGATCGTGGGACACTATGTAGACAAAGGCCTCCACTTCCTCGTTCTTGTGGCGCAACTCCAGCACGGTCGATTCCAGTTGCTGCGTCCTCTCCGCAACCCGCAATTCCAGCTCATCCGTGAGCCGTTTCAGGGACTCTTCGAGCAGTTTTTGCTGGGTCATGTTGCGCGCCACGCGGATGAACCCGGTCAGGTTCCCCTCGTCGTCCCGGATGGCGGTGAGTGCGCCGCTTGACCACACCTTCGACCCGTCCCAAAGAACGCGCCAGCGGTCGGTCAGGAGATGCCCGGTGCGCGCTGCCTCAGCCAGTTCATCCCTCGCCACGCCGGCCACAATGTCCTCCGAGGAATTGAACATGGAATAGTGCCGGCCCAAAGCACTTTCCGGTCCAATTCCGCTCACCTTCTGCGCGCCCTTCCCCCAACTGGTGATCAATCCCTCCGCATCCAGCGTGTAGATCGCGTATTCATCGATGCTCTCGACCATGACCCGATAATGCTCGAGTTGTGTGTTGAGGACTCGCATCGCTTCCACGGCATCTTTGTGGGAAGTCATGTCCCGCGTTACCTTGGCGAAGCCGCGCAATGCCCCATCCTGGCCGCGAACGGCGGTTAGCGTCAGCAGCGCCCAGAACCTGGTTCCGTCCTTGCGCATTCGCCAGGCCTCCGTCTCGTAGCGGCCTTCGCGCGACGCCGCTGCCAATTCCTGGGCGGGCAAACCCGCCTTTACGTCCTCGGGCAGAAAAAACATGGAATAGTTCCGCCCCAGCACCTCCTCCTCCTTGTATCCCTTGCTCCGCTCAGCTCCTTCATTCCAGGTCACTACGCGGCCCTCGGGATCGAGCATGTAGATTGCGTACTCCTTCACTGGTTCTACCAGCAGGCGGAAGCGTTCCTCGCTCTCCACCAGAGCCCGGTTTGCCTGGCGCAGAAACTCGTCTGCCCGCTTGTGCGCGGTCATGTCGTGCAGCACGCTGGTGAATCCGGTCAGTTGCCCAGACGGGTCGCGGATGGCGGCATAATCGACCTCCGCCCAGATCCTCGCTCCCTCAGCACCCATGCGCCAACCCGCGGTGTGCAGGTAGCCCGCGTGTGCCGTTTCTTCCAGCAGCTTGTCCGGTTCTCCCTCCGCGACCTGCTCGGGCAGAGAAAAGATGGAATGGTTCTTTCCCAGCGCCTCACTTGCCGTCATGCCATGGATGCGCCGCGAGCCTTCGTTCCAGGTCAGAATCCGGCCATGGGCATCGAGGAGGTTGATGGCGTAGTCGCGCACGCTCTCGACAATGGCATGAATCTGTGTTTGGCTGCGCGCCTGGTCTGCATCCAGGCGCCGGCAAACGGCCATGGTGTACTGCCCGACCCCGGCTGCGAAGGGGTAGAGCATCACGTCCACCGGGAACTCCACGCCGAGGGCGTTCCGGGCCTTCAGGTTCATCCCCGATCCCATTACGCGGATCGAGGGGGCGGTATGGAAATCCCGCACATGCTCCGCGTGCCGCTCGCGCAGTGCTTCAGGGAGGAGCGAGTCAATCGATTGTCCTTCCAGCAGTTCGCGGGCGTAGCCGAACCCTGTCATCGCGGCGGGATTAGCCGCCACAATTCTCCCCTGTGCGTCAGAAACGATCGCCATGTCCGGGTTTCCCAGGAAAAGGGCGCGTAGCATTTCGGGCATCGCATCTCCGCTTCCAAGTTCAATGGGGAGCCACTCAGGCGCGGGGAGATTGGTTGCACTGGAGCTTTCGATGACGGACATGGATTCCTTTTTGGGGGAGAGGTGGCCGAAGCTCGAAAAGGGGTCGCTTCCGGGACAAGGCCACACCTTCGCTTGCCAGCATGTGCTCAGATCAACGTATCGCTGTTGCTTGGGAGACGAGACAGAGAAGATCGAGTCAGAGTGCGTGGAACCCCAAAGAGGGACGACCCTAGCGCGAGTTCTGAACCGGGAAGAACTGCCAGGGTTAAGGCTGCGAATCGCGTCCCCTTCAACGCTCTTCGTTTCTGGGCAGAAGCTCAGCCTTTACCCGGATGCGGTGAGGGACTGCAACAGGCGCACTGCGCTGGGAATGTGCGCCGGCAGAGAGCTGCCGAACCCTAAAATGAATCCGTGCCGCGCCGGACTGGTGGTGTAAGAGGGCGACAAAGGCCAGAGCCAGAGGTGGGAACGTACAGCGCGGGCTGAAATCTCCCGGTCGTCCAGCCCCGGCGGCAAGGTGAAGGCGAGGTGCATGCCGGCGTCAACGCCATGAACTTCGAACCCGCGATGCGCCGGAAATTCGCGGGCCAGGGAGTCGATCAGGACGGAACGCCGCTCCTTGTACGCCTGGCGCATTTTGCGGATGTGTCGTGTGAAGTGGCCTTCGAGGATGAAGTCGGCCATGACTTCCTGATGGAGATAGGGCGGAAAAATGTCCATGGCGTGGCGCACGGCGACGAAGCGGTCGACGAGATCGGGCGGGAGGACGATGTAACCCAGGCGAAGGGAGGGAAAGAGGACCTTGCTGAAGGTTCCGATGTAGATCACGCGGGCGTTGCGATCGAGTCCGTGCATGGAAGCGATCGGAAGGGTCTCATAGCGAAATTCGCTGTCGTAGTCGTCTTCGACCAGCCAGGCGCCGGCGCTGTGTGCCCAGTTGAGCAGTTGCAGGCGGCGCGAGGCGCTCATGGTGGACCCGAGGGGATATTGGTGCGAGGGGGTGACGAAGGCGGCGCGCGCCTTGGGTGCTCGCTTGATGCCCGCGGCCACGTTCATGCCTTCGCCGTCCACGGGAACGGGAATGAGCCGGCAGCCGGCAGCGGTGAGCACAGTGCGCTGCAGCGAGTAGCCGGGTTCCTCAATCCAGACGGCGTTTCCAGGGTCGAGCAGGACGCGGGCGGTAATGTCGAGGGCCTGCTGCGAGCCGGATACGACGAGGATCTGGTCGGGAGAGCAATGGACACCGCGGGCGGTGCGGAGGTAGTCGCAAATCGCGCTGCGGAAGCGCTCGGCGCCGCGCGGGTCGATGCGATGGATGGCGTTCACATGTGGGTTACGGCTGTGGCGGGTGACCAAGCCGGACCATATCTGGAAAGGGAACTGGTCAAGCGCGGGCTGATGCACGCCGAACGATCCCCAGCCGCGAACAAAGGGCAGCGCGGGAAGTGAGGGATAGAGCGAAGAGCGGCGCGAGACGGGCCGCGGGCCAGAGGGGGCCGAGGGGGAGCGGCCGGAGGGTTGCGGGACGGACATTTGCTGCTCCGGAAGCGAAGCGGAGACAAAGGTGCCTGCGCCGACGCGGGATTCGAGGTAACCTTCGGCGAGCAACTGCGCATAGGCATTCAGGACGGGGAACCGGGAGACGTGCATTTCGGTGGCGAACTCGCGGCTGGAGAGAATCTGTTCGCCGGGACGGAGGTCGCCGCGCAGGATGGCGGCGCGGTAGCGATCGTAGATTTGTTTGTGCAGCGGGGAGGGGTCCCTTCGATCGATGGTGAGGATAGGAAGGGTTCCATGCGGGGCGTTTTTCACGGACCCATTCTAGTGGTCGGAACGAACAGGAAACAACCGGGCAACATTGCCAACCACTTATGAAGCAGGGGAAGGCGTCGAATGCCGCAGAGATCCGGCTGTCCCCTTTCCCGCGCAAATCGGCGTCTAACTTTAGAAAGCTTGCAGCCGTCACTCGCGGGGACGGCGATCTGCAGATACAAGAGCGAGGTTGGGAATCATCTGGAAGGCGGCAAAACTGGCCGAGCGGAAGAGCCTGCTGCGCTGTGCCCTGCGCTGTGCCCTGCGCTGTGCCCTGCGCTGTGCATGGTTGTGCCTGATTGTGGCTTTCATTGCGCCTGCAGTGGCGGCGAGCGCGCAGCAGGGGAACGAAGCGGCGGGTGAAGGCAGCATTCACGGGGTGGTGGTGAACCGCGATGGAGCGGTCTACGAGGGAGCGCACGTGGCGCTGGCCCAGACCGGAGCTATCGCTGAAAATGGCGCGGGCGCAAGCACTGCCGCGGTGAGAACCGCAACGACTGACGGCAATGGGCGGTTCAGTTTTGACGGCGTGGCGCCTGGAGCGTTCAAGCTGACGGTGAGCGCGAGCGGGTTCGCAACCCAGGGGTTGACCGGGACGCTGGGGGCGGGCGAGAGTTACGAGTCTAAGGAGATCGTCCTGGCGATGAACGGAGCCACCAGCGAAGTGGACGTAACGGCCACGCCTGAGGAGATTGCTACCGAAGAACTGAAGCAGGAGGAGGCGCAGCGCGTTCTGGGTGTGATTCCCAATTTTTATGTGACCTATGTGCCCGATGCGCCGCCGCTCACGCGAAAACAGAAGTATAGCCTGGCCTGGAAGTCCTCGATCGACCCAGTCACGTTTCTGGCGGTGGGTTTCTTCGCGGGCATTGAGCAGGCCAACAACAGCTTTAGCGGCTACGGGCCAGGGGCGCAGGGGTATGCGAAGAGATTTGGCGCCGGCTATGCGGACAGCTTCATAGGCAACATGATCGGCGGGGCGATTCTTCCCGCATGGTGGAAGCAGGACCCGCGGTACTTCTACAAAGGCACGGGAACGACGCGCTCGCGGGTGCGGTACGCGATTGCGAACGCGGTCATCTGCAAGGGCGACAACGGCCACTGGCAGGGGAATTATTCGGGAATTCTCGGCGGACTGGCAGCGGGCGGGATTTCGAATCTGTATTATCCGCCCAGCGACCGCGGCGCAAAGCTGACATTTGAGAATGCGCTGTTCAATACTGGAATGAGCGCGGTGCAGAATCTGTTCCAGGAATTCGTGGTGCGCAAGCTGACACCCCATGTCCCGAACTACAGCGCCTCAAAGCCATAACTCCAGCCTCGCCTCGTCCCTCCGCAACGCCTCAGCGCATTCTTGCTTTGGATTCCACGCCAAGTCTGGGATCGCGTCTGCGCGCCATGGCCGCAATGTCCACGGCGACGGATTCGAATTCCGGGTGGGCCTGCGAAATATAGAGCCACTTGCCTAACACTTCGTGTGAAACGAGTTGCGGATATTGATCCCGGATCGATACGTGATGCTCTCGCGACGTGCACACCAGAAGGCCGTTCCAAGGCTCTTCTCCGCCGGCGACGGCCAGATAGAGCCGGTTGTCCAGATGGGCCGCGTCGAAGCTGAAGAGTTTCCGCAGGAAGAATTTGGGGTCGTCTTCGAGCGGTTCGAAGATCCAAAGCAGCGGATTTTTCGGCTTGATTTTCGGCTTCATTTGTCCCAAGCCTTCACCGCACCCGCAAAACGATAATCGTTTCGTCGTCGAAGCGTTCGTGGGCGCCCTGAAAACGGGCTACGTCGGCGAGAATTGCGTCGGCGATGTCCGCTGCGGGCAGGCCGCGGTGGGCGCAGAGCAGCGCGGAAAGGCGCTCGTCCCCATACATTTCCAACTGGTCGTTTTCGGCGTCGAGAATTCCGTCGGAGACAAAGACGATGGCGTCGCCGGGTTGCGTGGCGAGGTGGAACTCGTCGTAGGTGACGTTGGGAAAGAGTCCGAGAGGGAATCCCTCCGCCTTGACGGTTGTCGATTCTCCTTCGTGACAGACAATGGGCTGGATGGCGCCCGAGTTGGCCACCTGCAGCGTCTGGTTCTCGTCGTTCCAGAGGGCGAACAGCAGGGTGACGTACTGCGAGTCGAGCTTGCGCTCCTGCAAGGCGTCGTTGAGGGTGCCAAGCATTCTGGCGGGGTCAAGCCGGTGCGCGGCAACGGAGCGCATGAGGCCGCTGACGAGTGCGGCGAAGAGCGCTGCCGGCGCGGCTTTGCCGCTCACGTCGCCGAGTACGATGGCGGTGCGGTTGGGACCGTAATCAATGAAGTCGTAGAGGTCGCCGCCGATCGTGCGCGCGGGCAGGAATCGAACCGCCATGTCCGCATGGACGTGTTCGGGCGCTGTTGGCGGCAGCAGGCGCAGTTGCACCTCGCGGGCCATGGCGATGTCGCGCTCAAGCTGCGCCTCCTGGCGGCGGACGGCCTGGTAAAGGCGGGCGTTTTCAATGGAAATCGCCACCTGCGCGGCAAGCGTAGTCAACACCCGCTCGTGATCCTCGTTGAAATATCCCGCGCGCGTATGTTCGAGGTCGAGAACGCCGATGACGCGGCCCTTGTAAAAGAGCGGAATGATCAGCTCCGAGCGGGTTTCGGGATTCATCTCAAGGTAGCGCGGATCCTTGCGCACGTCGTGCACGTTGATCGGCCGCCACTCGCGGACGGCTGCGCCGACCAGGCCGCTCGCGACGGAGATGCGGCGCCTGGGAGCGTGTGCGTAGCCGAAGCGCCATGCGTAGCGGGTAATGAGGAATTCGCCTTTCTCGTCGAGCAGCATCACGGTAAACATCTGGTAGTCGATCAGCCGGCGCAGAAGCTGCCCGACGCGCTCCAGCAGCGGGTCGAGGTCGAGGATGGAAGTGAGCTCGACTGCGATCTCGTTGAGCACAGCGAGTGTCTGCGCCTGGCGGGAGACCCGCGTGTAGAGGCGCGCGTTCTCAATGGCTGCGGCAATGCGCGAAGCAGTCAGGGTGAGCAGGTGAAGGTGCTCGTCGCGGAAGTAATTGGCTTGTTCGCTCTCAATGTCCATGACGCCGATGAGGCGGTTTTTGGCGATGAGCGGGACCGCGAGCTCGGAGCGGACCTCAGGATTGCCAGCTACGTAAATGTCGGACTGGGATACGTCATTGAGCAGGATGGACTGGCGCGTAAGCGCTACCTGGCCGACAACGCCGCGGCCAACGGGCACGCGGATGCGCTCGGTCTGGGCCGAATGGCCAATCTGGAACCGCATGCGCAGCTCGTGGGTACGGTCGTTCAGCAGCAGGATGGCGAAGATGCGGTAGTCAATGACGGCGCGGACCAGTTCGGAGGTGCGGTTGAGGAGGGTTTCAAGGTCGAGGGTGGTGTTGAGGGCGTCGGCCAAGCGGACGAGATAGTTCAGGTCGGCGGTTTCCAAGGGATTGGCGGGGTTGGCAGGACGATAGTCCCCTTCGAACTCTGGTTCCGCGGGCGGAGATGGAGGAAGTGTTGACATGAAAGGCGCATAAAGATGATAGCGGATGGGAGGTGCGAGGGACTAAGGGACTGAGGGACTGAGGGACTAGGGACTGGTGTGGTGTCCCGAAAGCTCGTATCAAAAAAGAGCTGTCATCCTGAGCGTAGTTTGGCGAGTGCTTTGCGCCAAATGGAGTCGAAGGCGGGTGCCCTCTGGGCGCGGTTGCACTTCGGAACTTATGCCACGAACTTCTGAGACACCCCACTGGGGCCAGGGACAAGATGGGGCAGCTGTGGACCACTTCAAACCGGCGTTTGACGAATTACTCCGCACCCAACTCACGCACAATGGACACCGATGCGGAGGCGCCGATGCGGTTGCCGGCTTCGAGCAGGTTTCGGACATCGGCCAGGGTGCGAATGCTGCCGGAGGCCTTGACGCCGCAACGTGCGCCGGCCACGCCTCGGAGCAGGGCCACATCGGCAGCAGTGGCGCCGCCGGTGGAAAAGCCGGTAGAGGTCTTTAGGAAGTCAGCACCGGCCTGGATAGCGATTTCTGCGGCGCGAAGTTTCTCTTCTACCGTGAGAAGGCAGGTTTCAAGAATGACCTTGAGCAATGCGCCGTGATGATGGGCGACGGTGGCTGCGGCGTGTACGCTGTGCTGCACGGCATGGTGGTTGCCGCTCTTGAGCTGGCCGATGGGGATGACCATGTCCAGCTCGCGGACCCCGAGGCGGGTCAGGGAGGCTGCCTCCTGCCGCAAGGTGGAAACGAGCGAGGCGCCGAGCGGAAAACCGATTACGACGCCCACGGGAACGCCGGTGCCGGAAAGCAGCTTGACCGCGGTGGAGGCCCAGACGGGGTTGACCATGGCGCAGGCAAAGCGGTAGCGCACCGCTTCGCTGCAAAGGCTCTCGACCTGGGGTCGGGTGGCCTCGGGCTTGAGCAGGGTGTGGTCAATGACGCCGGCGAGCGACTGCCAGGTGGAGAGGGTCTGTTCAGTGAAGGCGGTTGCGTCGAAAGTTCCGTTATCGAATTCCAGATCGGAAACGTTGATGGGCGTGATGGAGGCCATGGGTCGTGCTCCTTGCTGAGGGACGCCGCTCTAGGGGGCCGGCTCGGTGGACAGGTTCCGGTAGATGAGTATAGTCCCTGGCGAAGTCCGGGCCAAATGAATGGACGTGAAATTGGCAGTTCAGGTTGCTTGGAGTCTGTCTCTATCTCGGATCTTGGTGGGGCCTAGCCAGCGGCTGCTAGACTGGCGTTCATCCGAGGTCTGTTCAACCGAAATCAAGGAGAGATCAATGAGAGTTCCAGGCGTGCTGACGGCCGTTCTGCTGGTGGTTGCAACGAGCTTGTCTCTCGGTCAGCGCATCGAGGTCACTATCCCCGCGTCGAAGCCGCTGAACGGGCACCTGGTGCTGGTACTTGCGAAAAATGACAAGGACGAACCCCGGATGCAGTTATCCGAGGATTATCTCTCCGAGCAGGGCTTCGGCGTCGATGTTCAGGACCTGGCGCCTGGCAAGCCAATCGTGGTGGATGCGAAGACTTTTGGTTTCCCGCTGCGGTCGCTCGCGGACATGGGCGCAGGCGACTATTTTGTGCAGGCGGTCTTCAATGTGTATGAGCAGTTCCACCTGGCTTCAGGCAAGACGGTCTGGCTGCCGCCCGACAAGGGAGAAGGGCAGCATTGGAACCTGAAGCCGGGCAATCCCTATAACAAGCCGGAGAAGATTCATTTCGATCCCAGGTCGCAGGCCGCCATCAAGCTGACGCTCGACCAGGTGATTCCGCCCATCGAAGGGACGGACAAGGACCCGGTGGTAATGGCGGCCAAAGACCCCGGCGCAAAATGGCTGAAGTACATGCGGTTCCGCAGCGAGAAGCTGAGTGCATTCTGGGGCCGGGATGTGTGGCTGGGAGCGTGGATTCTGCTCCCCGATGGTTTCGACGAGCATCTTGACGCGAAGTATCCGCTGGTTGTCTACCAGGATCACTATCACGCGGGGATTGGTCCGGTCGCGTTTGTGACCACGCAGCCTGACCCGAAGACTCCAGGCGCACGCAGGCTCGCCAACGGCTACAAGTTCTTCCAGGACTGGACCGCGGGCCGGCTGCCGCGCGTGATTCTGATTTATGTGCAAAACGCCAACCCCTATTATGACGACTCGTATGACGTGGATTCAGCCAACGTCGGGCCATATGGGTCGGCCATCAACGAGGAACTGATTCCGGCCATCGAGGCCAAGTATCGCGGCATCGGGCAAGGGTGGGCGCGGGCTACTTTCGGCGGATCGACCGGTGGGTGGGAAGCGCTGGCGACGCAAGTTTTCTATCCCGACTTCTACAACGGCACCTGGGCCGCCTGTCCTGACCCGGTGGACTTCCACGCTTACCAGAACATCGACCTCTACAACGACGCGAATGCCTTCGTACGCAAGGGGGACTTTGCAGAAATCCCGATCGCCGCGGACCGCAAACCGGACGGAACGATTATTGCCAATGCTGCTGAGGAGTTTGCCTTTGAATACGTCCTTGGGACGCATGGGCGATCCACCGAGCAGTGGGATATCTGGCAGGCGGTGTTTTCGCCGGCGGGGGCTGACGGTTATCCGGCGCAGGTCATCGATCCCGTGACTGGCGATATCGACAAGAAGGTAGTCGAATACTGGCATGAGCACTACGATCTGACCGCCATTCTGAAGCGCGACTGGGCCACGCTAGGGCCGAAGCTCGAAGGCAAGCTGCACCTGGCCGTGGGCGACGGGGATACCTATTTCCTGAACAATGCCGTCCACCTTTTGCAAAAAGAACTGGACGCCACGCGCAATCCCCACTCCGACGCGACCTTCCAGTACGGCCCAGGCATGCCGCACTGCTACACCGGCGGACCGCCGGAATACACCATGCAGCAGAACAACGCCGACTGGACGCAGCGCGTGCTGCCGCTGATGGTTGACCACATGCTGGCGACTGCGCCTGCGGGAGCCGACACGAAGTCGTGGCGCTATTGAGCGGGCTTGATCCATTGCCGGGTTTGCGCTAACTCGTCGACTGCGTCTTCGAGTTCGACAATGATGGCGGGCATTCCTACCCACTGGCCGACATAATCGTGCACTCCCTTCTTGCGGCCATCGATGCTAATGGAAAGGTCGTAGGCCGGGTTGTCGGTGACCCCAGCAATATAGCTTGCGTTCATGGAGTAGAAATCCGCGGCAATGAATCGAACGGCAAGATTCCGCACGGCTTCAGGGTCGGCGGGCGCAGTGTGCTTCCCGGTGGCCGCGACAAATCGCTCCCCATCAAACACAACTCCCGTGGTGCTGACGGTGACTGTGTACGCGGGGCAGGTGCCGTAGCAGACAGATCGATGCAACGTAATGGAAACCTGTGAATCCGGGCGCAAGACGGGCGGGGTTACCTGGGTGGTTGGGAACCGTTCCGGAGGCACGGGGTCGATGTATTCCTCGATCTTGGCCGTGACCGGTTTGCCTTCAACGAGAAATGGTTCGAATGTCCAGCCAAGAACTTCACCTTTCAGCTCCGGCCAATACTTGAGATTTTCCGATCCACTGTCTGTCACTGCGCTCACAACTACACCGTAAGGAGAGACAACGAGTGTCAGCCGGAGCTGGTTGAAGCCGGGGCGTACGCCTTCCATCGGGATGGTGTGGCGATGGGGCTTGATTTCGTGTGAGTGTGCCTGGCTGTAATCGAAGGAAGGCAGCGTCGGTAAATCCTGGGCGCAGGAGCCGGCCGTGCCAGCCAAGATCAGACAGGATAGTGCGAACGCGGCGCGATTCATACGAAGAATGGTACAGCCACGGCCTGGTTCCGCACCTTCTTTTCAAGAGTCGCGAGCGGCGATCCGCAGTCGCCGGCACACCCAAGGTAACCAAAATTGAAATTACCTTTAGTTACCACGTTGGTACAAATTCCCACTTCATGGGGGATGCCGTACATCCTAGGGGCTATTGCATAAGCCTTCTGAATCCACTGACATAAAGAAACAACAGCCAGGATTGTTGCGGAGCTGGGCCCGGAATCAAAACTCCGTATGGACTGTCAGGGGGATTCGTATGACTGCCGGCTTACCCGTTTCATCCGTCCGCGTTCTGCTTGTGTTGTTACTCATGGCTACACTATCCAGACAGCACATCCCCGCACAGTCAAACTCCCAAACCAAGCAGGATCCGAGCTTTCAGAAAGCCCGGCTCGCGGCAGACTATGGAAACCTGCCGCTCAGCTTTGAGGCCAACGCGGGACAGACCGACGCGCGCGTGAAGTTCTTTTCGCGAGGCAGCGGGTATGGGCTTTATCTGACCAGCGATGAAGCGGTGCTGGCGCTGAACGGGCATCCATGCACCGCGGGCGCATCCGCCCTTGCTTCGCAGACCGGGAAAAAGAGCGACGAGGCGGGCTGTGCGAACGATTCGGCAGTCGTGACAATGCGGCTGGCGCGGCGGGCAAATGGAAGTTCTAGTCCGGCAGGGGAAGAATCGTTGCCGGGCACGGCCAATTACTTTGTCGGCAGCGATCCGGCCGCGT
Organism: Occallatibacter sp.; assembly: GCA_050013495.1. GTDB lineage: Bacteria > Acidobacteriota > Terriglobia > Terriglobales > Acidobacteriaceae > Telmatobacter. The sequence continues at coordinate 19,179 of JBEKFD010000048.1, read as the reverse complement.
GGCGGTCTGGGGTTCCGACCTACGCCAAGGTCCGATACAGCAACGTGTATCCGGGCGTGGATTTGCTTTACTACGGAAACCAGCGGCAACTTGAATACGATTTTTGGGTGGCGCCGCATGCGGACCCGAAGGCAATCCGGCTGCAGTTCTCCGGAGTGACCAAGCTGAAACTCGATTCCGATGGCGACCTCATCGTATCCGCGAAGAACGGCGATATCGCCTTCCGCAGGCCGGTCATTTACCAGGAGCGGGACGGGCACAGGAACTTGATTGCCGGCCGCTTCACTCTGGGCAGACGCCACACCGTGACCTTTGCGCTGAATGACTACGACCACTCCCGGCCGCTCATCATCGACCCGGTGCTGGCTTATTCTACGTATCTCGGCGGCAGCGGCGACAACGGCGATGCTGCATTTGCCATTGCAGTGGATTCTGCCGGAGACGCGTATGTAACCGGCATGACTGACTCCGTCAATTTCCCGCTCACTTCCGGCAGTTATCAGGAGAGTAACAAAGGCGCGGCGAATTCAACATTCAACGCCTTCGTCACCAAGCTGAACGCGACTGGCACAGCGCTGGTCTATTCCACCTACCTGGGCGGCAGCGCAAACACGCAGGCGCTTGCACTGGCCGTGGACGGCTCTGGAAGCGCGTATGTTACCGGCACAACGTCGGCAACGGATTTTCCGACGACGAGCGGAGCCTACCAGACTGCGAGCCTCGCCAACGCCACCGGTTACACCGCCTTTGTAACCAAGCTGAATGCGACAGGGACCGCGCTGGTCTATTCCACTTACCTGGGCGGCGGCGGCAACGGCAGCGGCACCGGTGACTCCGGGAATGCTCTTGCTGTCGACAGCTCAGGCAATGTCTATGTGGCAGGCTCCACCTCCTCCGCCAACTTCCCCGCGACCTCGGGAGCGTATCAGACCGTCAACAAGGACCAGGCCAACAATCAGCAGAGCGCATTTGTCACCAAGCTGAATGCTTCCGGGAGCGCGCTGATTTACTCTAGCTTCCTGGGCGGATCGGCCGGCGATGGCCAGAGCGATGTTGCCAATGCCATGGCGGTAGACGGTTCCGGAGATGTTTATTTGACCGGACAAGCGGGATCGAGTGACTTTCCCATCACCGCGGGGGCATATCAAACCACAAATACGGCGAGCGCGCACTCGACAACTGTAGCTTTCGTGAGCGAGTTGAACCCCTCAGGGACTGGACTGCTTTATTCCACGTTCCTGGGCGGCAGCGAGGGTGCCGCGGGCAGCGCGCTGGCCATCAATGCATCCGGCGACGCGTACGTTACCGGATACGCCAAATACACTGATTTTCCAGTAACCGCCGGCGCTTTTCAGTCGACCAACAACGGGACTGCACTCAACGTCAGCAATGCATTCGTCGCCAAGTTAAATCCAACGGGATCGGCGCTGCTCTATTCCACATATTTGGGCGGAAGCGGCCTGGAGATCAGCGCCTTCAACAAGGATGGCGACTCGGCGAGCGGGCTGGCAATCGATGCCTCAGGCGATGCGTACGTGACCGGCATCGCGTTCTCTTCCAACTTCCCCGTAACCAGCGGAGCCTACCAGACCACCAACAACGGCTCAGCAAACAAGACTTACAACGCATTTGTGACGGAATTGAATCCGACCGGAGCAGCGTTGCTCTATTCCACCTTCATCGGCGGTTCGGGCTTCCCGTTCGGTTCGACGAGCTACTACCGCGGCGACGATGCGATGGGGCTGGCGATGGACGCAACGGACAACATTTACATTGCCGGCATTGCGTTTTCCGCGGATTATCCCGTCACCAAAGGACCTTTTCAATCCACGAACAGAGCAGTTGGCAATTCCGGCTCCAATGCTTTTGTCAGCAAGCTTTCGCTCGCGGGCCAGGTGCCCAGCCCGATTGCAACCACGGCCACACTGACCCCGAGTGCCACTCCCATCACGGTCGGAGCTTCGGTTACATTCACGGCTGGAGTTACCGCGGCTTCGGGCAGCTCGGTTCCCGCTGGAAGCGTGGTCTTCACGGTCGATGGCTCAACGGCAGCGACCGTCACTTTGTCCTCGGGTACAGCGAGTTACTCCAACGCCAGCCTGGCCGCGGGCTCGCACACGGTGAGCGCCAGCTATGAGGGGAGCGCAGCGTTCAGCCCAAGCATCGCGAACGCGACGGAAAACGTGAACCCGCCGGAACAGCCAGCTTCGGCGCCGGCGTTCTCTCCGGCAGTGGGAGCATACGCCTCGGCGCAATCGGTCACACTGTCTGACGCAACAGCGGGTGCGAAGATCTACTACACCACCAACGGCACAACTCCCACGGCCTCATCAACCCAGTACACGAGCGCAATCCCGGTGAGTGCGTCCGAGACCATCGAAGCCATTGCCGTTGCCAGCGGTTACTCCAACAGCGTTGTGGCGGCGGGATCCTACACCATCACGCCGACAGTGGCCACACCCACATTCCCGGTGGCCATCGAGACCTACACGTCCGCGCAATCCGTGACCATCGCGGAGGCGACCTCAGGCGCGGCGATCTACTACACCACAGACACCACGACGCCGACGACTTCGTCCACCAAATACACGGCTGCAATCCCGTTGAGCGCCACTACGACGGTGAAGGCAATCGCCGTGGCCTCGGGCTACAACAACAGCGCGGTCGCATCGGCCACTTACACCATCACACCCCCAGCCGCCACACCTTTAATCTCTCTAGCTGCCGGCACCTACACTTCGATCCAGTCCGTCACACTGACAGACACCGCAAAGGGCGCAACCATCTACTACACCATCAATGGAACAGCGCCAACCACTGCATCTACCAAGTACACCGGCGCCATCACGGTCAGTTCGACGGAGACGATCGAAGCAATCGCAGCCGCACCGGGCTATGTAGCCAGCCTGACAGCGGTTGCCAAATACACCATTAACCTACCCTTGGCGAAACTCCAGACTCCCACACCGGGCAGTGTTCTGACGGGTTCGAGCGTCACGTTCACCTGGACGGCTGGTTCCGGGGTCACAAGTTACGATCTCTGGTTAGGCACCAGCGGCCCGGGCTCGAACAGCCTTTACAACTCCGGACAAACAACGGTCACTTCCGCCACGGTGACCAACCTGCCGGCGAAAGGGGCGACGATCTACGTTCGGCTCTTCTCGGTGATTAGCGGAACGACTCAATACATCGACTACACCTACACCGAAGCCGGCACGCCCGCAACCATGACGTCTCCCACCCCCGGCGGTACGCCAGGCACATCCAATGTGACTTTCACGTGGACAACCGGCGCCGGGGTGTCACAGTACAACCTCTGGCTCGGCCTTAGCGGGCCGGGATCCAGCAGCCTCTACGCCTCGGGTTGGTCCGCGTCCACTTCGGCCACGGTTCCCAGCCTGCCGGCCAAAGGGGCTACGATCTATGCCCGGCTGTACTCGGATGTCAATGGAGTGGTTCAGTACAACGACTACACCTACATCGAACAGTAGGGCATCACGGCCGCCGGTACCGTAACGCTCATTCCGGATGATCGGTCGACATCAGACAAATGTCGGGAAGGTTGCGGTAGCGCTCCGCGTAGTCCATGCCGTAGCCGATTACGAACAGGTTGGGGATGGAAAAGCCAACATAGTCGGCCTCGATTTTTTCGATGCGGCGCGAGGGCTTGTCAAGCAGCGTGGCGATGCGCAGTGTTCTTGGATGCTGCTGCAGAAACAGCTTGCGCAGATAAGCGAGCGTCAGTCCGGTATCGAGAATGTCTTCGACAACCAGGACGTTCTTGCCCTCAATGGGTTCATCGAGATCCTTGATGAGCTTGACGGCGCCGGAAGAGCGCTGTCCCTTGCCATAGCTGGAGACTGCAACAAAATCGAAGGTTGCGTCGGCCTGGATAGCGCGCGCCAGGTCAGACAGAAACGGCGCCGCGCCCTTGAGCACGCCGATCATGACCAGCTTTTCGCCATTCAGGTCTTCGGTTATCTGGGCGCCCATTTCCGCCACACGATCGGCGATCTGCCGGCGGGTAAAGAGAACCTCGTGTCCCTGATACGTGAGTGTTGACATGCAGACAGTATCTTCGACAGACAGGCTGGCCGACTAGAGCAGCTGTGCAAATCATGGGTGGAAATGGGGTTGAACGCCGCTCGCCCGCTGCACGGGGCTTGCACTCCAAGCGCAAGCTCGTAACGGTTGTTGCCGGCAACGCGTCTATACTGAGGACAGGACTTGAAGCGACATGCTGCCTTATCTGCACATTTTTTCGTTCCACCTGCCGACCTTCGGGCTGATGCTGTGGCTGGCTGCCGTGGCGGCGGCGTTTATCACTGACCGGAATTTCAAGCGCAACGGGATCGACGCCGACGCAGTGGGAATGGTGGCTCTTGCCGCGCTGATGGGCATCGTGGGCGCCAAGCTGTGGCATGTAATCGACACCCCGGCAGAGTTTCGCGCCTACGGCTGGCGTGTGCTGTGGGATTCGGCGGGGTTTGCCTGGTACGGCGGCCTGCTTTTCGGGATTTCCACGCTTATGTTTCAGGGCTGGTGGGCGAAAATTGGAATGCTGCGCACCCTCGATCTGGCTGCTCCGGCCGCGGCCATCGGTTATGGCATCGGCCGCATCGGCTGCTTCCTCTCCGGCGACGGCTGCTACGGCATTCCAACAACCCTGCCCTGGGGGATGAGCTTTCCCAACGGCATTGAGCCGACGCTGCAGCGGGTCCACCCGACGCCGCTCTACGAATTGGCCGCAGGTCTGCTGATCGGACTTTGGCTGTGGCGCCGCAGCGACAAGCCACATGGTACGGGCGCAATTGTCGGACAATACCTGGTACTCACCGGAATAGCTCGCTTTCTGGTTGAATTTGTGCGCCGCAATCCGAAGGTTCTTTGGGGGTTATCGAATGCGCAACTGGCCAGCGCGGGTTCGGTAATAGCCGGGGTGGCCCTGGTGTTGTGGGCGGCCACGCGCCCGGCAATCGATCCGGATGAAGCTGCATTGGCGGTAGAGAAAGCAGCTTGAGTTTTGTTTATTGCGCAGGCCCCTCTTCTTCCCAGGGAAGACAATCTTACCGGCAGCAGGGTCGAAACTAGTTAACCTCAGCAAAATGCAAGCACGATCCTTCCCACTTTCGCTGGCGCTCGTGATGGGTACCGTGGCGGCGGGCCTTGCGATTCGGTTTGCCCCGCTTGGGCTTCCGACGCCCATCGTCAAGTATGGGGGATCGATGCTTTGGGCGATTACCATGTACTGGATCGCTTCTTCACTTCTCGGCTCCGGCCGCCTGCTTTCGATCGCGTTGCTGTCTGGCGTTTTGGCTTCGATCGTCGAATTCTTCAAGCTCTATCACTCGCCCGAACTCGATGCGTTCCGGCTGACCTTGCCAGGTATTCTACTGCTGGGGCGCTTCTTCTCTGTTTGGGACATTCTGGCCTATTGGACCGGTATCGCCGCTGCAGCGGTACTGGATGCGCGGCTTCGCCGGGAAGCTGCGCCGCAAGGCCGGGCTAAGGCGTGAACCCCACGCTCTGCCAAAGCGGCGCGGGCGAGTAAACTGCCCCCGCAGCCACGGTGCGCCAGACCTTGCGGGTGTTGTGGATGTCGGCAAGCGGGTCGGCATCGAGCAGCAGGACGTCGCCTCGCTTGCCGGGAGTCACGGAACCCGATTCCGCCTCAACGCCGAGGGCGCGGGCGGGAACGATTGTGGCCGCCTGCAGTGCCTCCAGCGGCGTGAATCCCGCTTCGACATAGAGCTCGATCTCGCGATGCAAAGAGTAGCCGGGTATGGCCTGGTCGGTTCCGGCAACCATCGGAATTCCGGCAGCATGAAGCGCGCGCAGCGTAGCCATCAGCGCCTGCCAGCGAGCGGTCATGCCGGCGACCTTATCGGGCGGCAGTGGAGGGTCGTCGAGCGCCTCATGAAGCTGCGGCGCCACGTGGTCCAGGCCGGGCTCAAGCTGATTCAGGGGAACCGTATTCATGAACGTCTCGAAGAGCGCCACAGTCGGATCAAGAATGGTGTGGTGCGCAAGCAGCGCCGCGATCAGCTCCTTAGCGCGGGGTCCGTCCAGGTCAAGCACCGGCGGCTTGGTGCGGTCGGGCTTGCCGTCCGCGCCTAGCGCGGGGTGGGTAAAATACGGCACCTCGTATTGGATGTGGTTGATCTGGTCCATGCCGTCGTTCACCCCGTCAATGGCGGTCATGCCGTTGGGAATGTGGCCGGTGACGGTCATTCCGCGCGCGTGGGCCGCGATGCAGATAGCTTTGACCACCTCAGGCTTGACCGAACTGTAGATCTTGATCTGGCGGGCTCCGGCGGCCTTGTACTTTCCCACCAGTTCGGTGGCCTCGTCCGGTGTGTCGGCGGTTACTGCGCCCAGGGACACCGGCCCGATGCCGTCGATGATGCCTGCAAACTCAAGGTGCGGGCCGATGGCCGGATCCTGCTTGCGGTCAAGCTGCTCGTGCAGGGCGTGGATGAAGTCGAACTCGTTGCCCACGTCGCGCACGCTGGTGACGCCCGCGGCCAGGTAGATGGGTCCCCACTCGACTTGTTCATAGTGGGCGTGCATGTCCCACAGGCCGGGGATGGCGAACTTGCCGGTGGCGTCAAGGATGGAAGCGTCCTTGGGGATGCGCATCTTGGAGCGCGGTCCAACCGCTTTAATAACACCATCCTCAATGAGGATGACCGAGTCCCGGATGGCGGGAGCGCCAGTCGAGTCTTCCAGGGTTGCACCGGTAATGGCGAGCTTGCGGGCGGGTGCGATGCGCGCCGCAGAACTGAGCTTGGCCAGCGCGGCAAGATTCGATTCGACGGCCGCAGCGATGAACGCGCCCAGCGACGACTCGTAAGGCTCGCGCACGGCTTCAAAATGATCGAACTCAGCGTCGGTGCTGACCAGGGCGACGAGGTTTTCGGCATCGTCGATCCAGAGCGACTCCTGGCCCCAGATCAGGCCGGAAACGGTGTAGCCGTGTGCCGCTGTGCTGCCAACGGCGATGGTCCCGGCCAGCTCGATGTGCACCGACGCGCCCGAGGGATAGACGGTGAACTGCGCCGGCCGCGAGTGCCCGATCCACCAGCACATCATCTGCTCCTGCATGGCGACGGGCGAGTAACCGTCGGTGATGACCCAGGGGCCGGAGGGAGTTTGTGTCTGCGGTTTGCCGCTGCGCGTGATGGAGAGCGAGTTGCCATTGACGGTGCCAGTTACGATGATGGAGTCATCCATTTCGGACAGGCGCGAAGACTTTCCTTTGGCGGTGTAGGAGATGGGAGACCCGTCGGCTGCGTGGGAAACGTAGACGGTCTCCAGGGGGACAGCGGAGCCACGGTCCGTGAAGCGGAAATGGGAAGTGAGAGTTGTGGTATCTCCGCTGGATTGGATGGTGTAGGTTTCCTGACCGATTGCCTTGGCGAATTTGTGCAGCACGAATTTGCCCGCCGTTTCGGGTTGCTGTGCGTTCAGGCAGGCTGCCAAAAGCAGTAAGGAAAAAGTCAGTCGGCGAGCGGCGATATGCAAGAAGGATTCTCCCCCGGTTCGGAGCGGAGGTCGCCCAGGCCGGAGCCTGGATTTGCGCCCGCTACGTGGTCAGATTGTAGATCAGCCCGAAGGGGTCCCTCACGTAAGTGCGGGGAAACTCCGGCTCGTCCTTCACCACTTCGCAGCCGTTCTTGACCAGCCGGCTTCTGGCTTCCTCCACATTGGCAACGGTGACTTCGAGCACCGGGCCAAGCGCAGGGCCGGGCTCGATGAAGAAGTTGATGTTCTTGCCTTCGAGCGATGCTCGCGGAAAGTAAGCGTTCGAAGTTCCTATCTTGACCGGATTAAGGTGCCCGCCCCCATGCTGGCGCATTGCAGGCCGTGTTCACAGTGTGATTAACCAAGAGTGGTGTTCGGGTCCTGCGGTATGTGCGGTATCGGGCAGACTACGGATGCCCGGGGTGTTATGGTGTTTGGCGGCGTGTAGGAAGATTTAAAGCACGTGTAAAGCTGTGACCGACGTACTCCTGGATTGCCGATCACATCCTGGAGGCCTCCATGCGAAGGTCTAGTTTCTCGTTGGCGGAAAATCCAGGCGCTCATCCTTGGGCCTGTGCCGGAAGCACCACCGTCCTTGAAGCGCTGCGTAAGAGAACGCGTTCCCTGCACGCAAGAATCGGTGCTAATCCGGCCATGGCACGGCTCTTTCAAAAGGACTTTACCCTCCCAGAGTACAAGGCCCATCTCATCAAATTACTCGGGCTTTTCGAACCTCTGGAGGCCCTTGTTTCAATGATCGAGAGTCCTCTCGATGACCCCGCTCGCGGGCTGGGGCGAGTGAATGAGCTTCGAACGGATCTCGAAATGATAGGGATCTCCAAAGGGGAAATCGAGGCGGCTAAGCGCTGCTTTCAATTACCGCAAATCCCACCTTCAGGCGTCCTCGGCTACACCTACGTGGTTCTTGGCTCCAGACAAGGCGGCAGGATCATCGTCAATCGACTGCGTCCAATTCTCGGACCGGCAGCGAGTTTCCGCTTTTACGGCGAAGGAGATTTTACGGACGAGACTGTCTGGCAGAGTTTCTGCCTCGCACTCGAACAGACTTACGAACAGGACCTTGATGCGATCTGTGACACGGCGTGCGCGACCTTCGATGCCTATGACGCGTGGCTCTCGGCTAAACACACTCCTGCCACACTGGTAAGAAACTCAAGGGCCATGCTTCAACCTTTCTATGGTAGTATCATCGCGCCTGTTGATGTTAGATACAATAACGATGGGTTTGTGAAGTAGGATCAAATTTAGTACGGCTCTACGGGGCGATTCCCCAGAGTACATCGGGGTGGATGAGCCATGATGCAAGGCCCAGCACTTGTAGGCTACTACGACTATCGCCTCGTTGTTGTCTCTGTCCTGATCTCCGTGTTGTCGGCCTATGCAGCGCTAGACCTTGCGGAAAGAGTGACGCGAGCGCGTGGCAGGACACGGCTTGTTTGGCTATCTGGCGGCGCTACTGCCATGGGCACCGGGATTTGGGCGATGCACTACATCGGAATGGAGGCATTCAACCTTCCGATCCCTGTGCTATACGACTGGCCTACGGTGGTGGTCTCACTGCTTGCCGCCATCGGAGCTTCCTGGATTGCCCTAAGCACAGTCAGCAAACCAACGCTAGGTAACATTCGGCTGTTTGCCGGCGGTCTTCTAATGGGGTGCGGTATTGGCGCAATGCACTACATCGGCATGGAGGCCATGCGATTGCCGGCGATGTGCGTTTACTCTCCAGGGTTGGTTCTGCTCTCCCTCCTTCTGGCGATACTTATCTCGTTTGTAGCTCTGAAATTCGCTTTCAAGTTCCGCGAAGGACGAACATCAGAGGGTTGGCGCAAAATCGCTACCGCCTTCTTATTAGGATTGGCGATTCCGACGATGCATTATGTGGGCATGGCGGCGGCAAAGTTTTACCCGAGCAGCTATGAAGTCGACGCCAACGCAATTAGCGTCACCAAAATCGGGCTAGTGAGCATTACGGTAGTCACGTCGCTCCTTCTGTCTATTGTACTTTCGTCTTCATTTGCCGATCGGCGTTTTGCCTTGCAGGAACGGCGCTTGGCTGAGAGCAAGTCCCAACTTCAAGCCGTCTTCGACACCATGACGGAGGCCATTGTCGTTGTGGATTGTGAGCGAGGCTTCGTCGAACATAATCGCGCGGCTTGTGAACTCCTTGGAATTCGAAGTCCGACAGTTTCAATGCAGCAGTTGGCTGACACTTTTGAAGGCTTCTCCACAACCGGCGCACCGCTTCGTCCCGAAGAATGGCCGCTCGTCCGCGCCATCCATGGAGATTTTTGCAGGGATGTCGAAGTCATTATTCGGAGAAAAGAGACGGCAACTGATGTGACCGTTGAGATAAGCACTGCTCCAGTCGCAACCGAGGACGGAAGCAAGAAAATCGTTGTCAGTCTCCGCGATATTACAGAACGCAAGCGGGCAGCGGCAGCGCTGAAGGAAAGTGAACTCCTATATCACAGTCTGTTCGATTCGATGGATGAAGGATTCTGCATTATCGAGATGATCTTTGATCCGGAGGGCAAACCTATCGACTACCGGTTTATCGAGGTGAACGCTGTCTTTGAAAAGCAGACCGGACTCCATGCGGCGATAGGTAAGCGAATGCGCGAGTTTGCCCCGTCTCACGAGTCGTATTGGTTCGAGCTCTATGGCAGGGTCGCACTTACAGGGGAGCCGGCTCATCTTGTCAGTGAGGCAAAAGCCATAAACGGATTCTACGAGGTTCATGCGTATCGCATTGGCGAACCGAACCTCAGGCGGGTAGCAGTCGTTTTTAGCGAAATCAGTGAGCGCGTACGGGCGGAGGCAGCACTGCGGGAACAGGCTGCTCTCCTCGACCTGGCTCGCGACGCAATCATGGCACGCGGTCTGGACGGAACGATTCGCTTCTGGAGCCACGGCGCGGAAGAGATGTACGGATACTCCAGGCAACAGGCCACCGGCAGAGTCTCGCACGATCTGCTCAACACAGTGTTTCCACAGCAACTCGCCGAGATCGAAGCGTTCATTCTGAATGCCGGGCGTTGGGATGGTGAGCTCGCACACACGACTCAGAACGGGACGCGGATTGACGTTGCCAGCCAATGGATCCTGCAGCGTGACAAAGACGGCCATGCCAATGGCGTGCTGGAAATCAACAACGACATCAGCGGACGCAAGCGAATGGATGAGGCACGCAACCGCCTGGTTGCCATTGTGGAATCTTCCGACGATGCCATTATTGGAAAAGACGCGGAAGGCATCATCACAAGTTGGAACCCCGGGGCTGAAAGAATGTTTGGCTATACATCCGCTGAAATGATAGGGCAATCCATCAGACGACTGCTGCCGCCGGACCGCGAGCACGAAGAAGACGAGATTCTGAGCCGCATCAAGAGTGGCGAGACGGTTGAGCACATTGAGTCTATCCGCAAAAGAAAAGACGGAGAGGTTATCCATGTATCGCTTACTATCTCACCCATCAAGGACACCAGCGGGAAGGTTGTTGGCGCCTCGAAGATTGCACGCAATATAAGCGACCGCAAACAACTGGAGAGCCAGCTCTTGCAAGCCCAGAAGATGGAAGCTGTCGGCCAGTTAGCAGCGGGCGTTGCTCACGAGATCAATACGCCCATCCAGTATGTCGGAGACAATACCAGCTTCCTGAAGGAATCGTGGACCAATCTTGCATGTCTGCTGAACGCAGCGAAGGAACTCCGGGATCAGGTAACGCCAGGGATGGTGCGCCAGGCAACTCTAGATGAGTACGACCGGTGCAGCAAAGAAGCCGACGTCGAGTATTTGGCGAAGGATATTCCTCGTGCGATCGATCAAACCCTGGAGGGTGTGGGGCGGGTTACCCGGATCGTGAGCGCAATGAAGGAATTCTCCCACCCCGGCTCGCAGGAGAAACGGGCAGTGGATCTGAATAGCGCAATCGAGACCACGATCACGATTTCTCGCCATGAATGGAAGTATGTCGCGGAGGTCAAGACTCAATTGGATCCAAACCTGCCGCTGGTGCCTTGTTTTGTGGGTGAAATCAACCAGGTTCTGCTGAATCTTGTGGTCAATGCTTCGCACGCAATTGCGGATTCTCTCCCGGCCGACGGGAGCAGGCTAGGCACGATTACCATCTCGACCCGCCAGGATGGGAATTTTGTGGAGGTGAGCGTGGCCGACACGGGCACAGGAATACCGGAAAACGTGAAAGCAAGGGTATTCGATCCGTTCTTCACAACCAAAGAGGTTGGCAAGGGGACCGGGCAGGGGCTCACGCTGGCACATTCTGTCGTCGTGAAAAAGCATGCCGGGAAGATCTGGTTCGATTCCGAACTCGGTAAGGGAACGACCTTCTTCATCCAGCTTCCGCTTTCAACAAACGGGGAGAACTAGAATGCCAAGGCGTATCCTCTTCGTCGACGATGAGCCTAACGTGCTCATGGGTTTGGAGAGAAATCTTCGTTCCATGCGAGAAGAGTGGGAGATGGAGTTTGTCTCCGGTGGAGACGAGGCGCTTAAAGTTCTGGCGCTCCGCCCATTCGATGCGATTGTCACGGACATGAGAATGCCGGGAATGTCGGGCGCCCAGCTTCTCGAAAGGGTCCAGGAACTCTCCCCGCAGACGATCCGAATCATCCTTTCAGGTCAGTCAGATAGGGAGTCGGTCTTTCGGTCCATCACATCGTCACACCAGTTCCTTTCAAAACCCTGCGACCCTGACCAATTGAAGCTTATGCTGGCGAGAACGATTGCGCTGACGGACTTGCTTGAAAACGAGAGTTTGAAGAGATTCATGTCCAAGCTGAAGTCCATCCCGAGCCTTCCACTGCTTTACCAGGAAGTCACCCGGGAACTGCGCTCGGACTCTGCCTCCGCCAGCAAGATCGGGGAGATCATCGCGAAGGATATGGGAATGACGGCAAAAATCCTGCAGATCGCCAACTCTGCCGCCCATGGTATTCGCACGGAGATCTCGGAGCCCAGCCGGGCGGTCCAGTTATTGGGACTGGACACAGTGGAAACAATGGTTCTGTCGCTGAGCATCTTCTCGATTCTGGATACGCGTGTTCTCAGCCCCGAGAACGTCGAGCAATTGTGGAACCGCAGTCTTTCAGCCTCCAGAATTGCAAAATCGATAGCAATCGCTGAGGGTGTTTCCGGCAGGGACTTGGACGGATATCAAACGGCAGGATTGCTTCACAATATCGGCGAGCTGGTGCTGGCATCCGCAGATCCCAAGGCTTATAGGATGATCGAGGATCGAACAGCCTCAATGGGTTTAGTTCGATCCCAGGTGGAGACTGAGCTTTTCGGTTGCGGTCACGCCGAAGTGGGTGCATATCTTCTGGGAATATGGGGGTTGCCGACGTCCATCGTCGAGGCAGTAGCATGGCATCACAATCCGTCGCGGAGCCCGGCCACACAATTCTCACCGCTGGCTGCAGTTCATGTAGCCTGCGCGTTCGATGCACAATTCCATGCTGAGGGCAAAGAATTCGGCGGGGATCTCGATCAGGGGTTCCTGGAGAGGATCGGGTTGACTGGCCGCCTGGAAGCGTGGTCCCAGCGCTGCGCGCAGGAGCTGGCCGAGGAGGATTCGAAATGACAGAAAAGATTTTGTTTGTCGACGACGAGCCTTCGGTACTCGAGGGATACAAGCGTCTGCTGGGGCGTGAATTTGCCATCGACACCGCGGTTGGAGGGTTCGATGGACTCGCGATCATTGCAACGTCCGGGACCTATGCAGTTGTCATCTCCGATATGCGGATGCCGGGGATGAACGGTGCGCAGTTCCTCGCGAAGGTCAGAGCCGTCGATTCCATGACGGTTCGCTTGGCGTTGACTGGAAACGTGGATATCGACACAGCCATGTCGGCAGTGAACGAGGGCAACATCTTCCGCTTTCTCACCAAGCCGTGTACGAAGGAAAACCTGACCAGAGCAATTGAAGCCGGGCTTGCACAGTATCGGCTGCTGAACGCGGAAAAAGACTTGCTGGAACAAACCCTCCGCAAGTCAGTACAAGTCCTTTCCGACGTTCTTAGCTTCAGCAATCCGGCGGCCTTCGGCCGCGCAATGCAGCTCCGCCGTTTTGTGGAGCATGTCGGGGAAAAGTTGAAGTTGCATTCAATGTGGCAGTTTGAAATTGCCGCGATGCTTTCGCAGCTGGGCTGTGTGACGCTTCCGGCTGAACTTATGAATGCGGCGTATGCCGGCGACCACCTCAGCCCGGAAGACAAGAAGAAATTCGATGCGCATCCCGCAGTCGCATGGGAGATGTTGTCGAGGATCCCGCGCATGGAAGCGATTGCGCAGATGATCGCAAATCAGAATAATCCCCATCCCCATGTAGAGGCTCGGAACCCGGAGGAAGAGCAGCAGATCGAATTTGGTATTCAACTTCTACAGGCGGGTTTGGCCTTCGAGCGATATTTGGCGCGCGGCGTGAGCCCAATGGAGGCCGCCGGTTGGGTTCGCTCGATTCTGAAGGGCTGTAACGCGGAAATCCTGCGATGCTTGGACGATCTGGCGCCCAGCGTGCCGACGACATTCCGAGAGTGTGCAATCTCCGATCTTGCCATCGGAATGGTTGTCCAACAGGACATCTGCAATGGCGTCGGTTTGCTGATCATGGCAAAGGGGCACGAGCTTACTTTCCAATGGATCGAACGACTGAAAGGCCTCTCAAAGCTTGGGATTATCGGAAGAAGGGTAAGCGTGGGCATGCTAGGAGACCATGGCAATTGACGAATTGAAATGCACCGGAATGCGCCAAGTTAACCGAACATTTGCCTAGAGTCTCGCAATCGCATTGCCGATAAACTATTGGTAATGTCGTCCAGCGGGTCCAGCGCGTCGCGAATTCTCCGGCAAATGACCCGTGGAGCCGGCAAAGCCCGGCGAATAGCCTAATTTAGGTCTGCGGACTCGGGAGAGCCGACCATGAATTACCGAGAGCCGATTGCGATCGAGGGTCGGGAACAAGCGCAGGAAGATCTCATCCGTCTGGTCGACAGCACTGAGGAGTTGTTGTGGTCGGTTGGTTTGGATCACAAGCTGCTCGCCAGTAATCTTGCATTTCGAAAGGTAATGCTGGCGAGCTATGGCGTCAGTATTTCACCAGGGATGCTCTTCAAGGACTTACTGTCCTCGCCAGAGGTTGCGCTGTGGACCGATCTCGTAGAAAAAGCGATCGCGTCCGGGCCTTTGCGCGCCGAGCTTCGCTTGCTTGATTGCCCGACACTCGAGTTGAGCTTTAACCGAATTGTGATCGGGCGTGAGGTGACAGGCGTTTCGGTCTGCGGAAGGGTCTTAGATTCGGCGCCGGCAAAGCTGAAAGCCTTCAGGACCATCGAAGACGATTGTCATCCCCGCCAAGATGGACTGCATCAAACCCTCCCTGAAGAAACAGCGCGGCGCGGCGTGAACGACGCGATAACAAATCCGTACCGCGGCTCGATCGTTTTCAGGAACCAATCTCAAAAAGAAGAAGAGCTCACACGCGCAATTGCCGAAAATGAGCTGGTGCTTTACTACCAGCCTGAGGTGCATCGCGGACATATCGTGGGAGCGGAGGCGCTGATCCGTTGGAACCATCCCAAACGGGGCCTTTTGTTTCCTGCTGAATTCATCCCTTTCGCTGAGGAGACGGGGCTAATCCTACCCATTGGAAAGTGGGTGTTGGAGACTGCCTGCGCTCAGCTAGCGACATGGGTCGGCCGAAAGACAGTCGGGAAGCTAACGATAGCAGTTAACGTGAGTGCCAAACAGGCGGCCCAGCCAGACTTCGTTGAAGGCGTACTGGCTGCGGTGAACAAATCTGGAGCCAATCCAGCGAATCTCGAATTGGAGCTCACCGAAAATATACTCGTTTTCAGCCTTGAAGATGTGATTGCCAAAATGATCGCTCTCAAGTCTCTCGGTGTACGAATCTCCTTGGATGACTTTGGCACTGGTTATTCTTCTTTGGCTTATCTCAAGCGCATGCCACTTGACCAATTGAAGATCGATAAGTCTTTCATCCATGACCTCCTGGTGGATGTGAACAGCGGCGCCATAGTGCAAACGATTTTATATCTAGGGCAAGCGATGGGTTTAGCTGTGATTGCGGAGGGCGTGGAGACTGAGGAACAGCGCAATTTCTTGATCGCGATGGGCTGCCATAGGTTCCAGGGCTACTTAATCAGTCGTGCATTGCCCTTGGAAGACTTCGAGCGAGCTCTGCCAGTCTTCGCCGACGACCGCGATTAATCGAGAGCGATGAACCCAACGTCAGCAGAGCTGGCAACTCTCTGGCAACGCGAGCGGTTGATTACGCGCTATGCAGCTCGGCCTTTCAGCGGAAGGCGCTCAAAACGAAACGTGTAAGTGCTTTGTTTTGAGGGGTGAAATGGGTCATTTGCCATGTAACATGTTTGGTTCCATTGGTTTGGGACGAAAGTGGGGGAGGGGTGGGTGCATTTTGGGTTTTTTCTTCTGCCTGGGCTAAGCAGAAGATCCTGCACGACGGCGGATACGGAGGTGTCGTTGCTTGGCGCCCAGATGCGCGCCTGGCGGTAGGAATCGTCGCTGACGGCTACGGCGATGTTGCGCATGGTTTCCTCCCTGGATTTTGGCTGCTTTTCTCAATTGTGCGCCCGGGGAGGATAATTTTATGCAAACTGCATGAGGGAAATTCCTGTTCCGATCCGGTGATCGAGGTTCGCGGCGACGAGCATCTTGCATCCCAGATTCTGAGAATCCAGACCCCCTTCTGCACGCTCAGGGCAGGCTTTCGACAGGCTCAGGGCAGGCTCTGGGGTACCCAATCATTTTCGTTTGGTCAGACGTGGGCTACCCGCCCACCGATTGGGGCTTGCTTGCGGTCGACAACTCCGGACTTCTACGCGGCATCACAACCGCAGAAGGGGAGTGACCATGGATCAAAGAATCCTGATCGCTGCAGCGATCGTTGTTGGGGTTATCGCAATCGCCGCCGTCGTCATCGTTGCCTACCGCAAACATAGGAGCCAGTACCTCAAGGATCAATTCGGTCCGGAGTACGATCACGCCGTGCTGGAGCGAGGCGGCGCCGCCAAAGCTGAGATGGAACTCATCAATCGCGAGAAGCGCGTCCACAGCTTCACCATCAAAGCGCTCACTGCCGCCGAGCGTGGTCGATTCGCAGAGGAGTGGAGTCTGATTCAGAACCGGTTCGTCGACGATCCTGTGGTAGCTGTGAGCGAAGCCGACTCGCTGGTAAACCGCGTGATGACCGCACGGGGTTATCCCATGGCCGACTTCGAGCAGCGCGCGGCCGATGTTTCTGTTTCCTATCCTGCGGTGGTGCATAATTACCGCGCCGCCGGCGTGATCGTGCAGCGCCATGGGCGCGGCGAAGCCGGAACCGAAGACCTGCGCCAGGCAATGGTGCATTACCGCTCACTGTTCAACGAACTGTTAGGCGTACCCACTTCGGTGGACGCCACGAGAGGAGTCCTCCATGAAAGAGCTTCTTAGCGACGAGACACTCACCGCCGCCGATCTCGTTAATCCTGCACGCTCTGCAGCGGGCGTAGCCGAACTGGACCTGGCTGAAGAGGCCAAGTCCTATCCTTCAGATCGGATCCCTTCAGATAGTGTTCTGGAGGAGCGCAACCTTGAGCCTGTGGCAGCGGTAAATCAGCCGGCGCAGCCAAACGCGCTCTTCCCTAACGACGAGCTGCAGAGCTTTCGTTCGCACTGGAACGAGGTGCAAACCTCTTTTGTCGATGATCCCCGTACGGCTGTGAAACAGGCAGACGGCCTGGTTGCCAACGTCGTCAAGCGCATCGCCGAGCAGTTTGCCTCTGAGCGCGAGCAGTTGGAAAAGCAGTGGGATCGGGGCGAAGACGTCAACACTGAAGATCTGCGCCAAGCGCTCAAACGCTACCGCGCATTTTTCGATCGCCTGCTCTCTTTCTGACCTGGATTCAGGACAAGCGGGAGAATGAGGAGATTGACAGCCTCAAACGACTTCTACCGTTAGCGAACGAAACCGATTTGGAATTTCGGAGGGGGCGGAAATAGCCATACGCCCTCTTCCGCGAATAGACTTTCTAAGAGAGACAATGGGTCATTGGTTGATCGACCATCGAACTCGCCGGTCTGCTTGCCGCGGATCATCTATTCTCGCGATCAGCTTTCGAACTCTCATTGAATGATTTCTCTAAGCTATTGATCCTACAATCTGGCGGAGAGGAGGGATTCCTATCGCGCTGTAAACTGCTGATTTTGCTATGCTTGAAGATGGATAACCGAAAAATACCCGCAAATGTACCCACAAAAGTGGAGAGTCACCTATTTATTTTGCTGTGGAACCCAGTTTCGCGCCAACCTCTCAATGCTACGCGCAAGGCCGGATGGCGGTCTACAGGCAGCGGAGTTCCGCTAACTGCGTTCTCAGGGACAGGGTGTGTTCCACGCGTCCCAGACTCCTGCGCGTCAACTCGGAGATTTTTTTCATTTTTCAATGCTGGCAGAAACCGGCAATCGGGTGAGTTATCCGGGAATGGGTAGGGCTGAGA
This sequence comes from Occallatibacter sp., assembly GCA_050013495.1. GTDB lineage: Bacteria > Acidobacteriota > Terriglobia > Terriglobales > Acidobacteriaceae > Telmatobacter. The sequence continues at coordinate 1,093 of JBEKFD010000048.1, read as the reverse complement.
CTCTATCAGCCCAGTACAGCCACCGACCTGGACGCGAAACTGCCCAGGATGCGGCCCCGCCACGTGTACCAGATGCGCTCGATGGGCTGCTTGGGCTTGCCGCGGCCGAGTCATCTATGGTGTTGAACGGCTCAAGCGCGCCGGCATCCCAGCCGGCATAAATTCCATCGAGTGCAGCTTTCTCGACCTGGATATCCGAAATTGAGATAAACGCGCGGTTGCCTATTGAGACACAGAAGTCTCGCTGACTTGCCTCGATCAGATGATCACTAGGAGAATCGTCGTTAGGTGTTCGTACCCACACGAGGGCATTTACTGTGTCGATATACCACTGTCCCAAGCCCAGTGATGAAGCACCTCCGGTGGACTGTTGAAGCAGCGCCCCGTCGGAAAATACCTGACTCGGTGCTACCGAGTATTCGCATGGCAGATAGTCGCGACCGCAACCTTGGAGGACTGTATAAGGTGCAGAGTACACCGTCATCTGACCGGTCGAGGTGGGTATATTCTGCGAGGACCATGCGCTAAGAAGATTAGCGCCACTGATGATTGGCAGCGGTTGACCAGAAGGGCCAAAACTCCCAATCTGAATCGAAGCATTCGCGGTCCCCGAATAACCCCCCTTTCCGGGCGAATCGGTCAGTTGGTCTCGCCAAATCTCGCCCCGACGGAATAGGATTTGGTCGCCGGGCTGAAAGGTAATTGCGTTCAAGTCTGCGATAGTAGCAAACGCCAGGGCATTTCCACCGCCGCACTCAAATGAGGCGGGATTATAGACGGTACAATCAGGGGTCCCGGACGCAGGGTTAATGTCCGGTAACGAGCTATCGACGTAATAAGTAATTCCTGATGCTTCCAGGCTGTGTGCAACCGCCTGCGGACCGATGGCACACAATGCGCTCAAAGGCATTGCCAGAATCAAAAGCCCGAACGCTGCCCCTGCATTAATCATTGTTTCTCTCCAATGATTTAATCGGGGCGCATCCTGGTTTTCATTAAATTAAACGTGAGCGTTACGTAAAGCCCATCTTGTTTTGGTCATTTCCAAGCAGCATTGTTGAGGGATGAAGCAACTCAGGGAAGAACTATGGAT
>JBEKFD010000047.1:0-24074 GCA_050013495.1 Occallatibacter sp. | reverse complement strand
CTACATTTTCCGGATTGAAAGAGCAGGAAGACTGGTCGGGAAGCCCAGAACAGGAGAGCGTGACGAACATGGGCGCAGTGAGCGCCGAGGCATTCTCAGGCGCGATGGAGGCGGTGACGGTTCCGGATTGGCCGGGAGTGAGGGTAAGCGTGGCTGGATTTACGGAAACAGAGAAGTCGGGGGTGGTGGTGGTCTGGGCGAGGGTGTGCACGGACTCGGAAATGGAGCTGCGGTGGGCGGCGTCGCCGGCATAGGTTGCGGTGAGCGAGTGGTCGCCCGCGGGAAGCGCAAGAACGAGAGTGGCGTGGCCCTGCTTGTTGAGCGCTGCGCCGGCCAGTTCGCGGATTTGGCCGTGGGCGTGGTCGCTGATGGTAACGGCGCCGGTGGTGGGAAGGCCGTCTTCGCCGGTGACAGTAATGGCGAGCGTGGCTTGCGTCCGTCCGGCCTGATCGCGGGTTTCGACGGTAAGACGAGTCTGCGAGGTCTGCCGGGCAAGTTCCTGGCCTTGCGCGTCCTGCGGGGGCATGGCCAGCGCGGGCACGGCCAGCGCGATGCCGATTGCTGCAACCAACTCAAGCCGCAAACTGCGGCGGATCATCCCTGTCACGTGCACCTGCTCCAAATCTCAAGAAAAAGTCGTATTGCCCGGCTGCCGAAGCGTAGGACTCCATTGTAGCTGGCTGGGGCGCGGGCGGGCTACGGGCTGCCCATTGCTTGGACGGACAGAAAGGAAGAAGGACGCGGGCGACTGGATGGATGGGTTTCGAGGTATTGGCCTCAAGGATGGCGAGATTGCCTAGTCGGCAAAAGCCCGAAGGTATTGGAAAGCTCGATGTACGGGCTGAAGCCCGTACCCTTCACGTCCTGGCTTTTGCCGTTTCAATTCAACCAGCGAGATGGCGCGCAGTGTTTTTCTGCCGCGAGCCAGGCGCGCTATGCTCATTTCTTGAGGTGAATGCCATGACCGAGACTGCTACGCGGCCCCAGCTTGCGTACTTGACGACTGCGATGAATGAGCTGCGCGCCAAGGGAACACACTTCAAGCTGCGCATTCTGGACGACCAGCAGGCGCCGGTGTGCCACTACGACGGCAAACTGGTGATTAACCTGGCCAGCAATAACTACCTCGGCCTCGCGAACCATCCGAAATTGATTGAGGCGGCGCTGGCGGCGACCACGGCATTCGGGGTGGGATCGGGCGCGGTGCGGACGATTGCCGGGACCATGCGCATCCACATGGAGCTGGAAGAGAAGATTGCGCGCTTCAAAAACGTGGAGGCCTGCGTAGTCTTCCAGAGCGGCTTCACGGCCAACGCGGGCACGGTGAGCTCGATTCTGGGCAAGGAAGACTTCATTCTTTCGGACGAATTGAATCACGCCAGCATTATTGACGGTGCGCGGCTGTCGCGAGCAAAGGTCAAGGTGTTTCGGCACAAGGATGTTGCGCACTGCGAGGAGTTGCTGCAGGAACTGGCTAACGATCCGGGACACAAGCTGGTTATTACAGATGGCGTGTTTTCGATGGATGGCGACATTGGGCCGGTGGACAAGCTGGCTGCGCTGGCGGAGAAGTATGGGGCCATCATGATGGTGGACGATGCGCATGCTTCGGGAGTGCTGGGGCGCAACGGGCGCGGGTCGGTGGATCACTTTGGGGCGCATGGCAAAGTGGATGTGCAGGTGGGCACGCTGAGCAAAGCGATTGGGGTGCTGGGCGGGTATGTGTGCGGTTCGCGGGATCTAATTGATTATCTCTACCATCGTGCGCGGCCGTTTCTGTTTTCTACTTCGCATCCGCCGAGCGTGGCGGCCACGTGCATTGCGGCCTTCGACATTCTGGAATCGGAGCCGGAGCGGATTGCGCGGCTGTGGGATAACACGCGGTATTTTCAGGGCGAGTTGCGACGCGTGGGCTTCAATGTGGGCGGGGTAAACACGCCGGCAACGGAGACTCCGATTACGCCGGTGATACTTGGCGATGGACGGAAAACGATGGAGTTTTCGCGGGCGTTGTTCGATGAGGGCGTAATGGGCACGGGGATTGCGTTTCCGACGGTGCCGGAGGGCAAGGCGCGGATCCGGCTGATGCTGACCAGCGAGCATACGAAGGCGCAACTGGACCAGGCGCTGGAGACGCTGGAGCGGGTGGCGAAGCGGCTAGGGATACTGCAACATGTTTCTTAACTGGTTTGATGTGCCGAGGGACATTCCCTCAGGGGCTAAAGCCCCGTGTTCTTTGGGGCGTCAGCGGCACGGCTAAAGCTTTAGTCGTGCCGTAAGTGTCGCAAAATGAACGCGGGATTTAGCCCCTGCGGAAGTGCCGGCGGCTAATCAGAGCTTCCTTAACCCCTACCAGCGTCATTGCCGGCAGTCAGGCCGCTTGCGTTTTCAACCTGTGCCATGACAGCAGAGTCACAGGAATCATCGTGAAAACCGAAACAACAATGCAAGCGATAAGAATATCCATAGTCAACCATTGTCTTCCAGAGGCGTCGGTAACCGAGGCAGGAAACAGCCCCGCCCTGAAGACCAGAAGATTTCCTGAAGCGCAAACTCCGTAGCAGAGGATCGCCGCGCGCCAGTAACCCCGCGACGAAGGCACCGGTCCGACAGGATACGCCCTGCAATAGTGAGCAAAGGCCTGGTAGAAGAGAAATGCGGTAAAGAACCAGCCCAGAAAGTTGCTCACAGGCACGCCAAAGAAAGCCCCTCCGTCGCGCCAGATCCAGGCTCGGTCAAGCGTTGCCCATATAGGCTCCATGGAGAGATCCCATATCACCATGATGAAGCTCGCCAGCAGCGGGAGCGCGACAGTGCTCGCTCTTGTAAGTGGCTTGCCGCGGTATCCGAGGATCAAAAGACTCAGCACCCACGAGCAGTAGCCGATTCCCAGGTAAGCCAACACCAGCAGGATTGGAAGTTGAAGCACCTTCGGCCCCATGAAACTGGTAAAGAAATAATGCCCGAAGGGGAACCCGGTACGAAGACTGAGACTCTCGCAGGCCGCTCCCGCGCCCAGACAAAACACCGTAAAGGCAGCCATTCCTCTAAAGCGATAAAGGATCGATCCATGAACCAAGGCGAAAATCGCGGGCGGGGCCACCTGCATCAGGACGATCGACAGGATGGAGAATCTCTCCGGATACATCTGCATCACGCGGCCCGTTGCATAGAGGAAAAGCATCGTCCACAAAATGACCATCTGGCCTTTGCCGATGACAGCGCTTGTAGTCATGTAACCTCTCCCTGTCGCTAAGTTTATCTTAGTGTTTTATGATCCTCGTCTGAGGACGCCCGTCTTTGAAAGACCCGAAATGCCTGCGGCGCTTCCCGATGGTGTACAGAGCGGTGCGGCAGGCGATAAGATTCAATGTCTGCCAGGAACTGCTGCGTCCGCGCGTCGTACTGCAGTCACGCTCCAAGCCAATCGCACCCGGATGAGGTTGTGGAATGAAGAGGATATCTGTTCGCGTGTTTGCCGGAATGCGCGCGGCCCTGCCTGCTGTCACCAGCTTGTTCGCGCTCAACTTCACGCTTGTTCTTTGCGCGCAACCAGCGGTCACGGTACCAGCGCCTATCGTGCTTACCGGCGCGGATATGCGGCCGGCTACCTCGCTGAACGGGGAATGGCACACCATTGTCGATCCATACTTCAACGGATTCCCCGGCTACTCGCGCAACCAGAAGCAGGAGCCGGGTGGCAGGGTTATCGAGTATGACTTTTCCAAGTCGCCCACCTTGAAGGTACCCGGCGACTGGAATACGCAACGCGATTCGCTGCTCTACTTCGAAGGTCCCCTCTGGTACCAGCGTGATTTCACTTATCAGCCCAAGGAACATACACATATCTTCCTGCACATTGGCGCGGCCAATTACAAGTCGTGGTTCTGGGTAAACGGGACAAAGGTGTGCGAGCACGAGGGCGGGTTCACCAGCTTCAATTGCGAAGTCACCGGCGCCGTGCACGCGGGCAATAACTTCGTGGTAGCCGCCGTCGATAACACGCGCCATGAAGATGGGGTTCCCACGCTCAAGACCGATTGGTGGAACTATGGCGGTCTTACCCGCAATGTCTCCTTGATTGAAGTCCCCGAAGCCTTCATCGATCAATACGATCTGCATCTTTCGCGCCGGGAGGGCTCGGTCATCGAGGGCTGGGTCCATGTTCAAGACTCTCAGCCAGGCGCGAGAGTGGAAGTGGAAATCCCTGCGTTAGCCGCCAAGACATCGGCGGTTACAGCGGACAACGGACGCGCGGCAATTCATGTTGAGGTGAAGGGCCTGGAAAGGTGGTCGCCGGAGACACCCAAGCTTTACAAAGTCAAGGTGCGCGCGGGGGATGATGTTATCGATGACCTTATCGGCTTCCGCACCATAGAAACGCGCGGCAACGAAATACTGCTGAATGGCAAACCGATCTTTCTGCGCGGCGTCTGCATCCACGCGGAAGCGCCTTACCGCGGCGGCCGCGCCTACTCCGATAAGGATGCGGAAACGCTGCTGGGATGGGCCAAGGAACTCGGCGCTAACTTCGTGCGTCTCGCTCACTATCCTCACGATGAAACCATGCTCCGCGCTGCGGACCGCATGGGCGTGCTGGTGTGGTCGGAGAATCCCGTCTACTGGGCTATCCAGTTCGATAACCCCAAGGTGCTTGCCAAAGCTCAGCAACAGTTGGATGAAGAGATAGGGACATCGCGTAATCACGCGGCCATCATCCTATGGTCCATGGCCAACGAGACGCCTAACAACGAGACTAGGACCCATTTCATTGAAACCCTCGCCCAGCATGCGCGGGAGCTCGATCCTACGCGCCTGATTACCGCCGCGCTGCTTGTCCACTCCGACGGCCATACCAAGATAGTCGACGATCCGCTCGGCAAGGCGCTCGATGTTATCGGAACAAACGAGTATGTCGGCTGGTACGAGCAGACTCCGGAAGGCGCGGATACCACCGACTGGCGCGTGGATTACGACAAGCCCGTAATCATGAGCGAGTTTGGCGGCGGCGCCAAGGCAGGTCTGCATGGGGCCGATAACGAACGTTGGACGGAAGAATTTCAGGCTGACATCTATCGCCATCAAATGGGGATGCTCAATCGCGTCCCCAACCTGCGCGGCATGAGCGCATGGATATTGATGGATTTCCGTTCTCCCACGCGCAATCTGGCTGGCATTCAAGATGGATACAACCGCAAGGGACTTATCTCCGATCAAGGGCAAAAGAAGGCGGCGTTCTTTGTTCTCCAGAAAGCCTATGTAGAAAAGACCGTGGGGAAAGCCGAGTGAGTTACCTTGGATTGCTTGTGTAAGTGGGATAACTTTCTCTTGCGATTGCACAAAGGCGAAATCGTAGGTTAATCTTGACGAATGGCTATTGAATCGATCGTTGCCCTGATTGACGAAGAAATTGCAAAGCTCACGCAGATTCGCACTCTGCTGGCCTCCACCACCGGCTCAGCACCCTATAAGGTAGCTTTGCCCAAAGCAAAGAAGACGCCGGCCGCGGCCAAAGGCAAAAAGCGGCGCGTGCTGAGCCCTGAGGCGCGCAAGCGCATTGCAGACGCGCAGCGCAAGCGCTGGGCCGCACAGAAGGCCAAGGCGAAGTAGTTCGACTTAGTCATTTATAAGTCTCGATATTCCGCGTCCTGGCAAGGAATTCCTCGCATCACTCGCTTCGTTCAGCAGAGAGGGCAATTGTCTCGCTGAACACCGGGCGGGAGCAGCGGCGTGCTCCATTCCATCGGCAGGGAGCCGGCCCTTCGAGAAGTCTGTTTTCTTGGAGTCTTACCAGGTCTCAACAGCCAGAATGCTTGGCGGGCCGGGATGACCTTCAATGACCTGTGTCTCGATCACGGCCTCCATGTTCAGCGTCTCCCAGTTGGATGGAAGCTTGGCTAACAGTGAGTCGAGATAGACGGGGTTATAAAGAATCTCGCCGGCCGCCTCGGTTCCTTCTTCCGAAATTCCCGCAGCCACAATCACCGGTTGTCCCGTTGTATTGTCGTGGATGCGCGCCACAATCGCATAATCGCGGGAGAGTTTCTGGTAGGGCAGATCCCAGGCCGTGGCCCACGAAGTCTGCTTCGGACTCTTGCGGTCGACAATAATGGCAACGCCGTCCTTGGAGTCAAATCCAAAGCGCAGCTTCTGCGTCACGCGCAGCGTCCAGATGTTATCGAATCCCCCAATCAGCACAATGGGCCCTTCGCGGAGCTGCGCAAAGCTGGCCTCGGATGCGGGGAGGACGCGAAACGCCTTGTGCCGGGTTTCCAGGGCAGCGGCGGTACGGGTAAGCGTGATCACGTCAGCCAGCGCCAAATGTCCGGAAAGGTGCAGGCGGAAGTAAAGCGGCTGGGGGTCGGTGCCGGTTACCGGGGTATCGAAGGAATTGATCGACCCCACGTCAATATTCTTGGCAGGCTCGCCAAGGCAATACGTCGCCACGGTGGTGCCATCGGTAATTGGCGCCCAAAAGCGGTCAATGGACGTGGGCGGTTGAGCATTCCGCAGTTCGCGCAACTGCCAGCCGAGCACAAAGCTCCCAGCCAGGGCCAGCCCGAAGAGGAAGGCGACGAACAGCCAGCGGCGCCGTGGATTCGGCCGATGCGGCGTCGGAATCGGCGTTGAAACAGGTTGCGGCAAAGGTTCCGGTGCAGCAGCAACCGGCTCCGGCTGGGGCACGGGCTCCGGCACGCGAAACTGGGCAACATAGGAGCCGCTGGGGAGTTCGATTACCAGTTCCCCATCATGCGCGGAATCGTAGTAATACTGCATCAGCCGCTTGCGCACTTCGCCGGCGGTGATGCGCACCACCGGGTCGGCATTGGCGTCGTAGCTGGGAGACCGGCCAAAAACCTCAATGCCGATGCTGCGCTCCTTCAGCTCTTGGGCGTTGCCTTTCAGCGTCTGCTCCACTGTGTAGGCGAGGAGCACCGGATAACGCTTACTGTTTGAAAACAAAGGGTGAGCGAGGAGGCGCTCCAGTTGCTCGCGGATGGCTGCCGCTTCCGGGGCAGCGGTTGGCTGCGGCGGGTCCTGCACCAGTTTTACGCCCACGGGCATGCCCGGCTCCTCTAGCGCGCATCGTTCCCAGGGGCTACTGATCCGGCGCAGAAGCTTCCATTGCCATCGAAGGCATCGGGGGATCCGGAGCGTGACTTCGTGCGCGGCAAAATACAGTGCAACAAATGGAACGAGACGATCTGTATTGCGTATCATACGTCCGAAAAAAGCGGTTGTCTACTGAGGATTAAACTGCATTCTAATAGGGATTTAGCCCGGCAAACGAACATTGGTACCCGATGGAACCTATTGAATTTGGAAGGCAACTCCTATATTGAAGTTCGGTCCAGAAGATGTGCCCAGAGGAGAAGCGTGTGAGCGGAGCAATCCCTCGCAGGCAACGACGCTGGTCAGCCCATTTTCTTGTGATTGCGGCTCCTCGCCCCTCTGGTTTAGCAGATCTGGAATTACATCCAGGCAAGCAAAACCGAGGGGCGCTTTTTTGTGCGATTTTTAGAGAAACCTGAATCGGCTGCTTCCAGGAAGACCTGGTGTACTTCCACCGCTCGAATTTCGATTCGAAGCGCTATAGCGGATTTCTAATTGCTGTACCAAGGAACGATTGGCCCCAAGTGGCTTTTTTCCCAGGAAAAAGCCACCTTCAACGAGGTCGAGACGGCTACACAAATTCGCCTCAGCCCGTCTTTTGCTGGTCTCGCCCGCGGCAAGCATGGTTCATTTGGTGCTGGTGAGTGTGTAGGTCGTGGCGTGCGAGAGTGCCCCGGACGTTGCGGTGATGGTGACGGTGTTGGTTTGCGGTGTCGCCTTGGCGGAACCGCAGGCGGCAATGTTGACTATCGCCAGGGCAAACAGAAGCACGGCCGATGCCCGGAAGAGGGTGCGGTATTTGCGGGCGCGGGCCAGCAGCAGGAATCCAAAGCCAAATGCAAGGCAGATGAGCGGAGAGGGCTTTGCGCCGGGCGCGGGCTGCACCCTTGCGCTTGCTGAGTCGGCAAAGGTGACTGTGGTCTTGAGGGCCGCCCCGGCGGGCGTAAGCGTGGAAGGGCTGAAGCCGCACGCGATGTAAGACGGAAGGCCGGAGCATGCAAAGTTGACCGTGCCGTTAAAGCTGTTGACCGGCGTCACCGTGAGCGTGGCGGCTGCCGGGGCGGTACTGGTCTCAGTGCCGCTGGTTGGGCTGATGGCCAGCATGAAATCGGGCGGGGGGGCTGTGATGGTGACCGTAACCGCGGCGGACGTCGAGGCTACAAAAGCAGGGCTACCGCCATACGCCGCGGTGATGGAATGGCTGCCTGCGGCCAGGGTGGTGGTGGAGAGGGTGCCCACGCCGGAGGCGTCGAGGGCGCCGCTGCCGATGGACGTGGCTCCGTCGTAGAAGGTGACGGTGCCGGTGGGCGCAACGGCGCCCGAGGCAGGAGTCACGGTTGCGGTGAGACCGATGCTGACGCCGGTAAGGGCTGAAGTGGGCGAGGCGGTCAGCACAGTGGTGGTGGCAACTACGGGGTTCACGGTGACCACCACGGCAGCCGAGGTGCTGCCGTTGAAGTTGGCGTCGCCGCCGTAGACAGCGGTGATGCTTTCTGACCCGGTCGGCAGGGTGGTGGTGGTGTAGGTGGCCACGCCGGAGGCGTTAAGAGTGCCGGTGCCGATGGACGTGGCTCCGTTATAGAAGGTCACGGTGCCAGTGGGCACGGTAGCGTCCCCTGAAGGCCCGGTCACGGTGGCAGTAAATTTGACGCTGGCCCCGGCAGTGATGGTCTGGGACGAAGCGGTGAGAGCGGTGCCGCTGTTCACCGGTGGATTGGTGTTCGGCGCTGACCCGTAAAGGCTCAGCAAGATGGTGTTGCCGACAAGGATATCCGGCTTGCCGTCTCCGTTGAGATCGACTGCTACGGCCGCGCCTGAGGCGGGAAGATTGAGCAGATCCTTGGGCACCACATAGCTGCCGGTATTAACTGAGGTGAAGGTGCCGTTGCCGTCGCCGTAGAAGATGCCGCTATAGCCGAAGGGGTTGAACAGAGCCAGGTCGACGTTGCCGTCGGCGTTGAAGTCGGCTGCGGCCAGGGTGGCCCCGCCATTGACATCGGACGCGATCGACATCAAGGTGGGGGCGGCAAAAGTGCCGTCGCCATTGCCGAGCGAGATGGCAAGCTGGTCTACTGCGGCGTTAATCGCGCCGCATACCGTGGCGATATCGAGCTTGCCGTCTTTGTTGAAATCGGCGACCACGATGGCGGTTGGGTTGGCAGGGGTGTTGACGAGGATGGGCGCTTTGAAGGTGCCATCGCCGTTGCCCAGGAAAACCTCAACCTGGCTTTCAAGAAAGACGTTGTTGGCGTAAGTGTTGTTGATGATCACCAGGTCGGGATTGCCGTCGTTGTTGACGTCCGCGACGGCGGCAATCACCGGCTGGGTGTTGGCGTTGAGAGCCGTGGCGCTGCTCAGCGTGGTGGTAATGACCGGGGCCTGAAATGTGCCGTCGCCGTTACCCGGAAGTGCGACGAAGCCCATGCTGTATATCGGGGCTACCGTGCCGCCGGCGACATCGTTGAAAGTGAAGATCAGGCCCGCATTGCCTCCCTTCCTGAAATTGGAGATCTGGAGGCCGCTGACGGTGAGCTCAACGTCGACTTTTCCGGCAGCCGCAATTTGCGGGAAGGCGTGTGGAGTCGGGGTGGGGAATGTGCCGTCGCCGTTGCTGATTGCCGTGAAGTAAACGGGAAGCCCGGAATCAAAGCCGCCGCCATAGACGCCATAGAGACCGTTGTCCGCGAAGACCAGGTCGGCTTTACCGTCGCCATTGATGTCGCCGACGGCAAAGGTGCTGGCTCCGGCGGTGGTGGCGCTGGTAATGGTCGTCCCTTTCAGGACAAAGCTTGCCGGCGGAGTGATGGTGGAAACGGGATTGAATAACCCTTTCCCATTGCTAAACTGCACGGTAAACGTGGGGACTAATGTGTCGGGATACCCGTAGGGAGTGTCCACGGTGTTGGTGATGAGGTCGAGCTTCCCGCTGCCGGTCACATCGGCAAGGTTATTGCCCGTGTAAGCGCCGAAGCCGATTTTGGGCGCACCCTGAAAGGTGCCGTTTCCGTTGCCCATAAGGGCGTAGGAAAGATTGGGAGAGCCTTCGTCGCCACCAAAGGCACCGCCGTCTCCCAAGCCGACAAAGACATCGGGGTTGCCGTCTCCATCGAGATCGTCGACCGAAATAAAGCCATCTGTAGCGATTGTTGCGTAGCTCTGCCCCTGCGTAAAAGTGCCGTCCCCGTTGCCGATCCAGGTGGAAATGGTGGAGCTGTTGTTGATGACGAGATCGATCTTGCCATCCTTGTTGATATCGCCGCTGGCGAGATTAACACCATAGTTGGATAAGGGGTCCTGGTAGTAGGGGAATGCCGGGGCAGAGACAGGCGTGAAGGTGCCATCGCCGTTGCTGAGCAGGATCAGCCCGTTCGAGCAGATGACATCCCTTTTGCCGTTGCCCCGCAGATCTGCCGTAATCAGGTTGGTGATCTGGGTGTCACTGGCGCTCGCATAGCCGGGAAGTGCAGGCGCGGCAATGCTTTTCGCGGCCTGAAAGGTGCCGTCTCCATTACCCAGCAGGACTGAGATTTGCTGATCGCCGGAGACCGCGACAATGTCCAGATTGCCATCTCCGTTCACATCGTCGATGACGGCGGCCACTGAGTAGTTTCCAGCGATGGGGTAGAACACGGCATTCTCGAAAGTGCCGTCGGATTTACCGAGCATGACAGTCACACGTGCGGAGGGGGCAAGGGGATTCTCAGTGATCACGAGATCCCCGTTGCCGTCTTTGTTCAGGTCTGCCGCCGTGAGATTGCCAACCGAAGAGTATTGAAAAGAGGAAAGGCTGAAGGTGGATTTGCCAGTCAACAGGTAAACACCCTCAACGAACGCGGGGGCAACCAGGCCAATCCCTGCAAACACGTTCACTCCGGTGGTTGTTGTGCCAACGAAGATGCCGGGCTGTGAACCAAAACCAGCGGATGGTTGTATCGCGCAACCTGACGCAAAAACGTCGGGCGTGGTGGTAAGCTGTGCCTCCTTGTGAAGGAGAAGCTCATAGTTTGAGGCGAGCTCGGTTTGCGTATACGTGAAGGGGTCGAGCACGTAATTGCCGGTTGCGAGCGAAAGCGAGCAGTTCGGCTTGCGGAAGACCGAAAGCGCCCCCGAGGGAGTCGAAATGGTAGTGAAATTGCCCAGGAAGCTGGCTATGCCGGTCTGAGCGCCGTCAATCCCAGTAAGCATGGGCTTGCCTTGTCGATGCCTTGGCTGGGCCGGCTTCTGACTTGGAACCTGAGCCTGGAGCAGCGGCAGTTGCACCAGAAAGCTACTGGCGAGGACTAGACCGATCATGGCAAAGAAAACCGCGGACAGGGGTTTCCGTGCGAGTGTCTGCTGGCAATGCCGAGGAATGTTGCGCTCGATTCGAGCGAGGCGCTTGGGCTCAACACCCAGGGAAAGCCGAGCGGAACGGATGACGGAAAGCTGGGGACGATGGCTCATTTCACGACTCCTGGGAAACAATCACGCCTCGCGTTGAACGGGTTTTCCCGTGGGGCTAGGAAAATCGATGGTTCAGGAAGGCAAGAAACTGGAAGCGAACTGGGTCCGTTCCATCGGCCGGGTTTGGTTTGCGCCGCGTCGGGGGGGATGATCGCCAGCGCTTCGGTCGACTGAACCAGGGGGGAATCTACTGGCCGTGAGCGTAGACCATGCCGCTGCTCGATTGCAAGTTAATTGTTGAATCATCACCGAGATAGCGGCAGAGACAGTCCGCGCTTGGATTGCCGGACCCGTTGAGAAAGGAATGGCTCTGATTTACGTGGGCCTTTAGGCCGGCCCGCCCATCAAAAGCATGCGCGGCTCAGACCGTGAATCTACCTCTCGGTGCAATCAGCTCAGCCCGCTCATCACCAGCATTCTGGGTTCCGTCATCTCTTCAATTGCGGATCGAATCCCCTCGCGGCCGAGCCCCGAGTCTTTGACGCCGCCGTAGGGCATGGAGTCCAGCCGCCAGGCGGGCGTGTCGCCGACGATCAGGGCTCCTACCTCCAACTCCCGGTACGCAGTCAGAATGCGGCCGGCGTCGCGGGTGAGCAGGCCGGCTTGCAAGCCGTATCTTGAATGGTTTACGTCGGCCAGGGCCTGCTCGAAGTCGTCGTAGGGTTCCACCAGAACTACAGGCCCAAAGGCTTCTTCATCGCGGATCTTCATGCCCGGCTTGGTTGCGGTGAGAATGGCGGGGGTGACCATGGAGCCGTTGCGCTCTCCCCCGGCAATGAGCTTGGCGCCGCCTTCGACGGCTTCCTTGATCCAGGCATCGACGCGCTCGGCGTCGGCCAGGCGGATGAGCGGGCCGACTTCCGTGTCTTCCTCGGATGGGTTGCCGGAGATCAATTTGGCGGTGATTTCCACCAGCTTCCACAAAAACGTCTGGAAGATCTTTCGTTCGACAAAAACACGTTGCACGGAAATACACGACTGGCCGGCGAATCCGAAGGCGGCATGGGCGGTGCGCAGGGCTGCTTCGTCCAGGTCGTGCCAGTCGCCGTGGACGATGAGGGCGGCGTTGCCCCCGAGTTCAAGCAGCACGCGCTTGCGGCCGGAGTGAGCTTTTAGCTCCCAACCCACCTTGGCCGAGCCGGTGAAGCTGACCAGCTTGATGCGGTCTTCCTTCTCGGCGAGATGGGAAGTGTCGGCATTGGAGAGAGGCAGGACGGCCAGTGCTTCCGCCGGCCAGCCGGCCTTGAGGATCACTTCGCCGAGGGCGAGGGCCGTAAAGGGAGTCTGCGGCGCCGGCTTGAGCAGGATGGGACAGCCGGCAGCAATGGCCGGGGCGAGCTTGTGGGCCACCAGATTGAGGGGGAAGTTGAACGGGGTGATGGCCAGGATAGGGCCGACGGGAAAGCGCTGCACCAGTCCCCAGCGGCCTTCGTTGCCCTCGGTCAGGTCGAGGGGCAGGCTCTCGCCGCCAAGTCGGGCAGCTTCTTCCGCGGCGGTTTTGAAGGTGAGCACGGCGCGATCGACTTCGGCACGCGCCAGGCGGAGGGGCTTTCCCGCCTCGGCGACAATGAGCTTGGCGAACCGCTCCTTCTGATCGATGAGGGAGGCGGCCACGTCTTCCAGGATTTCGCGGCGCTTCCAGCGGGGCAGAGCGCGGGCGCGGCGCATGCTGGCGACGGCGTGATTGACGGCCTGGCGCGCGTCGGCGCGGGTAGCCGTGGACACAACGCCGACAAGGCCCTGGTCCCAAGGCGAGCGGACTTCAAGCGGCTCTCCGTCGATCCATTCCTTGCCGCACAGCAGAAAGCCGGTTTGTGTGCCTGGGCGCATCTTCATGGCGTGGCGCTCCTGATTTGAAGGGCTGCTCACTTTATGGTAAGGCTGCCGGGCGGGTTCATGGGCAGGCAAGGGATGGAATCGGGAATGCGGTGCCCAATTGGGCTGGTGTTCCCAGGTTCCAGATGCGCCTGTCTCAGGCGGCGGTGGCGATGGCAACGTGGCGGGCGATGGCGACGACAGTGATGTCGTCGGACTGGCCGAATTGAACGGCGGCCTCGACAATCGCTGCGGCGGGCTGCGTGGAAATCCCTTTGGCGCGCTCGAATCCGAAGAGCTCTCCTTTCTGATTCTGCGCTTCGACAACGCCGTCCGAGTAGAACGTCAGGCGGCTGCCGTGCGGCAGATGGAACTGGATTGGCTCGTAAGTTGCGGCGGTGAGAATTCCGAGGGGCAATGCGCCGGGCAACTCGATTTCCTTCCCGTCAAGATACGGAGACAGGTGGCCGGCATTGGCGATGGTAACCCAGCCGTCGGCGGTGATGTGTGCGGCGAGCGCTGTCGAGAAGCCGCCGTGGGTGCGGCCAAGCAGCCGCTCGTTCAACTGACAGAGAACCTCTGAAGGGGATTGGCTGTATGAGGCGGCAGTGCGAATGGCGCCGACCAGCACAGAGACTAGCATCGCGGCGGGAAGGCCCTTGCCGGCTACGTCGCCGACAACGATGAGCAGGCCGCCGCGGCTGTCAGGGAGAATCTGGAAGAAATCGCCGCCGACTTGCTGCGCGGGCTGGTAGGCGGATTCCACGGTGAAGCCGGACACGGGTTCGATCTGCTCGGGGAGAATGACCTGCTGCACTTCACGGGCTGCGGCGAGCTCGCCTTCAAGCATGGCCTGCTGGCGGCTCATGCGCGTGGAGCGCAGCACCATGATGATGGCCAGCGAAAGATTGAAACTCAGATTACCCAGATCTTGCAGTCCAAAGGTGAATATCCTGACAGGAAATGCATTGATCGCTTGCCAGGCATGAAATGCCGCGCTGGCCAACGGAGGGATGAGCTGAAGCATTCCCAGGCCCACGTAAGCGTAGACCCACACGGATTGGACAAGGAAGGGGATAAGAAGAATGCCTGCCTCGCGGTCGCCTCGGCGCAGTTGCCGGAACAGCATGATGGGGACAACTACCGAAAAGATTATGCCGATAGGGATCACGAAGAACGCGTCCCACGAGTATGGGACAAGGCCGTAGCAAAACACCTCGTCGCAGAGCACGGCTATGAAGAATGACACGATGCCGCAAAGCCACAGGAACCAACCGAGCGGCTTGCGCAGAAAGGCCTGAACCATGAGCAGCAAGGCCAGGTAGATTCCAAACTGACAAACCTCGTTGAGAGCCCACCAGCTCACGGGAATGTTGCGCATGACGGAAACCACAACGAATGGCAGAGTGGCCCCGTTGAGAATGCCCAGGATGAATATCCAGAGATACTCCGTGCGCTGCCTTTGGCTGATGAAAAGGGCAAGCGCCACGAGGCCAACGCCCATCGCCAGCAGATTCTCAAGAACTGAGACCGCGTTTTCGCCGATCACGCTCAGCAGGTTCCGCTCGCGCAGTGTGTTCTCTTCTCCTAACACGAGCATGGGGGCGTTGAAATTGGGAGAAGGGCTTGCCCAAAAGGTGCGCGGAGCGCGAGCCCGGACGGCGATAACCAATGAGCCGGTGCGGAATTGCGCCTCCGGGATGCGCACAATGATGCGCGCGTTGCGCATGTACGCAACATAGGGATCCACGCTACCTGATTGGATCAGCTTCTGGCCGTTGACGTAGACCTCGAATGCGCGGGAGATGAAGTACGCCTGCAAGGCCAGATCGGTCTGTTGCGGCGAGACCTTCACGCGCAGCCGGCGCCAGACGATAGGCGACTGTTGGTGCGGGAAATACTCCCTCAGCGGTTTTTTCGCATCCACCGGGAGCCATTTGGAGTCGTCGAAATCAGGCTGGGCGTAGGCCGGATTGTCACCGACCTGCACCACGCCGAAAGTGCCGAGTTCGACCGGCTCGCGGAGGTTGGTGGCGTCAAACGTCTGGGCGGTTGCCGAGCGCGAGGCGAAAGCAAGCGATGCCGCCAGGCACAAGGCAGGAAGCAGCATCCTCATCAAAAATGAAAAAGTGCGGCAAGCCATAGGAGCCCGTGACCTCCATGGAACATTTGAACCGGGGAACTAGGAATCACCCTAACATCGCAACGGCATTGCCGGAGTGAAAAATATCGGCAGGTGCTCAGCGGACAGGCGCCGCGGCTTTCTGATTTTCCTGGCCCGCGCCCATCAGCACCAGCGACCGCTGCGCAAAGGGTGAATAGACCAGGAGCGTTGTGCACGCCAGTGCGAGTCCAAAATTGATGTGGTGCAGAAGCAGGAAAGGCGAGAGCGCCCATAGCACGTCGACGGCAAGCAGGAAGGGCCAGATTTTCAAGAATTTTTCGCGGACTCCGGGCGCATGGAAGAGCACGGCCGAGAGCACGAAGGCGCGGACGGGAATAAGGATGGCCGCCGTCACAATGAGGACATTGAGTGCGTGCGCGGCCCGCGGCAGCACGCCGAAGAGATCGTCAATCTCCGCCAGGTTAGCTAGCGCGCCAACGTAGAAGCCCAAGTACATGCACTGCAGCAGAATGAAGAGCGCTTGGACGACTGCGAACGAGGCTTTGGGAAGGTCCTCGGGTGTGGCCAGAATGCTGGTGCGAGGCTTTGCTTCCGGTTGTGGGCGAACCGCAGACTCGGCGGCTGCGGGCACCGGCTGGTCCTTCATCCGCGAGACAGGGGACGAAGGATCCTCATTCGAAGCAATGCGTTCCACGGGAGCCACGAAGCGATAGCCGCGCCGCGCAAGGGTCTCGACGAATCTGGGACTGCCGGCTGTGTCTCCGAGGGCTTCGCGGATGCGGTTGATGGCGGAGTTGACGCCGTGTTCGTAATCCACAAACGTCCCGTCGGGCCACAGTTCACGCGAGATTTCCTCCCGGGTAAGCAGTTCTCCGGGACGCTCCAGGAGCATGAAAAGCACCTGGAAGGGCTGCGCGTTCAGCTTGATGCGCATGCCCTGGCGGCGCAGCTCACCCGTGGCGCCGTCGGCCTCGAATGCTCCGAAGCGATAGCGCCGGGCTGGCTGTATCTCAGTCATGCGGTCCGGTCATGTGGGCCGGTCATTGTCTTTCGGTCTCAGTGTATCCGATTGCGAATGCGATCCAGCACTCAACCGCAGGGTACAACTCTTGAGAAGTCTCTCTGCCACAGGCACTTGCACGGTGAGGAACAATCGCGAACAGATGAGACGCCATGCATTGCTTTCGAAAGCCAGAGCGGAGCAGGATGCTGTTCATGAAGCGGCATCCATTCCCGGATTTTCGAAGGCACTCCGCTGTTGCGGCTGTCTGGAGTCTGTTGCTTTGCGCGGCTGCACCAACCGGCTTTGCGGCCGAACCCACTCCTGCGGCGATTGCAGCCTTCAATTCTTATGCACAGGCAATTGAGTCTCGGCTCGCACAACAGCATCGATCGCAGGATTGCTTCCTCCCGCTTCCGGTTCCAGCTTCTCAAAGCGAGCTTCGGCTGCGGCGCGGGGAGCTGATTGTAGAAAGGCTCACGTTGTCCTCGGATGCGGAATTGCCCGGCGCGCTGTTGCACCACTGGCGCGGAACGGCCTTTGCCGCCGGCGCCAAGGCTGGGGATTTCGAGCGGGTGATGAGGGATTTCAACAGCTATCCGCACTATTTCTCGCCGCAGGTGGTGCAGGCGAAGGTGCTGATGCAACAGGGCGATAACACGCAGGCCGTGATGCGGGTTCGCCAGCATCACGTGATCGCGGTGGTCATGGATACGACTTACGACGTGAGCTTTGGACAGCTCGATGCCCGGCACGGGTACAGCAATTCGCGGAGCACGCGGATCGCCGAGATCGATGCGGCCGGGACGGCCCAGGAGCGAGCGCTGCATGCAGACGAAGAGCACGGATTCCTGTGGCGATTAAACACTTACTGGAGTTACGAGGAACGCGACGGCGGTCTTTATTTGCAAATTGAGTCGGTCTCGTTGACACGGTCGATTCCCCGCGGGCTGGCCTGGGTGGTGGGTCCGTTTGTGGAAAGCGTGCCGCGCGAGTCGCTGGAATTCACTTTGCGCTCTGTTTGCAGTGCATTGCACAAGTAGTTCGGCTGGGACACCGAAATCAGGCCTGGAATTGAAGAGGAGGAGACGATGAATACAAGAGCAGCAACACAGAATCAGGAAGTGGGATTTGCTCCGGCGCACCGGGTGAACCAGGCGCTTACGGCCTCGGCGGAGAAGCGCGCTTTGGAATGGCTGGCCATGCATGCGCCGCGTTGGGTCAGCTCGGACCAACTGACTGTGCTCGGTTTGATCGCGCAAATCGGCGCAGGTCTTTGCTATGCCTGGTCGCGATCCCACCGGTCCGCGCTTCTGCTCGTAATTCTGTGCCTCGCGCTCAACTGGCTGGGGGACAGTCTCGACGGGACTCTGGCCCGCGTGCGCGGCCGGCAACGCCCACGCTACGGGTTTTACGTCGATCACATGGTGGACATCTTTGGCGCCGTCGCTCTCATGGGCGGACTCGGCTGCTCGGGACTGGTGCACTGGCAGGTGGCGATGGCCATGCTGGTTTCTTTCCTGGTGCTTTCGAGCGAGAGCTACCTGGCGACGTATACGTTGTCGCGATTTGAGCTTTCGCAAGGCTTTTTTGGTCCCACGGAGATTCGCATTCTGCTCGCCATCGGCAACCTGGCGCTGATGCGCAGCCCGTATGCAACAATCTTCGGGCACAGGATGCTGCTGTTCGATCTGGGAGGAACCATCGCGGCGGCCGGCATGTTCGCGATGGCGACCTTTGTTGCCGCGCGCCACACCGCGCAACTCTACCTGCAGGAACCATTGCCGTGAACCTTTTGGTCCCTCTAGGAAAGGTCTGAATGAGTCGATGTCTTGAAAGGGCACGACCGGGGCACCCTCAGGATCGCGTGCCGCAAGTGTTTCAAAATGAACTTGGGCTTTAGAGCTTATCCGTAAATTAGGTAGCGCCGGCCTCCAGGCCGGCTGTCGTGCGGGTCTCCTGACCCGCGCATCGCTGTCGGCGGCGTGGACGCCGCCAGTACAGCCGGTCTGGGGACCGGCGCTACTTCAAGAGCCAATTTACGGGTAAGTTCTTAGCCTGTGAGGGAACACCCACGGCTTAATCAGATCTTCCCCAGCCGGATTTCGGCGGGTAGGTGCCGGGGAGGCGGGACCATCTGCGTTGCAGCAGCGCCGCCGCCGCCCACTGAGAAGCCCGCGCCATGACGCAAGTCACAGTGCCAAAGCAAATAAGCCGGGCGCTGTCGCGGGCGGTTGAGTTATATTGGCTGGAATCCGGAAAACCAAAGCAAGGCGTTCCGGATAGCGTGCGTTCTAGATAAGGGCGCACAGCCAAGGAGACAATCGTGGCAGATTCGCCTCAGAATCCCGGAAGTCAAGGCCCCCCGCCGTTTCAACCTGTCGCCAGCCAGTACCAGCCCACTGCGCCGGTGCCCCCGTATGGCGCGCCCCCGCCCGTACCGGTGAAATCCGGCGGCAGCAGTGCCGTCAAGATCATTCTCATCATCGTGGGCATCTTCGTTTTTCTGGGAGTGCTGGTGGGGGGGGTGATCGGCTACGGCGTATACAGAGTCAGAAAGGCCATCCATGTGGACGGTTCAACCGGCGCGGCCAGTTTGAGCGTGCCCGGCATGTCAATGAACGCGGACCCCGGAATGAAGTTCACCTCCGCCGAACTGGGCACCGACATCTACCCCGGCGCTGAACCCAAAAAGTCAGGGAGCATGCGCATGAGCATCGCGGGCAGTTCGGTGGTTTCGGCTGCTTTCCTTACCTCGGACCCTGCGGATAAAGTTGTTGCCTTCTACAAGGACAAGCTGGGCAGCGACACCACGTCGATGGAATTTGGAGGGACGTCGATTCTGACTTCGAAGAAGACCGACCGCGAACAGGTATCGGTGACGATTGTGCAGAACGCGAACCAGCAGGACGGCAGAACCCAGATTCAGATTCAGCACACCACTGCCGCCCAGGCTAAGTAGCTGCGCCCACCTCAATTGCATCCTACCCTTGCCGCAATGGAACTGCGGCAAGGATGGAGCACCCGGCAGCCGGTGCGGTAGACTTCAGCCTATGATTCATGACGGGCGGAGCAGAAAACTTCCCTTCGACGCCGTCGAGGCGATCGAGTACCTGAAAGCGCGCGACGCCAAGCTGGGCGCGCTGATGGAGCGCGTCGGCCCGTTCACTCTCAAGCTTGATCCCACGCCATCGCCTTTTGAGTCGCTGCTGGAGTCGATTCTCTATCAGCAGTTGCATGGCAAGGCCGCGGCTACCATACATCGCCGGGTGCGGGAGTACTTCGGGGGCGATCCTTCGCCGCAACTCCTCATCAATACTCCCGATGAACCGCTGCGCGCGGCAGGCGTTTCCGGGAACAAGATCAAAGCCTTTCGAGACCTGGCGGCGAAGACGCTGGACGGGACTGTGCCGTCGCACGCGGCCATCAAGAAGCTCTCCGACGCGGAGATTATCGAGCGGCTGACGGCGGTGCGCGGCATCGGCGCGTGGACGGTGGAGATGCTGCTGATTTTTCGCCTGGGCCGGCCGGATGTGCTGCCTGTCACCGACTACGGTGTGCGCAAGGGGTTCGCGCTGACGTTTCAAAAGATTCCCAAGTCGCGCGCGCTGGCGGCGGCGGATTTGCCCAAGGCTGACGTGCTGCTGCGGCGGGGGAAGAAGTGGGCGCCGTTCCGCACCGTGGCCAGCTGGTACCTCTGGCGTGCCTGCGATCTTGCCAGGTGTGCGGAGCCGGCTGTGCCTCCGGACTGATCGGGCAGGCGACGCATCAAACGATTTATTATTGCCAAACCTGCCGCGCAAGCTGCGGCGGCGCGGCTAGATTCAGCGAGACCAGCAGGCATGACGGCAGATGCGCGCGGTCGATAGGAATTATGGATGGCTTCAAGTAAACGCTTCATCTGCATTCATGGACATTTTTACCAGCCGCCACGCGAAAATCCTTGGCTGGAGACGGTGGAGACGCAGGACTCCGCGGCTCCGTATCACGACTGGAACGAGCGCATCTGCGCGGAGTGTTACGCCACCAACGGCGCGGCGCGCATCCAGAACAACAAGAACCAGATCACGCGCATTGTGAATAACTATGCGCGCATCAGCTTCAATTTCGGGCCTACGCTGCTGAGCTGGCTCAAAGACAATGCGCCGCGCACCTACCGCATGATTCTCGACGGCGAACGGCGCAGCCGGAAGAACTACGGCGGGCACAGTTCGGCCATGGCGCAGGTGTACAACCACATCATCATGCCGCTGGCCAGCCGGCGCGACCGGATTACACAGATCCAGTGGGGGATTGCCGATTACATGCACCGCTACGGGTCGGCGCCGGAGGGCATGTGGCTCGCGGAGACGGCGGCGGATACGGAATCCCTGGAACTGCTGGCGCAGCATGGCGTCAAGTTCACTCTGCTGGCGCCCAACCAATGCAAGCGTGTGCGCGCGATGGACCATGGCGAAAGCTGGACGGACGCGCCTGGAGCGAGCGTCGATCCGACACGGCCTTACCTGGTGCGATTCAAGTCAGGGCTTTCGCTTACGGTGTTTTTTTACAATGGGCCAGCATCGCGGGCCATTGCGTTCGAGGGGCTGTTGAACTCCGGAGAAAGCTTTGCGGCGCGGCTCAAGTCCGGCTTTAGGGAAGGCGCGCAGGCGCAGCTGATGCATGTGGCCACGGACGGCGAATCGTATGGTCACCACCACAAGTACGGCGAGATGGCGCTAGCCTATGCGCTGCTGTTGCTGGAGAAGGACCGGACGGTGAAGCTGACCAACTACGGAAAGTATCTGGAGCAGTTTCCGCCGGAATACGAATGCGAGATTGAGGAAAACACCTCATGGAGTTGCGTGCACGGCGTGGAGCGCTGGCGGTCAAACTGCGGCTGCAACGGGGGCAAGCCGTATAACCAGCTTTGGCGCGCACCGCTGCGGCAGGCGCTGGACGAGCTGCGCGATGCGGTGGCTCCGCTGACCGAGCAGGAGGGCAACAAGCTCTTCAAGGACGTGTGGGCGGCGCGCGATGCCTACATTGACGTGGTGCTCGACCGAAGCACGGAATCGACCGATCGCTTCTTCACCGGGAACGCCCGCCGCGAGCTTACCGAAGCCGAGCGAGTGCGCGCGCTGGAGATGATGGAGATGCAGCGCCACACGCAGCTGATGTACACCAGTTGCGGATGGTTCTTCGACGACATTTCCGGCATCGAGACGGTGCAGATCATTGCCTACGCGGCGCGTGTGCTGCAACTGGCGAAGGAGATTTTCGGCGATCAAGCTGCGGAGCTGGAGCCCAATTTTCTTGAGCGGCTTTCGGAAGCAAAGTCGAACGTAGACAGCGCGGGCGATGGAGCGCAGATCTACAAGGCAAGCGTGGCCACCATGGAACTGGGCCTGGAGCAGGTGGCGGCGCACTATGCCATCAGTTCGATCTTCTCGTCGTTTGCCGAGCAGACAGACCTGTTCTGCTACCGGGTGCGGCGCATCTCTTACGAGATACACACCTCGGGCCGCGGCCGGCTGGCACTGGGGCGGGCGCACATTGCCAGCGCCATCACCGGGCAGCAGCAGAGTTTCTCGTTTGCGGTTTTGCATTTCGGCGATCAGAACATTACGGCTGCCGTAAAGCCCTACACGGATGCCGATGCGTCGGCCTTCGATGCCTTTTCCGCGCAGGCCGAGCAGAAGGTGCAGCGCGCGCTCTTTCCCGAAGTCATCCGGCTGCTCGACCGCGAGTACGGGCGCGTGGACTACTCGCTGACTTCGCTCTTCAGCGACGAGCAGCGGCGCATTGTGGAGCTGATTCTGAATTCGACGCTGTGGGACATCGAGAACTCGCTGACCACCATCTACGAAGACCACGCCAGCCTGCTGCACTATCTGTCGCAGGCAGGATTGCCCAAGCCGCCTGCGCTGCTGCTGGCGGCGGGATTCGCTATCAACGCAGGGCTCAGGCGCGCGCTCGAGACCGACCCCGTCGACATTGCGCAGATGCGGTCGTTTCTGCAACTGGCCAAGGCAGACAAGGTGCCGCTCGAAATAGCTACGCTCAGCTACATCGCCGACCAGCGCATGAAGCGCGCCATGGTGGAGCTGCAAATGTCCCTGGGGTCGCTGGAGATGCTGGACCGCGCCCTGACGCTGGCGCTCAACCTTTCGGAGTTGCCCTTCGATCTGAACCTGTGGCAGGCGCAGAACATCTGGTACGAGATTCTGAAAACGCCCAGCGACGCACTGACCGCGCAGCGCCCGGACGACCGGCAGCGCTGGGATGAGCACTTCGGCGGCCTGGGAACCTGCCTGAAGATCGACTGCGCCAGCATTACCGCAGACGATGCCGCGGTAGCTGGGCCGGGGGACTAGAATGCAGGGATCAGGGAACAGGGATTAGGGACTAGGGACTAGGGACTAATCATGGTTGGGTTGTGTTTGAGAGCGCCGAATTCCTGGCGCTCTTTCTTGTTGACAAGAACCCGTTGGTGCGTGTTAGCTTACCGTTAGTGGATGCTTACCTACAAGCCGGCCTCGACGCGCTGGGGGATGCGACGCGGATGGCGATCTTCCAAAAGCTCGCCGGCGGCCCCATCGCCGTAAACGAGCTTGCCCGCACGATGCCGGTGAGCCGCCCCGCGGTGTCGCAGCATCTGCGCGTGCTCAAGGATGCGGGACTCGTGATGGACTCGAAGGCCGGAACGCGCAGGCTGTACCGGTTGAATCCCGAAGGAGTGGCGCGGCTGCGTGCCCACTTCGATCAGATGTGGACCAGGGCAATGAGCGCCTTTCAGACAGTTGCAGAGAAACCACCTATTGGAGAGAAACATGGCAAACCCCGTGGAAGAAGCCGTCGTTCGTAAGAGTGTTCGCGTGCAGGCCGGCATTGCGCGCGCCTTCTCAGTTTTCGTGGAGCAGATGGAGACGTGGTGGCCGCCGACGCATCACATCGGGAAAACTCCGTTCGAAGCAATCTTCATTGAGCCGCGCGTAGGCGGGCGGTGGTACGAGAGAGACGTGGATGGCAAGATGACCGACTGGGGCAAGGTGCTGGCATGGGATCCGCCGCACCGGGTTACGCTTTCGTGGCATGTGGGTCCCGGACACGATCAGCCGGATTGGGTGTGCGACCCTGACCCGGCCAAGGCGAGCGAGGTCGAGATTCGCTTCACCGCCCAGGGACCGGCAACGACGCTGGTCGAGTTGGAGCACAGCAAGCTGGAACGCCATGGCGAGGGATATGAACAGTTGCGCGCCATCTTTGACGGACCTGGCGCCTGGATCACGATTCTGGAACTCTTTGCCAAGGCGGCGGGGGGAGAAAAAGCATGAGCAAGCCAGTCCTTTTTCTGCGCATCACTTCGGCCTTGACGTTGCTTCATGCCTTGCTGCACACCATCGGCGGGGTGTTCGGCAAGGTGGACCCCGGACCCGCCGCAGTTGCCGTCGAAGCGATGAAAGCCAACCAGTTCCTGCTCATGGGAAACATGCGGAGCTTCTGGGATTTCTATCGCGGCCTGGGATTGGGGGCCACGATATCCCTCACCGCGGAGGGAATTCTCTTCTGGCAGATGAGTTCTCTGGCAAAGACGGA
>JBEKFD010000046.1:0-24386 GCA_050013495.1 Occallatibacter sp. | reverse complement strand
TGCGGCTTTTGGAGCAGTGCAAACTGGATAGATGGCGAATCACGCTGATTTATTTTTGGCTCCCTGCACCTGAGGACGCGATTGCTCGTGTTGCGCGCCGTGTTAGCCAAGGAGGCCATCGGATTCCTTTGGATGTGATCGTCAGAAGGTATTATTCAGGCATCTCGAATATGCGTAAACTCTATCTGCCCCTAGCGGACGATGCAGAAATCTACGATAATACTGACTGGAAGCGGACGCTTATTGCAGAGAAGCGCGAGGGCTTGGCGCTGATCGTGCATGATCCCGCGCGTTGGGCCAGGAGAGGTTTCCCGCCGTCTCGAATCCGGTGAGCTCGATGGATCAGGCCGGTATTACACCGATGAAGAGCTCGCTGCAGGGGCGGCCACCGGCGGTATTCCGAAGCCAGCTGCGTCAAAGAAGGCAAGCGCGGCTTAGAGCGCGACCGCGGTTCCGGCCTCCGTTGATATCATCCGGAAGCAAGGAGCCAGGCGATGCCAGCGGAGCGCGATTCCCACAACACGTTTGCCTACCCCGGCTTCCCTTATCCCAACACACATCCTGACCGCCTGGCGGCAATGGCGATTCTGCATGGGCTCAGCCCGGCTCCGGTGGAGCATTGCCGGGTGCTTGAGATCGGCTGCAACGAAGGCGCGAACCTGATTCCGATGGCGTACGCCATCCCTACGAGTGAGTTCGTCGGCTTCGATCTGGCTCGGTTACGGATCGAACAGGGGCAGGAGCGGATTCGTGCGCTTGGACTCCGGAATGCGCGAATTTTCGCGGGCGACCTGCTGCAGTTGGGTTCCGAACTTGGTCAGTTCGATTACATCGTCGCGCACGGATTTTATGCCTGGGTTCCCGAGCTGGTGCGCGGGCGGATGATGGCTCTTTGCGGGGAGTTGCTCTCGCCCGATGGCGTTGCGTTTGTGAGCTACAACGCAATGCCGGGCGGGCATTTGCGGGTGATGCTGCGAGAAATGATGCTCTACCACGTGCAGGACATCGAAGATCCGCGCGAGCGGGTGACAAAGTCCCTTGTGTTCCTGCATTTTCTGCTTGAGTCGCGGCCGCAGGGCGATGCTTTCCGGTTGCTGATTCAACAGCAACTGGAACTGGTGGAGAAGCGCAGCCCGGAGCTGACCTTTCACGATTGGCTTACCGATGAATATCACCCGGTGCTCTTCTCGGATTTTGTGGATCATGCGCGAATGCACGGCATGCAGTACCTGAGCGAGGCCGTGCTGCCGCCGATGCACGACCCCTGGTATCGATCCGAGATTCGGTCGGTGATCGAGGGCGCGCGCGGCGAAGACATTGTGAAGCAGGAGCAAATGCTGGACTTCCTTCGCGCGCGGGCATTTCGCGAGACGCTGCTTTGCCGCGCGGAGCGTGTTGTCCGCCGCGATTTCCCTGCTGAGCATCTGCGCAGGCTGCTGCTGGCTTCGCCGGCGATCTCGGCTCCCGGTGAGGCGCAGGGGAGCCGAGTCTTCACCTTGCCGGGCGGGGCCAGGATGGAGTCGAACCACGCGGGGGCAATTGCGCTTCTGGATGAGCTGGCGGAGAAGTGGCCGAGCCCGGTGAGCCTTGCCGAGCTTGAGCCGAGGCTGGCAGCCGCCGGCTTCTTGCTCGACGAAGAGGGCGTCACTCTGCTCATGCGGCTCATTGTGACGAAATTTGTTGAGACGCATGCTTGGAAGGCTCCTGTAGCAGGATCGCTTTCCGAGTTCCCGAGGGCCAGCGCCTGCAGCCGGCTGGAGGCGCGGACGCGAGGCTTTGCAACCACCCTGCTGCACGGCACGCTGAGGCTTGACGACCCTGTCGTGGTGAGCCTTCTCAAGTTGCTGGATGGCACACGCGACCGGGCAGAGCTCTTCAACGCACTGAAGGGCGAGTTTCCAGACATGCTTGAAGAAAAGCTCGAAGCCGGCATTGAGCCAAGCCTGGTTCATTTCCATCGCATCGGTTTGCTTGAAGCCTGAGGAGCGAGACGCTGGTTCGCGGTCATCTGCCCGCACCGAATCCCGCCCATGGCCAGCACTGCCCGCCTGAATCCGTTAGTATGAGCGGGTGGAGAAATGCCCCTATGGAACGGATGCTTGCAACCCCTGCCGATGCTGAGATCGTTATCAAACTCTATCAACTGCGCACCGAAGCGCTGATGCGCGAGGCGCGCGCCTGGATGACGGGGGAGTTCTGGCCGGCCACGGCGGAGGAGTTCTTTGCCGTCTCTGGAAATCCGGCCCACCCCCACAACGCACATTTCCGCCAAGTCATCACTTACTGGGAGATGGCCGCTGCGATGGTGCTGCACGGGGCGGTTTCCGCCGAGCTGTTCGTCGACTGCAACGGCGAGGGTTTTTTTCTGCTGGCCAAGTTTGCGCCCATTCTGGACGAAATTCGCGCCAGGAATCCCGGGTTTTTGACCAAGACTTCAGAACTGATCAACCGGTTTTCGGCGGCCGCGCAGCGCTATGAAATCGTTCTCAAGACCATGCAGGCGCGGCGGAAGAGCATGGCCACACAACAGGATGTACCGGCTTAGATTTTCATCCAACGAATCCCTGTGCCCCAAACCGCTTGCCGAAATGCTTCCGGTAGAGGATGATGGAAGCGAATCGAAAAGCCCAATCCCCTGGAGGTTCCCCGTGAAACGTGTTGCTGCTTTAATCGCCGTTGTGCTCGCCTTCGCTCCGCTGTCAGCCATGGCGGCCGATACCACCATCAATGGCTGGATCTCTGATGCCATGTGCGGCGCCAAACATGCCGGCAGCGGCGCGGCATGCGTGAAGAAGTGCATTCAAGGCGGCGAGGCCCCGGTGTTTGTGGACGAGGCCAAGAAGGAAGTCTGGACCATCGACAACCCTGATGCGGTGAAGGACTTCTACGGCGACCACGTGACGGTTACCGCGACCGCAGACGCGTCGAAGAAGAGCGTACACATCGCCTCAATCGCGGAAGCGAAGTAAGCCGCTTTCAGGCCGGTTCGCTCACGATTCGACTCGCCACGGCGCTCAATCTCTGGTAGTGTCGTATCCGTTGCCTCGACACTCGGGCCTTTTTTGGCCGGGAACGTGGGCGAATTGCGGATTCACCTGGGAAAAGACCATGGCACGAGCAGTCTGGAATGGCAAAGTGATTGCCGAAAGCGACACCACCGAAACGGTGGAGGGAAATGTCTACTTTCCCGAGACCAGCCTCAAGCGGGAGTACTTCCGCCCCAGCAGCACCACCTCCACCTGCCCGTGGAAGGGTCAGGCGCGCTACCTGAACCTGCTGATCGAAGGGCAGGACAACCCCGACGCTGCCTGGTACTACCCCGACCCCAAGCCGGCTGCGCGCAAGATCAAGGGATACGTAGCCTTCTGGCGCGGCGTGGAAGTTGAGAAGTAGCACGAGACACCTCATGCGGACCCTTCTGCTCGCCGCGCTGCTCGCTGTCTCTCTTGCGGGATGCGCACACCCGAACCCCACCGCGCCGGTTGCGGCTGCCACTGCGCCTACGCTGTCAGGGGATGCCGCGCATCCTGGCCAGACTTCCGGCTGGGTCGACACCAAGCTCTACTTCGGCCTGGGTCTGGCAGATCGTCCAGAGCAGGGCGTGAGCGAGGCGAAGTGGCGCGAGTTCCTCGACAAAGAGGTCACGCCGCGTTTCCCTGACGGCCTCAGCGTGGTGGATGTATACGGGCAGTGGCAGGGCGCGAAGCAATTGTCGCCGGAGCGTCTGCGCTCAAAAATGCTGATCGTCGACTACCCGGACACGCAGGAGAACCGCGACAAAGTGGAAGCCATCCGCTCGGCGTGGAAGAAGATGACCGGCGACCAGTCGGTGCTGCGAGTGACCCAGCCGGTGGATGTGTCTTTCTGACAAGCGTAGCCGTTTCGGCTACACTCAAGAAAGAAGGTGTCGCATGCGTCAAGTATCTTTGCGGGAGTTCAGGACGCGCGGCGCCAAGGCTCTTGAGTCGGTTCCGCAGGGCGAGACTGTATTGCTCTCCGGCCAGCAGGGACCGGCGTACTTTCTCGTTCCTGTCCTGGGGGACGTGGCGGCCGAGGATCGCGAATTGCGAAGGGCCATGGCCAAGGCGAGCCTGCGCGCGGGCTGGGTTCAAGCCGAGAAGTTGGGACGGAGCGGAATGAGCGACGACGAGATTAACAGCGAGATCGCTCAGGTCCGCAGTGTGCGCCAGCGCCGGAAAGCTGGATGAGGCTCGCGGTGCTGGACACCAACGTGGTGGTCTCGGCGGGCATCAAGCCGGAGGGTGCGCCGGCAAGGCTCATGATGGATTGGGTGCTGGAGGGCCAGATCCAGGTGGTCACCAGCCCCTGGATCACAGGGGAGTATAGGGAAGTTGTTCGGCGCGCGAAGTTCCGCCGCTACGGATTTCCTCCGCTCTGGCTGGAGTTCCTGATTGAGGAGAGCCTGCGCCTGCGGGACCCCGAGGCGTGGCCATACTCCGGCCCAGACCCCAACGACCTGCCATTCCTCGCGCTGGCCCATGCGGCAGGAGCCTGGCTGGTGACGGGAAACCTCAAACACTTTCCGGCCACTATTCGCGACGGAGTCATTGTGCTTTCGCCGGTAGGCTACCTTGCTCACCTCACGGAAGGCAGCAAGCCGACGGCCTGAGGGAAAATCGGGGCTAAGCGGAGGCCGATTACGATGCGTGGAAGAAGATGACGGGCGACCAGTCCGTCCTCCGCGTGACCCAGCCGGTGGATGTGTCGTTCTGAGATTCGCATGGCAATTGCGTCCATTTGCCGGGTCGGCCTGCTGCTATAATCCGGGCACCGATGGCGCTTGTTTCCGGCACGCGGCTTGG
This sequence comes from Occallatibacter sp., assembly GCA_050013495.1. Taxonomy (GTDB): domain Bacteria; phylum Acidobacteriota; class Terriglobia; order Terriglobales; family Acidobacteriaceae; genus Telmatobacter. The sequence continues at coordinate 19,563 of JBEKFD010000046.1, read as the reverse complement.
GCCGTTCGAAATCGACTCGCAAATCGGCGCGGGTGGCATGGGAGTGGTGTACAAAGCCAAGGACACGCGTCTGGGGCGATTTGTCGCGCTCAAATTCCTGCCCGAAGAGGTCGCAAGTGACCCGCAGGCGCTGAGCCGCTTCCGGCGGGAAGCGAAATCGGCGTCCGCACTGAATCACCCCAACATATGCACGATTTACGAAATCGGTGAACAGGACGGCCGCGCCTTCATCGTCATGGAGTTTCTTGAGGGCATGACGCTGCGGCAGCGAATCGCCAAAAAGACGTTGGACCTGGAAACCGCGTGGTTGCTGTCCATTGAACTTGCCGACGCCCTTGACGCGGCGCACGCGGCAGGCGTGATCCATCGCGATATCAAATCCTCCAATATCTTCGTAACCAGCCGCGAACACGCCAAAATTCTCGACTTTGGGCTGGCCAAGTTGGCGCCCGCCCGGGCGCGGGTCTCCGAGCCGGAAACGGCAGCTACGGCGGCTACCATCGGCACCGAGCACCTGACCATTCCCGGTGCGCCGATGGGAACGATTGCCAATATGTCACCTGAGCAAGTCAGGGGCGAGGAAGTGGACGCACGCACGGACCTGTTTTCGTTTGGGGTTGTGCTGTACGAGATGTTCACCGGAACGGTTCCGTTTCGCGGCGAGAGCACGGGACTCGTCTTCGACGCCATTCTGAATCGGACGGTCGTCCCTCCTGTACGCCTGAATCCTGACCTGCCGCAGGCTTTGGAAGAGATCGTCAACAAGGCGCTGGAGAAGGATCGCGACCTGCGCTATCAGCACGCCGCCGAAATGCGCACAGACTTGAAGCGTGCAAAGCGCAACCTGGACTCCACTCGCGTCAGCGGCAGAAATGCGGCCGACTCGTCTCCTCCCGTCACCGAGTCGACTGTCCAGATCGAGAGCCGGAAGCCTTCGCGCAAGACCACCTGGCTGTGGCCTGTTGCAGCAGTGTGCGCACTCGTTGTCGCCTGGCTCCTGCGTCCAACGCTGCCGCGCCCCGAGGTAACCGGATCGACCCCGTTGACGCAGGATAGCGCACCGAAGACCGTCAACGACTTTAGTTACCCTTTGGCTACCGACGGTTCCAGAGTCTATTTCCAGGAAATGGGTTCGACCGGCAACCCGCTGATGCAAGTCTCCACCGATGGAGGTGAGGTTGTTCCCATCGTTGTCCCCTTGAAGGACGCCGATCTGGGCGGTATCTCGCCGGCTGGGAATGGCCTTGTGCTTTTCGCCGACCCCAGCGACGCAGAGAGCAGCGGGCTCTGGTTGCTGCCGCTGCCCGGAATGCAGCCGCAACGGGTCGGCAACCTTATTGTGGCTAATGGCGCAGCCACATGGTCGCCTGACGGCAGCGTGCTTTACTACGGTTTTAATTCGGCCATCTTCGCTGCCGATGCCGATGGAAGCAATCCGCGAAAGCTTCTGACCACCGCGGGTCACCCGGCGTGGTTTCACGTGTCGCCCGATGGGCTTCTTCTTCGTTTTACTGTAGGGGACTTTAAGCTTGGCACGCAATCCCTCTGGGAGGCGAATACTGACGGCAAGGGACTGAGGCAAATGGTTCCTGGTTTCGATCATGGGGCCAACGTGTGCTGCGGAAGTTGGACGCCGGATGGAAAGTATTTCGTCTTTCAGTCCACGCGTGCGCAGGTCTCCAACTTATGGGTTATCCGAGATGCGGGGTCCCTGTGGCACAAAGTCAGCAATGGGCCTGTGCAGCTTACCCACCGTGAAATGAGCTCGACTTCTCCGCTGCCCAGCAAGGATGGAAAGAAGATATTCTTTATCGGCGGCAGGCGCCGCTGCGAGGTAATGCGGTACGACCTCAGGACGCATACCCTGGCGCCATCCCTGCCAGGGCTCTCGGCCCAAGATCTTAGTTTCACCAGGGACGGGGAACGCATGGCTTATGTCTCTTATCCGGACGGGATTCTCTGGCAGAGCCGGAGAGATGGGGGTGACAGGCACCAGCTGACTTTTCCGCCGATGGAGGCCAGCCTTCCACGCTGGTCTCCGGATGGAAAGCAGATTGCTTTTTCGGGCGGCCGACCTGGAAAGACCGGGCAAATCTTTCTGATTCCTGCTGGCGGAGGGGACCCGGAGCAACTTACGTTTGGCAGTGGTTACAGCGGGGATGTTACCTGGTCGCCGGACGGCAATTCCCTCGTGTACGCGGCGGGGTTGGGCAACGATACGCAGGTCCAAATCATCAACCTGAAAACACGTGGGGTGACGATGGTGCCGGGTTCGGTTGGATTGTACTCGCCCCGCTGGTCGCCGGATGGACGGTATTTGCTAGCTTTGCCGATGGACGCCAGCAGAATCATGCTCTACGATTTGAACCTGCACAGTTGGCAGCAACTGACCCAAGGCAAGGTTGAGGCCGGATACCCAAACTGGACTCCGGACGGAAAATGTATCTACTTCAACTCATTCAAGGAGAAGGGCAGCCCCGAGTATCGGATTTGCCTCGGAGACCGCAAGATCCAGCATGTAGCCGATATGGCAGCGGCCGGCAACCTGGTCTCCGGAGGAGTGGGTGGGTGGACGGTGCTTGCGCCTGACGGTTCCATTCTTGCCCTGCGCGACTCCAGCACGGAAGAGATTTATGCGCTCGACGTAAAGTTCCCCTAGACCCAGGGAGCAACACGGCCCTTGAATTTCGCCTAATACGCTTGTAACTGGTCGAGCGGCAGGCGGACCCGGAAGCAGGTGTTGCCGGGCTCGGAGCGCACGCTCAGGTGGCCGCGGTGCTTGCGGACGATGCGCATGGCATTATCGAGGCCCAGGCCGAGGCCCTGGCCGGGGGGCTTGGTGGTGAAGAACGGCTCGAAGATGCGGTCTTGCAGCTCGGGGCGGATGCCGCGGCCGGAGTCCTGAATTTCAACCAGCAGCATATCCGCCTCAAGGCTCGCCGAGATGCGGAGTTCGCGATCCTCATCTCCCGTCTCGGCCATGGCTTCAAGCGCGTTTTCGATGAGCGCGGTCCACACCTGGTTGAGCTCGCTGCCGTAGGCGCTGATGCGCGGCAGGCCAGGCGCGTAGTGGCGAACCACTTTGACCTTGCCGATGCGCGAGCGGAGCATTTGCAGCGTGGCGTCAAGGCCGGCGGGCACATCGATTTCGAGGATCGGGGCGCGGTCCATGTAGGAGTAGGCCTTGACGGCAACCGTGACCGGAAGCGGACTTGCGCCCACCGGCACGGTGACATTCTATGAGGGCGCAGGTCTGCTGGGCACGGGCACATTGAACTCGAGCGGCGTGGCGACCTACAGCACCAAAATCCTCGCGGTGGGAAATGACAGCATTACTGCTGGGTATGGAGGCGATACGAACTACGTTGCAGGCATCTCGCCTGCGGTTGTGGTAACGGTTAACCCTCCCCTGGGCACGGCAACCGCGACGGTAACCGCGACTCCTTCCGCCGCGACCATCACCAACAACCAATCCGTCACTGTGGCTATCAGTGTGGCGGGCGTCAGCGGGCAGCCTACGCCGACCGGAACCGTTACCCTTGCCAGCGGCACCTACACTGCCCGGCAGTCCCTCGCCAGCGGCGCGGCCAGCTTCAACGTTGCCGCCGGAGCATTGGCCAGCGGCGCCGATACGCTGACCGCCAGCTATTCGGGGGATACAACCTACGCCATGGCAAGCGGGACAACCGTCGTCACAGTGGTCCCGGTCATCATGGCGATTCCCGTTCCATCTGCGGTTTCTCCCGGAGGCAGCGACCCCGCAACCGTGACTCTCACAGCAGGCAGCAACTACTCGGGAACCATGAATCTGACCTGTTCGCTGACCAACTTCCCGGCAGGCGCGCAGAGCTTGCCCACCTGCAGCTTGAGTCCGGCAAGCGTGACGATCGCAGCCAGCGGAACTGGAACCTCCACGCTGACCGTTGAAACGACTGCAGCTTCCAGCACCTCGGCCCTCGCGCAGCCGTCCCGACAGAATCTGTTCGGTCTCGGCGGCGGGGGTGCATTGCTGGCGGCGGTGCTGTTCTTCCGACTGCCATCGAGGCGGCGGCGCTGGGCAAAGATGCTGCTACTGCTGGCTGTTGCAGCTGCGGGTTTGGCAGTCGGCTGCGGTGGTAGCAGTCCACAATCCGTGGGTACCAGCACGCCGGCAACCACCGCGGGCAATTACACATTCACCGTCACCGGAACCGATTCGTCCAACTCGAAAATCACCACCGCTACCACTGTGGTCATCACCGTGCAGTAGTCGAGGGGCCGCGGCTGGTGAGCGTGTCGTTCTGAGCAGCGATGCGCCGGCGGCCAAGGTGGTAAGTTCTTTGTTTCGGAGGGGCGAATTGGGTTTTTTCGACCTAATATCTTTATTTTGCTGGGGTTGCGGCGAAAGTGGGGGAGGGGTGGGTTCAATTTCGTGAATCGAGGCTCCGTCCGGGCCTGGGTTTTGGACCCCTTGGGCACGGCTGCGAGGGCGACGGCGGGGTTTTTGAGGGAGGGATAGAAGGCTGCTTTCGGGCTCTCGGCGGTGGAAAGTTGGATGGCTTCGATCACAGGTGGTATCTCCGGTTGCGGACTTTTTCTCACCGCATTTTCAATTGTGCGCCGGAGAAGGGTAATTATGTGCAAACGGGGCACGCGGGTTTGTGGCCCATTTGATTCAGGAGGCTAGGGCGTTTGCGAGGACCTATCCAGTTGTCTCTGTCCCGAGCGTCTTTAATGAGGATTTTGGCCGGATAGCGCAAGTGCAGATTTGGAACATGCTTTGTCTGCAACATCGCACCAAATCGTCCGTGCCGTCCGCCTTGCGCAATCGAGCTGCGGTTACGCGTGATGCGAAGGGTTCTGCATTCCGGAGCTCGCATCATCCGGCAGGAATTGAGGGAGTCCGAATCCGCGAAAGAGGCCGGGATCTAAAAACAAAGTGATCGCAGAAATTGCGTCGTTCTCAAGCGTGAGTACGTGAATGGAGTGCGCATTCCATCGTTTGTCTGCGCCGGAGAACTCATAAACGGCAAAAGCCGGCTGCCCATTGGCGGACGTCTGCACCAGGTGGAGGCCCTCACATGCCTTCCATGCCGCGGCAAAGAATGTCCCGATGACCTCGCGCCCGATAAACCACTGCAGCCACGGCGGCATGACGGCAGTGGCATCTTCCCTGAGCACAGCCACGAAACCGTCCACATCGTGCCCTTCCCAAGCCCGCAGATAGCGGCCAAGAAGCTTTTGCTGCGCAGGAGTTGGCTGGGACTCAAGGGGCGGCCGGCGGTCAGAGTAGCGATTGGAGAGCGTCTCACGTGCTCGCTGCAAGGCGCTGTTGATGGATGCGGTAGAACCGTCAAGGAGAGAAGCAGCTTCAGCAGACGGCCAGCCGAGGACATCGCAAAGCATGAGCGCAGCGCGTTGGCGCGGCGGCAACTGCTGAATGGCGGCGACAAAGGCGAGCTGCACAGACTCCCGCACAGTGAAGCGTGCCTCAGGATTTGGCGCGGCGTCGGCGAAGCCTTCAAGGCCTGCGTCCGGATACGGCTCGAGCCAAGGCACGTCGAGCGCAGGGCCGCCTTCCATCTTCGGCGGGCTGGCAGGGCCAAGCTGGTCGGGCAGATATCGCTGCTGGTTCTTGCGGCCTTCAAGGGCATTGAGGCAAGCGTTTGTGGCAATGCGGTAAAGCCAGGCGCGAAACGATCCGCGTTCATCGGAGCTGCTGGCTTCGAAGGTGGAGAAGCCGCGCCAGGCACGCAGAAACGTCACTTGCACAAGGTCGTCGGCCTCGTGCAGGGAACCCAGCATGCGGTAGCAATGCAATTTGATTTCGCGGCGGAACGGCTCGGCCAGCTGCTCGAAGGCCTGGCTTTCCTCGATGTTGGTAGGTTCATTCGCCACTGCGTTCAATTTTAAATGCCATAGGGCAAGCTCTCGAACGAATTCCTCCGCGGAAAACCCAATTCTTACTCAGCCTTTTTATTCGAAGTTGAGACTCTGGCCGGCAGGCTTCAGCGGATGCCGGTTCCCAAGTCGTCCGAATACCCGGCCTGCACGCGGGGCCACTGAGCGATGGGGCGTCCGCCCGGCCACTCTGGCTCCCAAGTGGGCGAGCCGGTTTTAGATCGCGTGATGGTGCATTGTTGCGGCCAGCCGGGGGGCGAATCCTCCCACGGCTCCTGCCGACCGTATACGGTTAAGTCGAGCAAGTGGTAGTTGTTGTCCATCACCTCGACACCACGCGCCGTCGTCCAGTACGTCTCGAAGACCTTCGATGCCTGCCGCAGGTAGCAGACGAGATGCATCCTTCCAATCCGGCGTCCAACAAGAAGCGTCTCAAGCGACTCCTGCGGAGCGGAATACCAGGGCATCTCCCAGCCCATGAACTCGCGGTACCGGGCGCTCTCCTGGTACGGGCCCTGGCAAAACGTGGCGTAGGTGACGTCGCGAGAATGGATATAGGAGAGTTCCCGGACCTGCGTTGTAACCCACGTGCAGCCTTCGCACTGTTCCGGCGCAGGATGGCCAGTGTGCCACATGAAGTAGTAGGCGATGAGTTGCCTGCGTCCCTCAAATGCGTCGAGAAGCGTCACCGGACCCTGCGGGCCAATCAGCGTTGTAGCGCCGTCTACCTCGACCATTGGGAGCCGTCGGCGGACGGCCGCAATCGCATCTCCTTCGTGCGTGTACGCTTTCTCTCGAATCCGCAATGCGTCGAGCTGCTCCTGAAAGGAGCTGCGATCGACGATGTTGGGCGCTGAAAGTTCATGTCCGATCTCTTTCATTGTTCCCTCCTTTGCTGCACAGGACTAGGGTGGAGATGTCGCGCTCATCCGCAGTTGCATGCCTTCGCTTCCGTTTCGCGCCTGCGGATGGCGGCTCCAGCAGGGTCGGTGATGACATCGACCCACAGCGGGTGGGGCGAGGACTCGGTGTCGTAGTTATCGTGCCAGTTCCACCACTTGTACGGCGGGGTCTGTGGGTAACCCTCGGGTGAATTTTCCCAGGTCTCCTGGCGGCCGAGCGCTGTCATATCGAGGTAGCTCCAGGTGGTCCCCATCGCCTCGTCGCCGCGGCTGTTGATGAAGTATGTGCGGAACACTTTGTCGCCGTCGCGGATGAATGCGTTGTGGCCGTGCCACTGGTCCACACCGAAGTCCACGTCGAAGCTGTCGGTCATGGTGTACCAGGGCATCTCCCAGCCCATGCGCTCCTTCAGGCGCGCAATGTCTGCCTGCGGTGCGCGCGAGGCCCAGGCGAGGGTGGTGTCGCGGGCGTTCAGATGGGATAAATGAGAGACCTGGTCTGCGCCGAGCGAACAGCCACGGCATGCGTGGTCTGGCCAGCCGAAAACTCCGGGCTCAAAGAAGGCGCGATAGACGATCAACTGGCGACGCCCCTCGAACAAGTCGAGCAGGCTAACCATGCCGTTGGGTCCGTCAAACTCGTACTTTTTCTCGACAGCCATCCACGGCATCCGCCGGCGTTCGGCGGCCATTGCGTCACGGGCGTGCATCAGAGCCTTTTCTTTTACGAGAAGCTGCTGGCGCGCAGTCTCCCACACCTGCTGCGACACGATCGAGGGTGTCTTCATCGAGAGATTCTCATTCATGTTTTCCATGTCTGTCTCCTTGATGGCTGCCATCTTAGTCCTCCTTTGTTTTCGGGAATAAACAAGAGCGATTCGTTGTGACAAATTTCTTGAGCTTATCGATGCAAATCGCCAGAACACCTCCCGCGGATCCGGCTCCGGCTACCATTGCTGCTGCATTTGCGATGCATACGGGGCACATATGTCCCTCCTTGTTTCGGGTTCTCATTTCCAACATTTGATGCTCGATACGAGGTTTTTGCCGGCCCGCTCTAAGCTTTTTTCGCACTTTCTTTCGGGTTGGGCGACCCCTTGCCGGTTGCGATCAAGCTTTTCAAACTACCACGGATGTACGAGCCCCACGCGTCGGAACAAACGTTGTAGCACTCGTAGGCAGGGACAAGGCCTTCGTGCGTGAAGTGGATCACGGTCTTGTCGCCCTCATTCGTAATGTCGAAGACAACCTTGGTACCTTTCCACTCGGTCTTGTCTTCGGTGAAACTAAAGTGGTTGTCGGTCACGAGCCAGGCGACGCGCTTGCCGGGCACAAGTTCCAAGAGCTTCATGGTGCATGTGTGGACGTCTTGATAGTGGTACCTGAACTTGTCGCCAACCTTGGCGGTGCTGCCCTCGATTTCTTCCGACCACCATCCGCGCACGTTACGGATGGCCTCGAATGCGTCTTTCGGCGATTGGTCCACCGAAATTGTTGCGGTGTAGTTTTGATTCGACATGGTTCCTCCCTTGTTTTGAAGATTCAGGTTTTGAAGATTTTGTTGGGTGATTGCATTGTGCAGGCGCACGCACAGTCGCTTCGCTGTCTTACGCGAAAGGGTCAGGCTGGTTCTTGCCCGTTGTAATCAGATTGCGCAGGTTGCCGTCTACGAGTGCGCCCCAGGCGCCGGAGCAGCCGCCGTAGCACTCGAATGCAGGAACCAGGCCCACATGCGTAAAGCGGAGCTCGGTCTTGCCATCCTTCCTGGCGATCTCAAAGACAATGTCGGTGCCGATCCATTCGGTCTTGTCTTTGACAAAGGTAAGTTCGGCGTCCGTAACATGCCACACAACCTTCTCGCCGGGAACGAATTCCGTCACTTGTTGAGTGGACTTGTGCATGTTCTGGTAGCTGTATGTGAATTTGGCGCCATGCCTGTCGGTGTCGCCGTTGACTTCTCCGGACCACCACCCGCGAACGTTGTTGATGGCCTTGAATACTTCTTCGGGAGATTGGTCGACTGCAAACGAAGTTGCGTAACCTTCATTCCTCATGATTCGTACCTCCTTCCTCTCTTGCGTTGACTGTGAATATTGCAAAGTGTGCGGCGCTCCTAGAGAGCCGCAGCGCTCTGTGGCACGAAGGCTGCGTACTGGCGCTCGAACTCCTTGGCCACGCCATTGCGCCACCGCTCCGCAATCGACTGGGACATTGGATCGGGGAAGATGTCCTCTTCACCGTTCTCCAATCCATTGAATATGCCTTGCGCGACGAAATCAGGCGAGGCTTTCGGGATCTCGAAGCCGCGAGTCATGTCGGTGTCGACGGGGCCCAGGAAGACGCCATGGACCTTCACTCCCTCATTTGCCAGCAGCGCCCGCAGGGACTGCGTCATGCTCAATGCGGCCGCCTTCGAAATGGCATAGCTGGGCGTGAGCGGCAACGGGGCAATCGCCATCAGCGACAGGTTGTTGATGATGGCTCCTTTGGAGCGCTTGAGCATGGGCAGGAACGCCCGTGAGACTTTGTACATGCCAAAGAAATTGACGGCGAGAGTTTGCTCGATGAGGGCCGGATCACTCAGATCGTCATAGGGAGCGATTCCGGAGTTGTTGATGAGGACGTCGAGGCTGCTCACCTGGCGGACCGCCTGCTCAATCTGCTCAGCATTGGTCACGTCAAGCATCAGCGGCGTTACGCGTTCGTCGGCGATGTCGAGTGTTCCGCGAGTTCCTGCATACACCGTCTTGGCTCCGCGCTGCAAGGCTTCGTTGACGAGGGCGCGGCCGATGCCGCGATTGGCGCCGGTAATTAAAACTGTTTTGTGTGCGATGTTCATGATGATCTCCTTTTCGAGGCTGGCAATAGCTTGCCCGTTTTTGCCTCTCTACTGGGTAAAACCGGCGGGAGGGCCAAAACTCATCGGTGCCCGGAGAGATTTTCTCTTTTGCGCGGATTTCTCATTAGACAACGACCGGATCTAACGTGATTTCAATAATATCCAGATCGATTTATGAATCAGATCGACCGTCAAGCTACGGCCAACATTGCGAATAGCCACCTGAAACCGTTGCCAACTCTTCGTTACAAATGACCTCACCGGGGGTGTTTACTCCTCATAAGTCGGCTTGTGGGGTGTGATCGCGACTGGGCAATTAGGACGTGGCGCGCCCGCTGTTTTGCGGCTCGCTCTCGACGCGGCGCGGGCTTCCTCAGTAGGCCTGCAACTGCTCCAGGGGCAGGCGGACGCGGAAACAGGTGTTGCCGGGCTCGCTGCGGACGCTCAAATGGCCGCGATGCTTGCGGACGATGCGCATGGCGTTATCGAGGCCCAGTCCCAGCCCCTGGCCGGGGGGCTTGGTGGTGAAGAACGGCTCGAAGATGCGGTCCTGCAGCTCGGCGCGGATGCCGGGGCCGGAGTCCTGAATTTCCACCAGCAGCATGTCCGCTTCCAGGCTCGCGGAGATGCGGAGTTCGCCCTCCTCAGCGCCGGTTTCGGCCATGGCTTCAAGCGCGTTCTCGATCAGGGCGGTCCAGACCTGGTTGAGTTCGCTGCCGTAGGCGCTGATCCGCGGCAGGTCGGGCGCGTAGTCGCGGATGATCTTAACCTTGCCGATGCGCGAACGAAGCATTTGCAGCGTGGCGTCAAGGCCGGCGGGCACATCGATTTCAAGGATGGGCGCGCGGTCCATGTAGGAGTAGGCCTTGATGGCGCTGATGAGGTCGAAGATGCGGGCGGTGGAGTTGACCAGCGTTTCAACCGATCGCGTGGAACGCAGGTAGCGGGCAAGATACTGCAGCAGCACGCAGGTCTCGGGCGCGCCGAGAAAGGCGGGCAACTCCTCAAGGTCGACAACGGTCACGAACTCCTCTGCGAGCTGGGCGGCAATCTCCCAGGACTCGGGGCATCCGAGCTTGTCGAGCCAGGCGCGCATGGCTTCTTCGCGCGGAATAAGGGCGGAGGCTTGCAGCTCTTCTGCCTGGACGGCGCGAGCGAAGATCTTCTGCTCCCAGCACTCGATGGCCTGGATCTGCTCATCGCTGAGGCAGAGGTTGATGAGCTTGAAGCGGTTTTCGCGGTTGGAGCGCAACTCGGTCATGAGGCCCGAGGCGGCGCGCTGCGCGGCTGATGCTGGATTGTTGAGCTCGTGGGCCAGGTTGCCGGCCAGCTTGCCCAAGGCGGTGAGCTTCTCCGCCTGCTGCTCGATGCGGGTAACCTCGCGCACCCGGTCAAGCAGGGTGGTGACCACGCGCTGCGCCATGGACGGGATGGCCTGCAGCATTTCAGGAAACATCGATTTGTGGATCAGCAGGCCCCACAAATCCGTGGCGGCGAAGCCCTGCCCTCCAAACGCCTTCATGCGCGAGAAGGGCAGGATTCCCGTGATTTGTCCGGAGCGGCCGATGAACAGGGCCATGGGGCCGCCATGCTGGCGGCGAACATGCATTTCACCCTTGAGGATGAAAACCATGTGTTCGGCGGGCGCGCCCTCTTCGTAGAGGACGTCGCCGGCCTTGGCCACTATCTCCTTCGCATGGCGGGCGAGCCAAAGGCGGTCTTCAAGCGGCAGGCCATGCAATGGGCCGATGTGGTCGAGCGCGTCCGCGATGGCTTCAACGGACGAGGGACAGACTGGCGGAGCGATGGCGGGGGAGAGCATCCGGGGACCTCCGGGCTAGCAGTTTCAGGATAGACGATTCGAGCGGTGAGAAAGACCAGCAGCCGGGATGGGGGCGATTCGGGCTTGAACGCTGCTCCCGGCTATGATGAACAACGTGAGAGATGAGGCCATCGCTTGAGTGTGCAATTCCGCGCCCGCGTGCGCGCTGTGCCGGTGCTTGCGTGGATGGTGCTCATCGCGCTCATTCTGCGGCTCGCGGTGATTCCGTTCGACACCATTGAGAACCTGATGGATGCCGAGCACATTCACGCCTGGGAACAAGGCAACACCGCGCGGGCGCTGCTGGCAGGGCGCGGCTTCGGGAGCCCGTTTGTCTCCACGCAAACTTCGGCGATTATGCCGCCCGTGTATCCGCTGATTGTGGCGGCGATTTTTGCGGTCTTCGGCGTTCACACCGCTCACTCCATCTTTGTAGTACATGCGTTTGATTGCATGATCAACGCGCTGGCCTGCATTCCGGTTTTCCTGGTTGCGCGGCGAAGTTTTGGGCCGCGCGTGGGGCTGTGGGCGGGATGGGCGTGGGTGTTTTTTCCTTATGGGATTTACTTTGCGGCGGCGTGGGCCTGGTCGACGCATTTGCTTCTGCTGTGCCTCTGCTGGCTGCTTTACCTGGCGCAGGAGATGGAAGTCTCACCGCGCCTGGGCTTGTGGGCAGGCTTTGGATTGCTGGCCGGATTTGCGGGGCTCGTGGAGCCATCGATCCTGGTAGTGATTCCGTTTCTGTTGTTTTTAGCGGCGTGGCGATTGGCGCACGCGGGATGGCGGTGGCTGGCGCCGGGTATCGTCGCATCGTTCGCGCTGGCAGCCACAATTGCGCCTTGGCTCATTCGCGATGCGGTCGACTTTCACCGCTTCATTCCGATGCGCGACAGCATGGGCCTTGAATTATGGATGGGCAACAACGGTTATTCGACGCGCTTCACCAGCGATCAGCTTCATCCGCTGCACAATGCGTCCGAGTTGGCCGACTACAACACCATGGGCGAGCTTCCTTACATGGATCACAAGGCCGCGCAGGCCAGGGCTTACATTGATGCGAATCCGGCATGGTACGCGAAGATGTGTCTTCGCCGTGCCGTTTATTTGTGGACGGGTTACTGGAGCTTCGACGCTGAGTATTTGCAGATGGAGCCGGCCGATCCGTTCAACGTGCCGTTCGCAACGGCGCTGACGCTGCTGGCGCTGGCAGGATTATGGATCGCGTGGCGGCGCGCGCCGTATGAAGCGATTCGTTTTGGCGGCGTAATGTTTCTCTTCCCGATTGTGTATTACTTCAGCCATCCGGAGCCGTACCACATGCGAACGCTGGATCCGCTCATTGTGATTCTTGGCTGCCTCGCCGTTGTAACAGGGCGCGAGCGTGTTGAGGCTCGCAAGCGGCTTCGAGCGGCCTGACGAGCGGCGTCTGAGTCCGGTGGTATGATGGTGCGGTTTGACCAGACTCGGAGGAATCCCCTCATGCTGAAAAGATATTTGTCTTTCCTGCTTCTTCTCGCCTCGCCACTGTTTGTCCTGGCTCAGACCGTGAGCGTCCATTTCGACGACGGCGCCAAGGTCTTTCGCATCGATGGCGGCAACTCGTCGTATGTGTTTGGCGTGAACGCGCGCGGAGAATTGCAGCATTTGTACTGGGGCGCCCGGCTGGGCGCGACAGACAGCTTTCCGCAGGCAAGGCCGCTGCGGGAGTGGGCGTCGTTCGATTCGTCTTACTCCAACACGCCGCAGGAGTATGTGGGCTGGGGTGCGGGGTTGTTCAACGAGCCGGCGCTGAAGGTGACCTTTGCCGATGGCAACCGCGACCTCGTTCTGCACTATGAGAGCCATGCGGAGAAAGCAAGCGGATTCGATGTGGTATTGAAGGATATTTCCAGGCCCATTTATGTCACGCTGCACTATGCGATCGATGCGGTGAGCGGGATTCTGGCGCGATCCGCGACGATTGAGAATCGCGGCAGCGTGGCCGTCACCGTGGAACAGGCCGCCGCCGCCGCGTGGGCATTGCCGGCGGGTCATTACACCCTGAATTATTTGACGGGCCGCTGGGCCGGCGAGTGGACGCTGAATCAGGAGACAGTGCATCCGGGCGAGCGCGTGATCGAGAGCCGGCGCGGATCGACGGGGCACCAGGCCAACCCATGGTTTGCAATCCAGGCGGGCGTCCCGGACGAAGACAATGGGGACGTGTGGTTCGGCGCGCTTGGTTGGAGTGGGTCGTGGCGCATTACGGTGGAGCAGGATCAGTTGGACGCAGTGCGCGTGACGGGCGGTTTCAATCCGTTCGACTTTGGGTATGTGTTGAAGGCAGGAGAAAAGCTGGAGACGCCGGTGTTCTACGGTGGCCGCTCTTTACATGGGTTGGGAGGGGCTTCACGGCTGTTGCACGCTTACGAACTGGCGCATATTTTGCCGCGGACGCAGGCCACCGCCGGCATCGCGCTGCCGAAGCCGCGGCCGGTGATCTACAACTCGTGGGAAGCGACGGAGTTCAAAGTCAACGAGGCAGGCCAGATGGCGCTGGCAGAGAAGGCCGCGGCACTGGGCGTCGACCGTTTTGTGATGGACGATGGATGGTTCGGCCAGCGCAGAAACGACCATGCGGGCCTGGGCGACTGGTATGTGAACCAGGTGAAGTTTCCGCATGGGCTCAAGCCGCTCATCGACAAGGTCCACGCGCTGGGAATGAGTTTTGGATTATGGGTTGAGCCGGAGATGGTAAATCCCGATTCGGATTTGTATCGTGCGCATCCAGACTGGGTGCTGCATTTTCCCGGACGGCCTGAGTCGGAGGCGCGAAACCAGCTGGTGCTGAATCTGGCGCGGCCCGATGTGCGCGATTATGTGCTCGGCTTTCTCGACCATCTGCTGACGGAGAACGATATTGCGTTCTTGAAGTGGGATTACAACCGCAACTGGAGCGAGCCGGGTTGGGACCAGTTGCCGGCGTTAGAGCAGAAGAGCGTGTATGTTGCGTTTACCGAGAATTTGTATGGAATTCTAGCTGAGCTGCGCAAGCGGCATCCGAATGTGGAGATCGAAGATTGCTCCGGCGGCGGCGGCCGCGTGGACCTTGGGATTCTGCGCTACACGGACGAAGTGTGGCCCTCGGACAATACCGACCCATTTGACCGGCTGACGATTCAGGATGGATTCACCTATGCATACACGCCGCAGATCATGATGGCGTGGGTGACCGACTCGCCGCATGACCTCGAACACCAGATCCGCGTCACCTCGATCCCTTATCGGATGCTGAGCTCGATGCAGGGGTCGCTGGGGATTGGGGCGGATATTGCGAGGTGGACGCCGGAGGAAATGGCAACTGCAAAGCGGCTGATTGCGGCTTACCACCAAGTGCAGCCGACGATTGTGCAGGGTGCGTTGTATCGGCTGATTTCGCCGCGAAACGAAAGCGAGTTTTCAGCGACGCAGACGGTGAACAGCAACAAGACGCAGTCGGTTGTTTTCGCATTCATTCATTCAACGCAGAAAGGACGCACCTTTCCCACGCTCAAATTGAAGGGCCTCGATCCGGCTGCGGAGTATGCGTTGAGTGCCATCGAAGGCAAGGCGCAGCCTGGAACGCCCGCAACAGCGAGCGGGGCATGGTGGATGAATCACGGCCTCGATTTCGACGAGGGTTTTCGCGGAGACTTCCAGGCGGCTGCGTTTCGGCTGGACCGGAAGTAGCCTGATCGGAGCGGAACACTCAAAATTCGAGGTACAATCAGGGCTGTGGAGGCTGAGATGGGGACTGCTCAAAATACGCTAGTCGTGGATTTGGGTCCGCTGCGCGGGGCGGTCGAAGAGCGGGTCAAAAGCGGCTTGTACACCTCGGCGGACGAGGTAATCCGGGCGGGATTGCTGGCGCTGGAGCGCGAAGAGATGAGCACGAATGAATGGCTCGTCCACTTGGCGGAAGAGTCTCTGGCCGATTCTGAGCCAAGCATTCCGGCGGCTCAGGTTTTCAGGGACTTGCGAACCAAGTACGGCCGTCCTGCGGTTGAGTGAGCGCTCTGGAGAGGTACGAAGTCCACTTCCGGGCGGATGCCGTCGAGGACCTTGACGCGCTATTCCGCTACATTGTGGAGCAATCCAGCCTCGAAATTGCAGATGGCTACCTGGCGCGGATTGAGCGCGTCTGTCGATCGCTGGCGTCTCTTCCGATGCGTGGTACGGCGGTTCCGGGACGCGTTGCCGGATTGCGGACAATGGGGTTTGAACGCAGGGTGACGATTCTCTTTCGAGTTAAGGATGAGCGGGTCGACATCCTGCGAATTTTGTATGGTGGCAGAGATTTGGGGCCGCAAATCGAGAGGCTCGCCGAAGAGTGACCCCGCCGTCCGCAATGAATGGGAACAGCAAGCCAGCCGCTCAAGAGGCATCGGGCGAAGGTGGAACTGGTTCATTGCTGCCACTCACGGCCGGTCGTTCTTGAACTCCATTCGGAATGATGTAGACCTTGGCATAGTGGCGAAGGGCTTTCAAATCAGATTGAAGGGAATCGCGATTTCTAACTCTGACGTTTGCCTCGCATGCCCGCTCGTCGCGCGAAAAGAATACCCAGTCAACGCGAAGACCGGGAATTTCGTCCTGTAGAACACGGATCGCTTCCGCGCGGGCGCCTGCATGGCAGAAATCGATATCGGAAATGGCACAATTGTGTCCGCACTTCAGGTTGGCGATAAGGCTTTGAAAGTGTTGCGATTTGTGGAACGCTGAGCAGTTATCTAACGCGCCAGCTTTGTAATCATCGAATGTGCTCCAGCCCTTCGCCTTAAGGGAATCAATGAGCGTTGTCTTGCCGCAGCCCGGAAGCCCGGCCAGAATGAGGACAGCATTCTGCAATTCATTAAGGTCCATGAATCACTCCAATTGTTCGCTCTTGTTCCCACCTTGATCTGAAGTTGCGGGACCGATCGTTTACAAGCCAAAAGACTCGGACGACCAGTGGGTCGTCCGAGTCTTCATGTCTTGCACCAGAATAACTACCGCGACTTTGCTACTTCCTCCACCGTGACCGGATCAAGGAACGGCATGGCTGCGCGCAGTTCCTTGCCGACAATCTCGATGGGGTGCTTGGCTTCGGCTTCGCGAAACGCCAAAAACTCCTTGCGGCCCGAGTTCTGGTCGGCGAGGAACCTCTTCGCAAAAGAGCCGTCCTGAATTTCAGTCAGGATGGCCTTCATGGCCTTGCGGCTTTCTGCATTGATGACGCGCGGGCCGCTGACGTAGTCGCCCCACTCCGCGGTGTCGGAGATGGAGTAGCGCATGTAGGCCAGTCCGCCGCGATAAATCAAATCGACAATCAGCTTGAGCTCGTGCAGCACTTCAAAGTACGCGCTTTCAGGCTGGTAGCCGCCTTCAACCAGGGTATCGAATCCGGCCTTGATAAGTGCGCTGACGCCGCCGCAGAGCACGGCCTGCTCACCGAAAAGATCGGTCTCGGTTTCTTCCTTGAACGTGGTTTCGAGCACGCCGGCGCGGGTGCAGCCAATGCCCTTGAGATAGCTGAGATTCAGCGCGTGGGCGTGGCCGGTCGCATCCTGATGGATGGCAATGAGACCGGGAACGCCGCCGCCTTCTGTGAAGACTTCGCGCACGCGATGGCCGGGAGCCTTGGGCGCGGCCATGCCCACGTCGATACCTGCGACCGGGATGATGGTCTTGAAGTGGATGTTGAAGCCATGCGCGAAAAGCAGCATCTTTCCGGCGGTGAGATTGGGCCCGATCTCTTCGGCGTACAGCTTCGCAGCGGTCTGATCGGGGACCAGGACCATCACCACGTCCGCCCACTTGGTGGCCTCGGCAACGGTGTCCACTTCAAGGCCGGCCTTCTCCGCCTTGGCGCGGGATTTGGAGCCGGCAGCGAGGCCGACCTTCACATGGACTCCAGAATCCTTGAGGCTGAGCGCGTGGGCGTGGCCCTGGGAGCCGTAGCCGATGATGGCTACCTTCTTGGCTTGGATGAGGGATAAGTCGGCGTCGTGGTCGTAGTAAGTCTTAGCCATTGTCTTCTTCTTTTTCCTTTGCTTGCGCGGGTTAGAGTTAGTGCGAATTGTTTCGTTTGTCAGCTTGCTGGCTTAGTTAATCTGACTCACCGGGCACATGTTCTTCCAAGGCTTCCACCGGATCGACGTCAACCTCGGGCGGCTCATCGGGCCCAGCGCCCATGGCTTTGAGGACGCTGGAAACGTGGCGGCCGCGGCGCATGGTCATTTTGCCGCTGCGGCAGATTTCGAGAATGCGGCCGTCATCTTCGCGCAGCACTTCGATCAGGCCTTCGATCTTGCTCTCGACGCCGGTCATCTCAATCATCAGCGACTCCGAAGTGAGGTCGACGATGCGAGCGCGAAAGACTTCGACCAGATCGAAGATCTGCGAGCGATTCTTGGGCGTGGCGGCTACTTTGATGAGCGCCAGTTCGCGCGTGACGGCAGGGTCCTTGGCAATGTCGTCAACGTCAACGACATTCTCAAGCTTGAACAAGCTGGCGCGGATGCGATGGCCGGCTTCCGCGGATGCTTCGCAGACCAGCGTGAGGCGCGAGAGGCCGGGTCGCTCGCTGCGGCCTACGGTGAGCGAGTTGATGTTGATGTTGAGGCGGCGGAAGAGCGACGCTACGCGCGTTAACACTCCCGGCAGATCTTCGACGTATGCGACGAATGTATGCAGCATGAGGGCCTTTCAGAGAGATCAGAGATCAGAGATCAGAGATCAGTTTCGGCGGTCCCGGCTTCTTTGTGGAATCCAGAATCGCGTAGAGCATCTTTCCAACTTCATGGGACAGGCTTTCTGCTTCATTTAGTAGCAAGGGGTTTCCGATTCCAATAGCGCGGGCGATTTCAATCTGCGTCTGCAACTCGAAATTTGAAGCCCTTGCGATGCCGAGAAACTGCCGGTATTCGGCCTTGTTCAACCGTCCACGCCCTTCAGCGATGTTGCTTGGTAGTGAAACGGCTGCACGCCTGATCCGACTGCTCAGCCCGTATATCTCCTCGCGCGGGAAGTCTCGCGTCAATTTATAGACCGCTAAAGTCAACTGCATCGATCTTTGCCAGACGATTAAATCGCGGAATGAATGTGACATCGACCATGCTCCTTAGTACATCGCAGAAAATGATTTCTGATCTCTGACCCCTGATCTCTGCTCTATCTATCATCCGGAGTTTCGAGCAGCGGGTCTTTGCCGGGGCGGCGGATCATTTCGTGCAGCGCGCTGCCGGCGGGAATCATTGGGTAAACAGACTCTTCCTTTTCGACCAGGAAGTTAAGGAGGAAAGTACCCGTCGCGGAACGCGCATCGTTAACGGCGGCTTCCACCTCGGGCCGCGTGCGGACGGCGCGGCCTTGAATTCCATGCGCGTCTGCAAGTTTCACAAAGTCGGGACTGATGAGCGGCGTGGCCTCGTAGTTACTGTCATAGAAAAACTGCTGCCACTGGCGCACCATGCCGAGAAAGCCGTTGTTTATGATGGCGATGTTGATCTTGATTTTTTCTTGCACAATGGTCGATAGCTCGGCAGCGGTCATTTGAAAGCCGCCATCGCCTGCCACCACCCACACTTCCTTTTCAGGGCAAGCGAACTTTGCGCCGATGGCCGCGGGGAGTGCGAATCCCATGGTGCCCAGACCGCCGGAGGTGACGAGCGAGCGGGGATGCTCATGGTGGAAGTATTGCGCCTCCCACATCTGGTGCTGGCCCACGTCGGTAACTACGATTGCGTTGCCGCCGGTGATGCGCCAGATGTCGTGAATGACGTGCGCTGCGTAGAGGTGCCCCAGGTCGGGCAGGTTCTTGATGTCGCGCACGGCGACTGCGCCCTTGCTGGCTTCAATGGTCTTGATCCATTCGGAGCCGTCGCGGCTTGAAATGCGCGGCAGCAGTTGCTCGAGCACCTCGCGCAGGTCGCCAACCAGCGCCACATCGACCTTGATGTTCTTGTTGATCTCGGCGGGATCGACTTCGATGTGAATTTTTTTCGACTTCAGAGAATAAGTAGAAGTGGAGCCGGTAACACGATCGTCGAAGCGCATGCCGCAGGCGATGAGCAGATCGGCTTCCTGGATGGCGTCATTCACCCACGACTCGCCGTGCATGC